>CAIQNN010000027.1 GCA_903873185.1 uncultured Actinomycetes bacterium
CTGTTTTGGCCAAATACTTCCACGAGAGCTCTCATGTCATAAATGAGGTAATGCACATCACATCTGGATAGAACCACAGAAAGTCCACAATATTTTCTTCCCTACACCCATCGTTACGGGGCTACCGTGAAAGAAGCAAAGAAGATCTTCTCCTTTGTAAAGTTTTAAGAATTGGAAGAACCTAAAATGCGAATTAATAGTCGTAAAAGTCTCGCCCTTCTAGGCGCGGTAGTGATTACTGGGCTTTTGGTTACACCATCAAATGCCGCGGCGCCGGCGGCAACTGGAACGATCCATGTTATTAGTAAAGTCGTAAATGACAATCTTGGCACTGACACCCCATCAAATTTCATTTTTAATGTTAAGCATTGGGGTACGGATGTAGTAGGCAGTCCATTTATGGGCGCTGACGGGGCTGGAGTGACATTTATTCTTCCTGTTGGAAGTTACGTTGTTAGCACTGCGCTTGTTCCTGGATATGGTGGGAGCTGGTCCGGAGTCGGAATCGAAAACGGACATATCATGTTGCAAGCTGGACAAGATGTAACAATTATCAGAACTAGTAGCGATGTTGGGGTTTTCGTAGAACCCGTCGTTGAAACGCCAACAACGGTGACTGGTGGAACTTTGCCAACAACATCAACACCTTGGTTCAACTTATTGGCCATCGGGTTGCTTGTTAGCGCGGCTGGTGCATTCGGGCTTCGCAAATCTTCAATCTTCAACTGAGATAAAAAGTAGATCAAATGAAGCGCTCCCGCGCAGTATTAACAATTGTTTCTGTTCTAGTTGTTTCAACTGGTCTAGGAACAGTCGGTTATGCCGGGATCCAGATCTATCAGATGAACTCCAACTTGGGCACGATGTATCTGCCCAAGTTGAATATCCCGACAAATGTGAGCTCCTTACAAGTAGCGACAGCGCCCAAAGTTGGCGAAATATTCGGCTCTCTCGCCATCCCGCGATTGCAAAGAGTTATCCCCATAGTGGAGGGCACGGGAACCAAAGAATTGAAAATGGGCGTTGGGCATTTTGTTGGCAGCGTGATGCCGGGCGCTACTGATAACTCGGTCCTTGCTGGTCACAGAGATTCGGTATTTAGAAATCTCGGAAGTTTAAAATTGGGAGATTTACTAACAGTCACAACAGATTATGGCGTTTTTATCTATGAAGTACACAAGTTTCGAATTGTAAGTGCCGATGACAAGACGGTAATCGTTCCGACAAGTGGGGCAATATTGACCTTAAGTACTTGTTATCCTTTTGGCTATATTGGCAACGCCCCTAAGCGATACATAGTTCAAGCGGGGCTAGTGGAAGAAAAGAAGATCGCCTCGACGATTATTAACGTGTAGCGAATACAGATTTAGTTAAAAACTATTGTCTTCTGTCCCACGATGAAGATTCGATCTTCGGCAAATAGTTTTACTGCCCGAGATAGAACGCGGCGTTCGATATCTCGGCCCAGTGCGATTAACTCTTCTGGTGAGAGCTGATGAGTTACATGGGCAACATCTTGGTCGATGATTGGGCCTTCATCTAAGTCCGCGGTAACGAAGTGTGCGGTTGCGCCGATCACCTTTACGCCACGTGCATGGGCTTGGTGGTAGGGCTTAGAGCCTTTAAATCCTGGTAAAAATGAGTGGTGAATATTAATTATTTTGCCGGCCAATTGCTGGCAGAAATTGTGCGACAAGATCTGCATGTATCGAGCCAGAATTACAAACTGAACTTCATTTTCGACAACGAACTTTAGAACATCGCGTTCGGCCATCTCTTTGCCAAGCGCTGCCAAAGGCAGGTGCGTGAAAGTTAAACCAGCTGATTCAACGAGCTCTCGCAGGTGATTGTGATTGGAAAATACGCCAACTATTTCAACGGGCATTTCGCCGATCTCGCGAAGGAAGAGGAGTTCGCGCAAGCAGTGGCTTTCCGTTGTGACCATGATTATTGCCCGCTTCTTAACGGAATATTCGCGCAAACTTAAGTTTGGCGCGAATCTTTCCAATTCAGTTCGGAGCAGCGTCTCGGCTTCTTTAAATGAGATCTCGGTTTCAAAGCGGGTGCGCATGACAAAGACATTGGAATCGGGGTCAGTGAATTGTTGATTCTCGATTATGTTGCCGCCGCAGGCCAAGATCGCAGATGTCATTGCGTGGACGATCCCTGGCTGGTCACTGCATTGCAGGGTGACGATCAAATCCATCTTAGGCTCCTCTTTGGTATGGAGAGGAGCCTAATTCACTTCGAGCCGGGGGAGATGCGTTGGCTAGTGGCTGATGGTGAAGCGTTTTAGTGATGCCGGCGCCCACCAGTTTCGCTCGCCGAAGAGCCGCATTAAGGCTGGTACCAAAAAGGCTCGGACAACAGTGGCATCCAACAAGATGGCAAAGGCCACTCCGAATCCCAAGGTCTTGATGTTGGTTACTCCGCTGGTTAAGAAAGCAGCGAAGACGATGGCGAGCAACATGGCGGCAGCGGTGATGATCCGAGCCGAACGTTGGAGACCGGTGGCCACTGATTCGATATTGGATTTGCCGGATTCGTGCTCTTCTTTAATTCGCGAGAGCAAGAAGACCTCGTAGTCCATCGAAAGTCCGAAGGCGACGACGGCGATCAAGATGACCATCGAGGTATCGAGCGAACCGGTTAGGGTGAATTTTCCGACTAACCAATTCATGTGTCCATCGATGAAGATCCAGGTCAGTGCGCCCAAAGTGGCACCCAGGGAAAGTACATTCAAGATCACGGCTTTGATCGGAAGGATGATGGAGCCCGTAAACATAAAGAGCAGCAACAAAGTTCCGATCGCAATCCAGCCCAGCGCCCATGGCAGGGTTCTGGCAATTCCAGCTTGGCTATCGGCGTAATCGGCAGCAACGCCGCCGATCAATGTCCCAGCTGGAGCGGAAAGCGCTCGGATGTTATCGATCATTGTTTGGGCCGCTGGAGTTCGGGAACTAATCGTTGGAATCGCAGTCAATCGTAAGGTGGAGCCCGAAGCTTCTGGCGTACCAACGCCGCCAACTCCAGGAACTTGCTTTAGCGCAGCGAGATATTTAGCAATGGTTGCATCTTGACCGACGCCATTAGGAATGATGATTTCGATTGGGCTGCCTTCTTGGCCAGGAAATTTATTCAGCGAAACGGCAGCAGCAAGTGCAGCCTTATCTGATGCTGGTAAGACTCGACTGTCTACCTGAGAGAAGACGATTCCCTTTAGCGGCGCGGCAAGCGTTCCGAGAAGAATAAATGAAAGGACCACAACAGCAACCGGGCGACGCATTACAAAACGTGCGGTCTGTGCCCAGCGGCCATCTTCCTTCGGCGTAATGGCACTTCGGCGAACCACCAATTTATCGATTCGATTTCCTAGCAAGGCCAGGATCGCAGGAAGTGGAATTAGCGCACCAAGGACTGCCATTGCAACAACGGTGACACCGGCATAACCAAAGGACTTAAGGAACATTTGTGGGAAGAACATCAACGCGGATAGCGTGATCATGACGGTCACGCCGGAAAAGAAGACGGTTCGCCCTGCAGTTGAAACCGTTTTTATAACGGACTCGGCGACGCTCTTGCCATGGTGCAGTTCTTCGCGGAAGCGGTTAACAATCAAGAGCGAGTAATCGATACCCAAGCCAAGACCCATACCAGTTACTAAGTTCAGCGCGAAGATGCTGACACCGGTAGCCAAGCTAATTAAGTACAAGGCCAGGAAAGCGCCAAGAATTGCGCTGAGCCCAACTACCAATGGCATCGCTGATGCGATTAAGCCACCGAATACAAAGGCCAACAAAATAAAGGTGGCTGGAATCGAAATAGCTTCGGCTAGCGCCAGGTCTTTAGAAATTCGGTTGCTGATGGCAAAGCTAAAGGTGGCATAGCCGCCGACATAGGTCCGCAAGCCATTCTTAGTTCCGTCGTATTTAGCTTGAATCCGTTTCGCCAGGTCAGTGGCGGTCGATGGATCGCTCTCGGTTGAATAAATGAAGATGTAAGAGGCGTTGCCGTCTTTGCTCATCAGGGTTGGAGCCCCGCCAGTTGACCAATAGGAAAGTGTCTTGGTAACGCCAGGTTCAGAGCGAATCGCGCTTTCTAGAGCCGTGGCATTGGTGACCACAGTTGGGTCGGTGACCGATTTTCCGGCATCAACTGCCAGAACGATGGCGGGATCCTTCACGTGGAAAGTGTTGGCTAGATAGACCGAAACTTTGGAAGAGTCGCTCTTGGGGTCGCTGTAACCGCCATTTGAGAGGCGTGCGAAGACCAGGGAGCCAACCCCGCCTGCGACTATGACCGCCAAAATAAAGAGCGCTAAAACGCGCTTACGTTGCCGAACTAGTACCGCACCAAATTTTTCGAACATCATCCGCTCCTATCCGCTATCTGAACAATGGTCAGATTATGCGCGGCTATTTGAACACTGTCAAGTTTAGCGCGATACTAAGCACATGGCATCTGAGGCAATTCTGGCGAAGGCTGGCTACCACCATGGCGACTTGGTGGCGGCTCTCATTTCCCAAGCCCGAGAACTGGTAGCTGCTAATGGCGCTGACCACGTCTCGATGCGCGAGGTTGCCGCAAAGATCGGTGTGAGCCCATCCGCCGTCTATCACCACTTCCCAGATAAAGATGCGCTGCTGGGCGCGCTGGGGCGCACCATTTTTGATGAGCTGGCTGATGAACAAGAAGTGGCGTTAAAGTCGATCCCAGGAAAATCCGCTACCGCTACCCGTAAGCGATTTCGGGCAATTGGCGTGGCCTACTTCAGTTTCGCTAAAAATAATCCCAATCTCTTTCGCCTCTGTTTCGGTCCGCTTTGCGCGATGGGAAAATTTGATGAAAAGGCGAACTCGCGTGCTTGGCAGTTGCTGGTCTCGGGGTTGGAAGAGATGTCGGCAATTGGCGCAGTAGATCCAGCGGTTCGGCCAAATGCCGAAATCTTAGTTTGGGCCGCTATTCATGGCTCATCAATGCTGGTTTTAGATGGCTTATTACCGGAAGAAGCAATTCATTTAGTTTTAGATTCGATCGAGGTTGCCCTGCAAGGCGCAGCGCCAGCTACCAAATTAAAGACTGTTAAGAAGGTGGCTAAGAAATGAGTGATCCAAAAATTTTGCCGAAGATTACTTCAGATGAAGTTGATAATGAACCAGATGATCGACGCGATGCTGAAATCGCCGCCGAGAAACCGCCGCACCACGACTAACGAAATTTAAGTAAACCTTAAGGAGCGGGATCGCTCTTTGGTGCCGACGTTGGTGCTGGAGTCGGACTCTTCTTCTCGGTTGAAGTCGTGCTGGTTCGAGAGTCATTCTTATAGAAACCAGAACCTTTAAAAACGACACCCACATTGGAGTAGACCTTGCGTACCTCGCCCTGGCAGAGCGGGCAGATTGAAATGGCATCTTCGGAGAAGGCTTGAAAGAGCTCAAATTCATGGCCACAGGCGGTGCAGGCATATTGATATGTGGGCATGGGCAGTAGTCTAAAGAAGTGAGCCCATTGGTTCTAATCGAGAGAGGCTGGGCATGAGAAAGTTCCAGGTTTTAGCGCTCAGTTTCGCCTTTCTCTTGATCCCAAGCCTGGCAAACGCCAACTCGATAATCAACACATCACCCTTGGCCGATGCCATCCTGGTGGTGGCTCCGAACGCGGTTTCGATTACTACCGCCACCCCGTTAATGGACCAAGGCAACAGCGTCAGCGTTACCGATTCCATGGGCGTTCGAGTTGATGATGGCTCGTTGGCGATCAATATTGATACTGCCGTAGTCGGGATGAAGCCGCTAACGGCCACCGGGGTCTACACCGTGACTTATACGTTGCTGGCGGTAAATGAAGACCCGCTAACCGGCACTTTTAGTTTTACGTTTAATGCTCCTGCTGTGATCGCCGCTCCCAGCAGCAGGCCAACCATGGCAACCCTCAGCGCAAAGCCAGCACCCAATGCCTCGACCAGTACTTTGATTTATGCACTTTTGATTGCCGCACTTTTCGTCTTTCTCTTCTTAGTTTGGTACGCGATTATTATTATTCGATCGGGAACAAAAAAGCGTAAGCGAAAGTAGATTTAAACCGCCATGTTCCTTGAAGCAGTTACTCATTTCCCAGATGCTGGCCCACTGGTTGGCACCCTAATTCCAATTGTTAAAGATTTAAGTTTGGTCGCCGGAATCATCGCAATTGGATTGCTATTTTCAGTTTCATTTCTGATTGAAGAAGAGCATGGCCGAATCACCAAAGAAGGTTTTAGAGTTCGCGATTTAATCCGCTTTGCCTTCTTGGTTTGGTTTATTTGCATTCTGGGAAATGTAGTTCTTGAGATTTCAAATTTGTTGGCGCAACCGATTGGTTCTTCGTTAGATCCAACAACGATGAAGTCTTTCTTTACCCAAACGTCATTGGGACATAGTTATTTCGTACAGCTTTTGATTGCCGCGACAATCTTGGCATCGCTCGGCCGAATGAAAAAGATCGGCAGTTTTAATGTGGCGTTGGCCTTCACTTTACTGGGATTCGTTCTGCCAGTTTTCCAGAGCCACTCCAGCAGTGCCGGTAATCACGGCCTAGCAATTGGCTCGTTACTCTTTCACGTTCTGGCAATCTCGCTTTGGGTGGGTGGAATTGTTGGGCTGTTGGTAATTTCGCCAGTCAATCGCGAAAAGAGCTTGGCACGTTTTAGTTCGTTGGCATTATGGTGCGCCGTTATTGTTGCGATTAGCGGAGTGGTCAATGCTTGGACCAGATTGAATTTCTGGGCGGGCTGGAATTCGATGTATGGCGTACTGGTTATTTTGAAGGTGGCGTTGATGGCCATTCTGATTGGGTTTGGTGTTCGTCACCGCCGATATATCGCGCGGGAACTTTCCGGCACCAGAGCGGTATTTCAACTAATAACCGCTGAACTTTTTGTCATGACAATTACCGTTGTAATAGGCGGATGGCTATCAGTTACCCAACCACCAGTTTCAAATGCAACTGCCACAGCACCTTTCGATGCCGCCTTGAATTTGACTGGCGTTGTAATGCCACCCGCGCCAACCTTTATGAAGATTTTGACCGAATATGCGCCGGATGGAACTTTCATTGGGCTGCTCTTGTTGGCAACCGCTCTCTATATCCGCGGTGTTGTGTTGCTAGCTCGTCGGGGCGATAGCTGGCCCAAAGGTCGTACCGTTGCTTTTATCCTCGGTGTTGTAACTACCGACTTCGCAACCAGCGGCGGAATTGGCGTCTACTCGCATTTTTCTTTCTCCCTTCACATGGTGGCTCATATGATCTTGGGAATGATCGCGCCAATTGGATTTGTATTGAGTGCTCCAATCACGCTGGCCCTTCGTACTTTGCCAATCGGGCGCACCCCATCTGAACGTGGTGTTAGGGCTACCTTCTTGGCATTCTTACATTCGCGCTACGCCAGAACGATCACCAATCCCATCACGGCGCTTGCGATCTTCGATGGTTCACTCTTCCTGCTTTATATGACGCCGATTTTTGGCGGCTTAATGAAGAGTCACAGTGGACACCTATTAATGGATATCCATTTTCTAGCGGCTGGCTTTCTCTTTTTCCACGTAATTGTTGGAATTGACCCGAATCCACAGCGGGTGCCGCATCTGGTTCGGATCATCATTCTCTTTGCCGCCATGAGCATTCACGCCTTTTTCTCGGTGGCCTTAATGTCTTCTAGCTCGCTGCTAGATCATGGCTATTTCGCAGCCCTGAATCGACCTTGGTCGTTGGATCTGCTCGCTGATCAAAAGGCAGGTGGCGCGGTTGGCTGGGCGATGGGTGAGATTCCAATATTGATCGCATTGATCGCCACTTTTATTCAGTGGGTTCGCGATGATTCGCGCGAAGCAAAACGGTTGGATCGAGCATCCGATCGCGCGGTGGCCATGGGCGATGATGATGAATTAGCAACGTATAACAAGCACTTATTGAACTTGGCCCGCCGGGACCAGGAAAACCCCGAGAATTAACTAGACGATCACCAACGGAACTGGGTTAATTAAGCCATGGATGCACTGATAGCTCCCGAGTACGAAGAACTGCGCGAAAGCGTTAAAGCGCTGGTTTCAAAGAAGGTCACACCGTTCGCCCATGATGTTGATGAAGCGGCGCGCTTTCCACAAGAAGCATATGAAGCTTTGCACGCAGCGGATTTGGCAGCTGCCCACGTACCATCCGAATATGGCGGTCAAGGCGCCGATGCGTTAGCGACGGTAATTATTATTGAAGAGGTAGCGAGGGGCTGCGGTTCAAGTTCATTAATTCCAGCAGTAAATAAATTGGGTTCAGTACCGTTGCTGCTCGCAGGAAGCGCGTCCCAGAAGCAGAAGTATTTGTCACAGTTGGTGGCTGGAAAAGGTTTCTCCTATTGCCTTTCCGAATCCGAAGCGGGCTCCGACGCCGCCGCGATGAAAACTAAAGCAGTTCGCGATGGCGATGGTTGGATAATTTCCGGCAGCAAGAAATGGATTTCAAACGCGGGATTTTCCGAGTTTTATACCGTTCTGGCATCGACCAATCCAGAACTTGGCGCGAAGGGAATTACCGCATTTATAGTTGAGAAGAGCGATGCCGGCGTTTCATTCGGTGCTCATGAGAAGAAGATGGGCTTTCGTGGCTCACCAACCAGAGAGGTCTATCTGGATAACGTTCGAGTTTCCGATGATCGTCGGCTGGGTGAAATCGGCGATGGCTTCGGGATCGCGATGAAGACTTTGGATCACACCCGAATCACCATTGCCGCCCAAGCTCTGGGTATAGCTCAAGGCGCATTCGACGCCGCGTTGAAATATTCGCACGAGCGAATTCAATTCGGAAAACCGATCTTTGATTTTCAAGGGATTCAATTTATGTTGGCCGATATGGCCATGCAGATTGCTGCTGCGCGCACTTTGGTTTATACCGCCGCTGTAAAAAGCGAACGCGGGGATTCGGATTTAACCTTTTACTCAGCAGCCTGTAAGTGTTTTGCCTCCGATGTGGCCATGAAAGTTACTACCGATGCCGTTCAGATTTTAGGCGGCTATGGCTACGTCAGCGATTATCCAGTTGAACGAATGATGCGCGATGCCAAATTGACTCAGATTTACGAAGGCACCAATCAGATCCAACGAGTTGTCATGGCGCGTCATTTAAACGAGTTATAAATAACTTACTTTCGAAAGCGCACGATTAGATCCGGGGTTGCCGCCGCATCAACTTTTTGATCATGGCTTTCAGCAGGGATTGCTTCGCTGGTGATTTCGCCGCTGTGGACCAAGGCAATTTTCCAGGCCGAAATCCGAGCAAGTGCTCGGTCATAAGAGCCGCCGCCTTGTCCTAACCGATTTCCATCGCGGTCGATGTGCAGCGCTGGCACAATCACGATTTCGATTTCACTTTCACTCGCCCGGGAAATTGGTGTTCCCTTTGGCTCCATAATCTTTCCCGATTGCGTGAGGTTGGAAATTTCACCATCCCATTCAATCCAGGCCAGATCGTTATCGGGAAGCAACTTTGGGAGATAGATCACCTTGCCTTGGCGGTGCAGCTCTTGATGCAGATCCTGCGTCGCCGGTTCGCTGCCATAAGCAAGGTATGAGGCAATACGATTCGCCGCCTTGAATTCAGCGGAAGCCAGTATGTGAAGCCAGGAATCTTGGGCGAATCGAACTTCGCGTTCATGGCGGTAATACTTTCTAAGTTCCGTTTTTTCGTTTTGGGTCATCTTTAGAACTTCGCTAACGCTGAAAAATGCATGGCTTTACTCTAAGGAAGAAGTAGGGTTTAGTCATGGATAGCAGAGTCAGCGATTTTCTCGACCAATTGCTGGCAATCTCGCACCCGCTAGAACCCTTTGATATGCCGCTCTTGGATGCCCATGGCGCCAGTCTGGCCCAGGACATTTTCGCAGGGGAGCGGTTGGTCCTTCGGGCTGGCTCTCGAATTAGATCTACCCAAATTGGGCTGGCCGCCTCGATCGGATTGGATCGATTGCCCACCAGGCCACATCCTCGGGTTGTCGTTATTTCGGCCGGCGATGACTTAGTTGAACCCGGTCAACCGTTGGGCGACGAAGAGGACGAATACGAAACTAACTCTTGGATGCTAACTACCGCAGTACGCGAAGCTGGAGCCACTGGCTATCGGGTTCACACCATTCCAGAAAACCATGCCCAACTGCGCCAAATCGTCGAAGATCAACTGGTTCGCGCCGATTTAATTGTCATCAGCGGCGAGAGCCAAGACGAGTCCTTTGCCTTAATTACTGGAGTTTTGGCTGAGATGGGCGATATCACCACTGTGACTCCCAATCTGGCCGAAAGCGGACAACATAATTTTGGACTGATCGGTCCTGATAAGACTCCGGTTGTAACTTTGCCCGGCGATCCAATCGGCGCCTTTTTGTCGATGGAAATATTTATTCGCCCCATGATTCGAACCATGCTTGGTGCTTCAAATGTATTTAGAAATGTGCTCTCGCTGCCGCTCGCGGAATCGGTTACCTCACCAATCGGCAAGACCAGCTATATCCGAGCGGCAATCGAATCCAATGGCACTGCAATTGCGCTGCCCGATCAGAGCGATTTGATCTCACTCTCCGACGCGGCTGGTTTAATCGCCGTTCCTGAAAAGAGCCAAGGATTTAAAGCCGGTGAAATGGTAAATGTAATAATTCTCGAACGAAGCAATAATTAATTGAGCACTCCCTGGCCCATAATTCTTCGCGATGGCGAGCTCACGCTAAGGCCGCTGCGATTTCGGGATCGGAAACGTTGGGATGAAGTCCGCCGGGCTAACCGAGAATGGCTCTCACCGTGGGAGGCAACTAAGCCGGTAATTTTGGGTGAGCCAAGTGATCGGGCACTACCAACCTATTATGAAATGGTGACGCAGCACCGGCGCGAAGGGCGACAACTTCGCTCAATTTCATTAGGAATTTGGTTTACCGAAGGCGGAAAATCGAAATTTGTTGGCCAAATAACGCTTGGAGGCATTGTTTTTGGCGCCCTTCGGGGGGCTCACATCGGCTACTGGATTGATTCGCGCTTTGCCAATAAGGGGATCACTACCCGTTCGGTCAACCTAGTTACTCAGTATGCCTTCGAAGGTCTGGCCCTTCATCGGATCGAGATCAACCTTCGGCCCGAGAACTTAGCTTCGAAGAAAGTGGCCGAAAAATGCGGCTATACCTTCGAAGGCCTTCGCCCGCGATTCCTGCACATCGATGGGAAATGGCGCGACCATCTCTCCTTTTATAAAGAAAATCCCGCAATTCAGTAAACAATGTTTAACAGCGCACCATAAAAATAATTAATTTCAAAGTGGACATACAAGGCAAATCCCGACATTTTTAGGCTTGGAAGTCTAAGGTTTGTCATTATGGCGTCCAGTTTGATCTACCTAATCATCATCGGGATGTGGGTCGCATATTTTCTTCCGCGTTGGATTACCAGCCACGAAGAAGTAACTGGCCGTTCTGCCGAACGCGCGAAGAGTGCAATGAAGTCGGTTACCGAAAAAGATCGGGCAGATTTCCGACCAGAAATTGTTGCACCAGACATTAAGCGAAAAATTATTGCTCGCCGTCGAATTATATTTTCAACTCTGGCTACCTCATTTTTAGGAACGCTCGTAGTAGTAAGTGTTGGCACAATTTCATGGTCACTACTTTTCATTCCACTTTCAGCGCTCGCAATTTATAGCGTTTCAGTTCGTCGTCAGATCATCGCTACTCAACTTCGCACTAGACGATTGAATGCACTTAAACAAATCACCACTGCTGAAATTAAACTTGAGCCAACAGAACGAATTACTTTTGCACGTGAACGAAGTGAGAGTTCTGAAAATTGGGTACCGCTCACTGAACGTTTAGATACTGCAGGGGTCGTTGTTATTCCGCGAGAGCGCCAAAGTTGGCAGCCAATTTCAGTACCGAAACCAACATATGCCAGTGCGCCAAAGGCCATTACGCCTAAGCGAATTATCGATCTAACGGTTCCGGGTACCTGGTTAGAAGAAGAGATTCTGCTTCAAACTTTCTTGCTTCCTACGCGGGAAGATATCTTTGACCAAGAGCTAGCCGAACAAGCCGCTGTCGAGAATCTTGACGTTCGGGAATCTAAAGCCGTAAACGACTAGTGCTAGCCTGAAGCCCCACGTAATTAGGGGCTGTAGCGCAGTTGGTAGCGCGCCTCGTTCGCAACGAGGAGGCCAGGGGTTCGATTCCCCTCAGCTCCACGCGGAATATGTGGCAATATTTAAGCCCGCATCTGCTCCTTCGGGTGATGCGGGCTCAATCTTTATTCTTTTGCTTTGCTTCAGTTACTAGCGGGCGATAGCTACTTTCAACGCCTTCGTTTCGGCCGCCCTGCCAAAGGTGTCATAGGCCTCCATGAATTGATCAAAGGTGAAGCGATGGGTAACCATCTTGTGCGCAGGCAACTTCTTGCTTTCGATCAACTTCAGCAGCATTGGTGTGGTATTTGTATTGACCAATCCCATACTGATGAAGATGTTTTGAATCCAAAGGCTCTCAAGGTGCAGTGGAACCTCTTTGCCATGCACGCCGACGTTTGCAACATGGCCGCCAGGGCGAACTATCTCCGTTGCCATTGTGAAGGTTGTCGGAACTCCAACTGCCTCAATGGAAACATCAACTCCGGCGCCATCAGTCATGGCCATTACTTCCGCTTTCCAAGTTGCTGTTCCAGAAAGGACGGTATCAGTTGCACCGAACTCGCGAGATTTTTCTAAGCGGTTTAGATCAAGATCAATAGCAATGATCTTTGCCGCACCGTAGAGACCAGCGGTTGCAATGGCAGCCAACCCAACAGGACCGGCGCCAATAACGGCAACTACATCGCCTGGCTTTACGCCACCATACTGAACTCCAATTTCAAATCCCGTTGGAAAGATATCGGAGAGCATGAGACCTTCTTCGTCGGTGACACTCGCAGGTAGCTTGTAAAGGGAATTTTCTGCATATGGAACACGGACATATTCAGCTTGGGTTCCATCGATCAGGTGTCCAAAGACCCAGCCAATTCCAGACGCGCCTTCGTCACCAAGGCAATGTGAATAAAGACCCATCTTGCAATTGGCACAAGAGCCACAGGACTTAATGCAAGAAATAATTACTCTATCGCCAACCTTAAGGTTGGTAACCGAAGAGCCAACTTCAGTGATCTTTCCGACGCCTTCATGGCCCAAGATTCGACCAGGGGTGACTGCAGGTACATCGCCTTTCAGAATATGTAAATCTGTTCCACAAATAGTTGTCGTGTCTAATCGCACAATTACATCTGTTGGATTTTGAATCACCGGATCGGGGACATCGATCCAAGACTTGATTCCAGGTCCGCCATATACGAGTGCTTTCATTTTGGGTACTTGCCCTTCGGAAACTTCGCAAAACGACTTTGCTTGTTAATGCTTCGCTCCATACCTATCAAAGTAAAGAGAAAGCAGTGAGTTTGGAGTGTGATGTTGGATTGAAGAGGCTATCCCGCAGAGCCACCACTACAAAGTGCCTAAAAGTTGAACATCACACGCCAATTTCTTGTCCCGCGCCAACAAGCGGTTGAGACTTAAGTTCTAGCTGGAGAAGTAGCACCGCATCCTGCGGATGCCGGGGATCTCGAGATCGCTCATGAAACTGGCTGATAAAAATAATGCTGCGCTTCTAACTCTTGCTCTTATCGCCTCCTCGTTAGTTGCTCTCACCACCACATCTCATGCTGCCACTCCAGCTGCCAACATAATGATCTGCACCGATCTGACAACCCATCTTCCTGAGATTCTTCGGGCCAATAAGAAAAGCTGCGACTCTGAAGATGCCGCCACGATCTTTCATCCTGAGGTAATTGATAGCCCGGCTCATTCTGGGGCTGGGTTTATTACCCTTCGCATCTGCACCTCACTTAATTCGTTATTTTCATATCAACTCATTCGCACCAGCTGCGCTAAGTATCAAAAAACCACCGATTACTAACGCGCTATCTCAGCTCCGAAGTCCCCTACGATCTCCTCCAGTTTGGCCTATACCCATGACGGTGCGATCTTGAGCATCTCCCAAGATGCAGATCTCACAGATTCACCAATTACCTATTACTTGATCAAGAATCTGACCACAGGAATCACAACTAAAGTTGCAAGAGCCCCGCTAGCTAATCTGACTCAGATTCATATTTGGAACCTTTCGGCGCAGACTCAATACACCTTCACAATTACTGCGGTGAGCGCTGATGGCATCTCGGCAACTTCCAGCGTCAGTGGCGCGATCACTACCCCACATGCCCCAGCTGCCCCAGTTTCAACCCCTGCCTTCACACTCTCTGCCTCCTCAGAATCTCGCGCTGCCAATAGCGCAGCGACCGGATTTAGTATCAACTCAACTGGTGGCGCTATTGCCAGCTTTGCGATTTCACCCGCAGCTCCGGCTGGAATGTCTTTCAGTACAACAACTGGTGCCTTTACGGGAACTCCTACAACCGTTGCCGCTGCCACTGTCTATACAGTGACGGGAACTAACGCAACGGGAAGTGCAAATGCAACATTTACTTTTACGGTGACTGCGGCAGTGGTGGTCGCGAGTTATTTTATTGGCGACGTTGGACCTGGCGGTGGAAGAATCTTCTATTACTTAGCTGCTGGCTTTAACTGTGGCGCTGGCTTCACTTCTACGGGAAGTCCGACGGGGGGACAGTGCCATTACTTGGAAGCCTCTCCAGTGACGCTTTCCGGGTATTGGACAGTCGCAAAGTATGCGTGGTCAGGAAATACGAGCGAATCAATTGGAACTACTTCGACTGAAATCGGCGCGGGGTATAAAAATACCCTGGCGATTGTTAATCAAAGCGGTGGTGGTAATACGGCAGGCATGGCAGGAACCGCATCCCGTGAATACCGAGGCCCAAATAATTTGATTGATTGGTATCTGCCATCTCAAGCGGAACTTAACCAACTCTGGGAACAGAGAAATTCGCAGGAAGAGTCGGTGTCGGACTGGCACTGGTCCTCGTCTGAGAACAGCGGTGCCCCCGCGACTAGTGCGCTGATGCAGTCCTTCTCCGATGGCGAACAAGATACGAACTCAAAATCCGACGCCGTCGGCGCCTACGTTCGTCCAATCCGGGCCTTTTAGCCGGTTCTGCTTAGTTCTAAAACCTCCACGCTAAATCCAGGATGGAAACCACATTCGGCCGAACCAAGAGCTGTATGTAAGAACGCCGCCGGTATAGAGCGGTAAGAAGTACAGGAAGTTGATAGCGATAACAGCCATGCCTGACATCAGGATAAATTTTCGAATTCTCAAAATTCTGGGATCGTCATCGCGTTCTAGGAATTTAGCCATGCAAAAAATTATGACCAAAATAATGAATGGCTCAAATGCGATGCTATAGAACGAGAACATCGTGCGCTTTTGAAAAAGGAACCAAGGCAAGTATGCCGCACCAAGGCTGAGCAAAATGAGTCCGCTCTGCCATTCGCGACGCGAAATCCAATAACCGAAAGTTATGGCAATCGCGAAAACTGCCGTCCACCAAAGGAAAGGTGTACCAAGTGCGATCACCTCTTGGGAGCAACTCGCCGCCCCACAAGTCTTAGGGGTGCCGTAAAAGAAAGAAGTTGGTCGACCCATAATCAACCAGCTCCATGGATTGGCGGAGTAAGAATGTTTAGTTGTTAGCCCGGCATGAAAGTTAAGAATTTCGGCGTGGTAGTGCCAGAAGTTTCTAATAACAGATGGGATGAAGCTCCAGTTCGATTTACCGTTAGACCAATTCCGATCCCATCCAGTTTTGGTAACAAACCAACCCGTCCAGGTAGCAATGTAGGTAACAACAGGGAGAACGCCATATTGCAAGACGCGCAGCGGTGCTTTTTCGCGAATCGTTACCAGCAGTGCGCGTTCTCGCTCTAGGGCGCGATAGTTTCGATAGTCGACATAGAGAACGAAAGCGAAGTAAGCGATGATCGAGTAGAGCCCGCTCCATTTAGTTCCTGCAGCTAACCCAAGTGCTATTCCTGCAATCCAATGATTGCTATAGAGAATTGCTAATAGTGCAACAAGAAGGAAGAACATTAGGAAGAGATCAAGTAGCGCGACCCTGGAGTGAACTAGTTCCAGGCCATCGATGGTCATCAAGAATGCGGCCGAGCAACTCAAAAAATAGTTATTAAATAACTTTCTTGCTGTGAAATAAATCAGGACAATTGCAACGGATCCAAAGACTGCCGAACTGATACGCCAACCAAATTCGTTGTAACCAAAAATTTTGATCCCAATAGCAATCAACCATTTACCGACTGGCGGGTGAACGATGAATTCGGCGATCTTGGTGCTGGTGCTGATTTCAACACCATGTTTTAAAAGTGAGTAAGCATTCTTGGCGTAATAGACCTCATCGAAGACAAACCCCTTGGGGGTCGATAGGTGCCAGATTCGAAAGCCAAAGGCAAGCAAGCCAAATCCGATTGCGGTCAAGGTATCCCGGCTTCGGGCAGTGAGGGCAGTCATGGGGTTAGCCTAAAGCCTGCGACAATTACCTCATGTTGATTCTGGCCGCAGCCCCCTTGGGCGACCCCCGCGATGCCAGCGCTCACCTGCGGCAGGTGATCATTGACGCCAGCCATATCGCCGCCGAAGATTCCCGAAAATTCACGCGATTGTGTTCGGATTTGGGGATCAAGTATCAGGCTCGAGTTATCTCCTTCTTTGAGGGCAACGAGCTGGAGCGAATCGATGAATTGGTCGCGATCATGCGGAGCGGTTCCGATCTCTTGGTTATCACCGATGCTGGGCTACCTGGAGTCAGCGATCCTGGGTACCGATTGATTCGGGCGGCGATTGAAAATGAGATTGCAATAAAAGTCCTGCCCGGTCCGAGCGCAGTCACGACCGCCTTGTTGTTATCGGGGTTAGCCACTGATCGATTCTGTTTCGAAGGATTTCCGCCAAGGACCCAAGGCGCCAGGCAAACCTGGTTCACGGAATTGGCCGAGGAGACCCGGACCGTAATCTTCTTTGAAGCGCCACATCGAATTATTGAAACCTTGTCAGATGCCGTAGCCACCTTGGGTGGGGAACGACAAGCTGCTATTTGCCGTGAAATGACGAAGACTTACGAAGAGACGATTCGTGGCTCGCTCAACGAACTGCTCGATTGGGCAAATAGCGGGGAAGTGCGGGGGGAGATAACGATGGTGCTTGCTGGTTTCGATCCCAGTACTCGCAACTTTTTGCCCGCAGATTTAGTCACTCTCGTATTAGCTCAGGAAGCGGCTGGAATTTCGCGAAAAGAGGCGATTGTTGCCGTTGCGAAGAGTTCGGGCTTGGCCAAGCGTTTGGTCTTTGATGCGATGGTCGACCACAAATCGGGCAGTAAATAGATTTCGATAGGATTGCACTATGGCAACTGAAACTGCGAAGAACTTTTATCTGAGTACGCCCATTTATTATGTAAATGATGCGCCGCATATCGGTCATGCCTATACAACCGTTGCTGGCGATGTGCTGACTCGCTGGCATCGTCAAAAGGGCGAGGGCGTCTGGTTCTTAACCGGAACCGATGAGCACGGTCAAAAAGTAATGAATACCGCGCTAAAAAATGGGGCTTCACCACAGGATTGGTGTGACCGGTTAGTAAATGAAGAGTGGATTCCTAATTGGAAGCACCTAAATATTGCCAATGATGATTTCATCAGAACCACCGAACCCCGCCACATGGAGCGGGTACAGCGTTTTCTACAAGGGCTCAAAGATAACGGCTTTATCTACTCCGGCAAGTATGAGGGACCATATTGCATTGCCTGCGAGGAGTTTAAACTTCCGGGCGATTTGATTGATAACAAATGCCCAGTCCACGCCACAACCGTGGAAATGGTCAGTGAAGTTAACTGGTTCTTCAAGTTGTCAGAGTTTGTGCCGCAATTGATTGAACGCTACAAAACCGATCCTTCGGCATGTGAACCTGCCAGCGCACGAAATGAAGTTCTCTCGTTTTTAGAGGGCGGCGTTTCTGATCTTTCGATCTCTCGTTCCACCTTCGATTGGGGCATCCCGGTTCCGTGGGATACCGATCAAGTTTTTTACGTTTGGTTTGATGCGCTATTAAATTACGCCACTGCCGTTGGTTTGGGCGATGACCCAACTTCTGAAGGCGGCAAAAAGTTCGCAAGCACTTGGCCAGCTGATGTTCACCTAGTTGGAAAAGATATTTTGCGCTTTCATGCTGTGATCTGGCCAGCCATGTTGATGGCTGCTGGATTGCCACTGCCCAAGAAAGTTTTTGCCCACGGTTGGTTGTTAGTCGGTGGCGAAAAGATGAGCAAAACCAAGCTAACCGGAATTGCGCCTCGAGATATCACTGATCACTTCGGCGTAGATGCTTTTCGCTATTACTTTTTGCGCGCCATTCCATTTGGTACCGATGGCTCCTTCTCTTGGGAAGATATGGGCGCTCGCTACACCTCGGAATTGGCCAATGATTTTGGAAACCTGGCGTCACGTCTAACTGCGATGGTCGAAAAATATTGCGATGGCCTAATTCCAGCAGTTGCAACAGAAGAAGGACTTTCCGGGGCCCTGGCAGAGACAGTTCGCATAAGTGATGCTGCGATTTGCGCGTTGGACTTCCAAGGCGGCATTAACGCCATCATGGAATTCTGCAAGCGAGTCAATGGCTTTGTCACTGAGAAAGAGCCTTGGATTGTTGCCAAGGATGAAACTCGGGTCGCTGAGCTAAACGCCATTTTGTACAACACCGCCGAATCACTGCGGGCAATGGCGGTGCTCTTTAATTCGATCATGCCAGAAACGGCCAAAAAATTGTGGCGCAGTTTAGGTGCCGATATTTCAATTGGTGACATTGGCGCTCAAAAGATTGAGAACGTTGCGCAGTGGGGTCAATTACCTGCAGGTAGCGCCGTCTCTAAAGGCGCAATCCTTTTCCCGCGTTTAGAAGAGAAGTAGTCCGAACG
Source organism: uncultured Actinomycetes bacterium (assembly GCA_903873185.1). Taxonomy (GTDB): domain Bacteria; phylum Actinomycetota; class Actinomycetes; order Nanopelagicales; family Nanopelagicaceae; genus CAIMZW01. The sequence goes on from CAIQNN010000027.1 coordinate 18,982, forward strand.
CATGGCTGATCGCCACAATCGCGATATTGATCGGCAGCCCGCCCCGCTTCCAGAACCACTTCCAGTGAGCTGCATTGATGCGCATGCACATTTAGAAATCGTTGGAGGCTCGGAGCCCGACTCCCCAATCATTGGTGAGATTTTGGCACAAGCAAAGAGCGTTGGGATTGATCGAGTTGTTCAGGTTGGCTATTCGGCTGAACAATCGCAGTGGTCGGTTAAGTGCGCGGAAAGTTGGCCGGGCCAAGTTCTGGCAGCGGTTGCGCTGCATCCAAACGAGGCGCCAGTTGTTGATGATTTTGAACGGGACTTCGCCATCATCGCCGAACTTGCACGCCACCCTCGCGTTCGAGCAATCGGCGAGACCGGATTAGATTTCTTTCGAACGCCCCCAGAACTACAGGATCGGCAGCGCGACTCCTTTAAACGTCATATTGAACTGGCCAAATCGGTAAATAAGGCGTTGGTTATTCATGACCGGGATGCCCATCGAGCGGTTCTAGATACCTTGGATGAAGTTGGGGCACCCGATCTCACTATCTTTCATTGCTTTTCCGGCGATGAAGAGATGGCTTTGGAGTGCGTAAGTAAGGGCTACATACTTTCTTTTGCTGGCACGGTCACCTTCAAAAATGCGCCGGCGCTACGCGAAGCAGTGAAGTTAGTACCCATCGACCAACTCTTAGTTGAAACCGATTCTCCCTTTCTGTCTCCTATGCCCCATCGCGGTGCGTTAAATACTCCAGCGCAAATTCCAACAATTTTGCGCGCGATCGCCAACGAGCGCGGTGAGGATCTTTCCGAACTTGCCAATGCGATCACGGCAAATTGTTTACGAATTTTTGGGTCGTTCGAATAATGACTGGGTTACTTGGTGCAAGTGAGATCAGAGAGATCGCGGGTCGATTAGGCGTAGTCCCAACTAAAAAATTAGGGCAAAACTTTGTCGTTGATGCCAATACTTGTCGTCGAATTGTTAAGAGTGCTGATGTAACCGACACTGATATTGCCCTTGAAATTGGGCCGGGCTTGGGCTCGCTAACTTTGGCACTTCTTGAAACCGCAGCCAGCGTTGTTGTGATTGAGATTGATGCTCGCTTAGCTACAGAACTTCCATTAACGGCTGAGCGCCATGGTTTTAATCCGGAGCTGTTGACTGTAATTACTCAGGATGCGTTGACTGTAAATGAGCTTCCAATGAGCCCAACAGTTTTGGTGGCAAATTTGCCGTACAACATTTCAGTTCCAGTCTTACTAAATTTCTTGGCAAAATTTCCAACACTTCGGGCGGGCGTAGTCATGGTCCAGAGCGAAGTTGCCGATCGTCTGGCGGCAAAACCAAATACCAAGAGTTATGGCAGCCCTTCGGTGAAAGCCAACTGGTGGGCCGATATGTCATTGGCGGGTACGGTCGGGCGAACGATTTTTTGGCCGATTCCAAATGTGGATTCGGCACTTGTGAAATTTGTTCGACATCCAACCCCAGGCGATGAAGCGCTTCGTAAAGCCACCTTCGCCATTATTGAGGCCGCCTTTGCCCAACGTCGCAAGATGTTGCGTGGCGCTCTCTCTGAGCTCTTTGGGTCATCTGCAGCAGCTTCAGAAATCATGGTGCGCGCCGGTATCGATCCCACGCTTCGCGGTGAAGCGCTCGAACTGGCGCAGTTCATCGCAATTGCCAACGCAGCACAATCTGCCTAACCCGTTAGGATTTTGGGATGAAGATTAATGGCGTGGTTGTCAGGGTTCCTGGCAAGATCAATCTTCAACTAGGCGTTGGTCCATTGGATCCTAATGGCTACCACGAAGTCACAACGGTCTTCCAAGCAATTTCGCTCTTCGATGATGTCAAGGTAAAAGTTGGCGAAGCCGGAAGCGGCATTGCTATCACGCTCTCCGGTTCAACAGCTCCGGGCGTTCCAGTCGATGACTCGAACTTGGCACATCGAGCCGCTCAAATCATGATTGAGCGTTATGACATTGGTTCCGATATTGAAATTCATTTAAAGAAAGAGATCCCAGTTGCCGGCGGCATGGCCGGCGGTAGCGCAGATGCGGCCGGGGTTTTAGTTGGGATCGATGCGCTCTTTGATTTGGGTCTCTCTCGAGATGTTATGGAGCGGATCGCCGCCGAACTTGGCAGCGATGTGCCGTTTTCAATCTCAGGTGGGATTGCCATTGGTCGCGGACGCGGCGATCAGATCACCCCGGTATTGAGCAGAGGCAGCTATCACTGGGTTTTGGCACTTTCGGGCCACGGCCTTTCAACGCCCGCCGTCTACAACGAATGTGATCGACTGCGCGAAGGGCTATCGATTTCTCGCCCGCAGATCAGCGATTTAATGATGCAATCTCTTCGAGCGGGGGATTCAAAGGCAGTTGGAAAATCGTTATCAAATGATCTTCAACCCGCAGCGTGCTCGCTCCGCCCAGCTCTTCGATTGGTTCTCGATGTTGGCTTGGAATATGGCGCCTTGGGTGGGATCGTCTCTGGCTCCGGGCCCACGGTTGCATTCTTGGTGGAAGATGAAGAGAAGGCCTTGGATTTAACGGTTGCCTTGAGCGCCAGCGGCGTCGTGGCTGGGGTAATTCGGGCCACTGGTCCAACACATGGGGCCAGGGTTATTGAAACCTTGTAGGTGCTCCTCCCCATTTTGTTGAATTGGGTGATTAAAGGGATAATTCAGGTTCCGCCATTGTGTAGTGGCTAGCACATGGGCCTTTGAAGCCCAGGGTCCAGGATCGATACCTGGTGGCGGAGCAAAGTGCGAAGCCACCTGAAGATCTGGTGGCGGAGCAAAGTGCGAAGCCACCTGAGGATATGGTGGCGGAGCAAAGTGCGAAGATAGACTTCAGAAGTAGACCCGTTTCCGACCAGCCAGATAGAGGGTAGGAGCAGTTTTGAGCCTCGAAGTAGCGATAGTGCTCGCCGCAGGTGAAGGCACCCGCATGAAGTCTCACCGCTCAAAAGTCCTCTTCGAAATTGCTGGAAAATCAATTATTGAACATGTGATCGCCGCTGTAACTCCACTACATCCTGCCCAACTTCGAGTAGTCGTTGGCGCACATCGTCAGGCGGTTGAAGAGCACCTGGCGCACATTGCCCCAACTGCGCTTGCCATCTTTCAGGCGGAGCGAAATGGGACCGGTCATGCCGTTCAAATTGCGCTCACTGAGATCACGGGTGATGGCGTAGTTTTAATTTTGGCTGGGGATACCCCGTTGCTGACTTCGGCGACCCTGAGTGAATTTTTGATCGCCCATAAAGCCTCGAGCGATTCAGTTTCCGTTTTATCTGCGCTGCTGCCTGATCCATTTGGTTATGGTCGAATTCTTCGCGATGAAACTGGCGCCTTGGCGCGGATCGTGGAAGAGCGCGATGCCGATGATGAAATAAAATTAGTCGAAGAAGTTAATACTGGGGTCTATCTTTTCGAACTTGCGGCGCTTCGGGCGGCGATCACGCAACTGACAACAGCAAATTCGCAAGGCGAACTTTATTTAACTGATGTTATTTCCGTAATTAATGCCACTGGCGGAACCGCAAGCGCCATTCTTTCAAATGATTACGCTGAAACTTTGGGAATCAATGACCGCGCACAATTGGCCGAATGTGCTGCCTTGATGCGCGAACGAATTAACGATCATCACATGAAAGCTGGCGTGACGCTGATTGATCCAACAACAACTTGGATTGATGTTGATGTCACGATCGAAGCCGATGTTGTAATTCATCCCGGCTCTACTTTGACCGGCGAAAGTTATATCTCTTCCGGAGCGATCATTGGTCCGCGCACCACTTTAAATAATGTTTTTGTAGGTGTCGATGCCTCGGTAGTTGAATCCAATTGCTCTCACTCGGAGATTGGCGATCGAGCAACAGTTGGTCCCTACACTTTCCTTCGAGCCGGCTCGAAAATTGGCTCCGATGCCAAAGCAGGTGCCTATGTTGAAATCAAGAATTCCACGGTCGGTGAACGCTCGAAGGTGCCGCACCTTTCTTATGTAGGCGATGCCACGATTGGCTCGGGAACCAATATTGGCGCCGCAGCGGTCTTTGTAAATTACGATGGGGTCGTCAAGCATCAGATCATCATTGGTGATGATGTTCGGATCGGTAGCGATACCATGCTGGTGGCACCACTTTCGGTGGGAGATGGGGCTTATACGGCCGCTGGTTCGGTAATTACTGAAGATGTCCCAGCTGGAGCCATGGGCGTTGGTCGGGCGCGGCAACGAAATATTTTAGGATGGGTACTTAGGAAGCGATCGGGAACGAACTCTGCGAAGTCGGCCGAAAAAGCTGGCGCCGTTGATTCGGGCTCATCATCATCGAATGGGGCAGAGATATGAGCGAGCTAAGACTTACTTCCGAGAAGCGACTTCGTCTCTTTACTGGACGCGGTTACCCAGAGCTTGCTGACGATGTGGCTTCAGAACTTGGCATCCCCATTACGCCAACTTCTGCTTACGACTTCGCCAACGGTGAGATCTTTGTTCGTTTTGAAGAGAGCGTTCGGGGTAGCGATGCCTTCGTTCTCCAAAGTCACGCCACCCCAGTAAATAAGCAGATCATGGAACAACTAATCATGGTTGATGCTTTGAAGCGGGCATCGGCAAAGCGCATCACCGTTGTGGCTCCGTTTTATGGCTATGCCCGTCAAGATAAGAAACACCGTGGTCGCGAGCCGATCTCTGCTCGATTAATGGCCGATCTTTTTAAAACTGCTGGCGCCGATCGACTTATGGTCGTAGATCTTCACACCTCACAAATTCAAGGCTTCTTTGATGGTCCAGTGGATCACCTCTTCGCGTTGCCGTTGCTTGCCAATTACGTCGGCAGCAAAGTTGATCGCAGTCGCTTAACCATTGTCTCGCCAGACTCTGGTCGAGTCCGAGTTGCCGAACGCTGGTCGGATTTACTTGGCGGTTGCCCAATTGCATTTATTCACAAAACTCGCGATCCCCGAATTCCAAATGAATCGATCACCGGTCGGGTCGTCGGAGATGTCCAGGGTCAAACTTGCGTGGTCATCGATGACATGATCGATACTGCGGGAACGATCACCAAGGCGGTCGATGCGCTATTTGATGCCGGCGCCAAAGATGTAATTGTGGCCGCCACCCATGCCGTGCTCTCTGGACCAGCAGTTGAACGCTTAAAGAGTTCACGAGTCACAGAAGTAGTCGTCACCAACACTCTTCCAATCCCCGAAGAGAATCGCTTCGAGAACCTGACTGTACTTTCGATTGCGCCGCTCCTGGCGCGCGCGATCCGTGAAGTATTTGAGGATGGTTCCGTCACCAGTCTCTTTGATGGCCTTAGTTAAGCCTTAAAAATGCTCTCCGCATTTCACCCGAC
>CAIQNN010000028.1 GCA_903873185.1 uncultured Actinomycetes bacterium
AGAACTTTGTGAAGGCCACCGAAATGATCATCACAGCGATGGACATCTCGATCTGCTTCGCAGATTTCCCCACCGATCCAATCGGTGAGACCACCCGCAACTACCGTCAATTGGGTATCGGTTACGCAAACCTCGGTGCGCTTCTTATGGCATCAGGTCTTGCTTACGATTCCGACGGCGGACGTCAATTGGCTGGCGCTATTACTTCGCTGATGACTGGTACTTCCTACCGTCGCAGCGCAGAACTCGCTGGCATCGTTGGACCTTACGAAGGATTTGCTCGCAACAAGGATGGCCACACTCGCGTCATGCGCAAGCATGCAAATGCTTCAACCGCAGCGCGTTCGGTATCTACCTTGGACCGCGATGTCTGGGCCGTTGCCAACCAGGAATGGGAAAAGGGCCTGGCCATCGGAGAGAAGAACGGCTGGCGTAACGCCCAGGCTTCGGTCTTGGCACCTACCGGCACCATTGGTTTGATGATGGATTGCGATACCACCGGTATCGAGCCGGACTTGGCTTTGGTCAAGTTCAAGAAGCTCGTCGGCGGCGGTTCTATGCAGATCGTTAACCAGACCGTCTCACAAGCTTTGCGCAAGCTCGGTTACACCGAAGAGACCATCGAGGCCATCGTCGAGCACATTGCTGCTAACGGAAACGTCATCGATGCTCCAGGACTCAAGACCGAGCACTACGACGTCTTCGACTGCGCAATGGGTGTTCGCACCATTGCCGCTATGGGCCACGTCAAGATGATGGCTGCTTGCCAACCATTCTTGTCTGGCGCAATTTCTAAGACCGTTAACTTGCCTGAAGATGCCACCGTTGCTGATATCGAAGAGGTTTACTACCAAGGTTGGAAGTTGGGCCTCAAGGCTCTGGCTGTCTACCGCGATAACTGCAAGGTCGGACAACCATTGTCTGCTGGCAAGGGCGCTAACGAAGGCAAGAGCGATTCCGCTGCTGAGGCTTTGGCTCCAGTTGCTACCGCAGTTCGCAAGCGTCTTCCAAAGGCCCGGCCATCACGCACCACATCATTTAGCGTTGGCGGTGCCGAGGGTTACATGACCGCCGGTGCATATGCCGATGGCGCACTGGGCGAGGTCTTCCTGAAGCTGGGCAAGCAGGGTTCAACTCTTGCCGGTGTTATGGATGCCTTCTCGATCGCCGTGTCGATTGGTCTGCAATACGGAGTTCCACTAGAGACCTTCGTCGAGAAGTTCACCAACCTTCGCTTCGAACCATCAGGTATGACCGATGATGCAGATGTTCGCATCGCGCAATCGATGATGGATTACATCTTCCGTCGCTTGGCACTGGATTACTTGCCCTTCGAAACCCGTTCGGCAATGGGAATCCACACCGCAACCGAGCGCGCTCGCGCCTTGGATACCGGTGAATACACCCCAGATGTTGATGCGTTGCTAACTTCTGCGGCACAGAGTGCGCCAGTTGTTGTTCAGACTCCAGTTGCTGCACCGGCGGCGCCTGTTGCTCGAGCTGTTGAGGTCAAGATCGAGACCGCACCTGCTGGTGTTGGTTCTTCAACTGAACTCTTCGAAGCGATGACTGGTATCAAGTCCGATGCGCCGCTTTGCATGTCTTGCGGTGTGAAGATGCGTATGGCCGGTTCGTGCTTTGTCTGCGAAGGCTGCGGTTCAACTTCCGGATGTTCATGATCCGTCGCTAAAAACTAATATCAGAAGGGCCTCTCATCGGTTTCGATGGGGGGTCTTTCTTTTTGTTCATTCGATTGTTGGATAAGGATTGTTACGGAAAGTAGTTTCCACAAATGTGTTGAACGGTACGATTTTTCATATATATTTCTACTTGGTAGGCAAGTGCTCTATCCGCTGAGCCATAGAGGCACCAGGCCAAGGTAGAAAGTGATTACGTTCTCCGGAGCATTTTGCGGATTTGTTCTAATGCGGTTTTTATCCGCGCTTCATACCCGTGAGTTGTTGGGTGGTAATACTCGGTTCCAACGAGGGCATCAGGCAAGTACTGCTGTTGAGCAACGGCGTTTGGTAGGTCATGTGGGTAGATGTACGAATCAGATTCTCTGGCAGCGGCGACCTTGCTATCGCGCAGTGCACCGGAATTGGCGTCACGTAAATGCGGCGGAACGGGTCCGGATTTGGAAGCGCGAATATCGGCAATGGCTGCATCAATTGCAAGATACGCGGCGTTGGATTTCGGAGCACAAGCCAGATAAGTAACAGCTTCGGCCAAAATGATTCGAGCTTCGGGCATTCCGATCATTGCAACTGCTTGAGCCGCAGCGACTGTTAGTCCTAATGCGCCAGGGTCGGCAAGACCAATATCTTCGCTGGCGCTGATCATGACGCGCCTGGCGATAAAACGAGGGTCCTCGCCTGATTCCAACATTCGAGCCAAATAGTGCAGTGCAGCATCAACATCAGAGCCTCGGATGCTCTTGATCAAAGCACTGGCAACGTCATAATGATTGTCGCCGCCGCGATCGTAGTTTTCAATTACTCGATCCACTGCCCGGCTCAAAACTTCAGTAGTGATTTCACCGCTGGCAGCACCGGCCGCAGCTTCAAGATAGGTGAGTGCTCGGCGGGCATCGCCAGCGGCCAGACGAACCAGCGAATCCAGCGCTTGAGGTGCAATGGTGACTTCGCTATTTAACCCGCGGGGATCTGTAATCGCTCGATTAATCAGCGCTTGGATATCGGTATCGGGAATGGCGCGAAGAGTCAGAACGATGGAGCGCGATAACAATGGCGAGATGATCGAGAAGGATGGATTTTCGGTGGTGGCGGCGACCAGGGTCACCCACCGATTTTCAACTCCTGGGAGCAAGGCATCTTGTTGGGCTTTCGAGAAGCGGTGTACTTCATCGATGAAAAGAACGGTCTCTCGATTTTCCAGTTGCAATCGTTCTTGGGCTTGGGTCAGGACTTCGCGAACTTGAGCGACGCCGGAACTTACAGCCGAGAGTTCAACGAATGCTCGCGAACCCGAATGAGCAATCATTTTGGCCAACGTGGTCTTGCCGCTTCCGGGCGGGCCATAAAGGAGGACGCTGGTGATGTGCTTTTCGTCGCCTTGGATTAATCGAATGAGAGGCGAACCGGGTTGGAGCAGATGCGGTTGTCCAAGAAGTTCTTGGATGGTGGCAGGGCGCAGTCGGACAGCTAACGGTGCTGTCGGATCAGCGGCGCGGAGTTCATCCATATTTATCCCTAGTTCGTGAAATGGAACTCTACCGCGTGACCTCACCGTTCCCGAGTCCACCCGATCAACTCGCTTTTCGAGGAAGTGCCTGTAAATTAGCCAAATATCGAGCTACCAGGGGAGAAGAAGATGATTAAGGGATTTCGAGATTTCATCATGCGAGGCAATGTTGTTGACCTGGCTATTGCAGTTGTAATCGGCGCTGCTTTTAGCGGGATAGTCACGCAGCTAACAAAGTCCTTCATCGAACCGCTAATCAAATTGGTGGGTGGCGGGGGAGTCCATGGTGGCGCCTTCATCGTAAATGGCGTCTCTTTCGACTGGAGCGCCTTTATCAACTCAATCCTTAACTTCTTGATTGTTGGGGCAGTTCTTTACTTCTTTATCGTGACGCCTATGAATCGAATCGCATCTCGATTGAAGACGGAAGAGAAGGCGGTTGCTCCTGCCGCAACGCCGGAAGACATTCAGTTGTTGACAGAGATTCGTGACTTGCTGAAGAAGAACGCGACCAGTTAAGGATCGCTTATGAGTTCTTTATAAAGCGCCAGTAGAAGGCTAAGTAGCGAAGCGCGATGCCGATATTGGCGGCTAATCGTGGGCCGGTGTGGTGTCTGAAGAAGAGTACGTCTGCGCCAACGATCGTAATCACCATGGCAGCGATGAAGATGGCGTTAACTGAAGTCTTTCCCATGGTCATACTTTAGTTAAGCGAAAGAGGTGGATGGGTCGACCGGTCGCACCATATTGCAGGGTCAGCTCTAATTGGCCGTTCTCAACCATTTGTGAAAGATAACGTTGCGCGGTCGCTCGGCTTAAACCGAGTTCATCGGATACTTGGTTAGCTGAAACTGCTTCTTTTAAATTGCCGATGTACTTCAAAATTGTGGCGGTGGTTGGATTGCGTTCGACTTCTGCCGTTTTACTTTGTAGTCGTGGCCCACGCATAAGGGCTGATAAGCGATCGACTTCGTCCTGCGAGATTTCCGAACCGGTATCTAATCGCTCGCGAGCCGCCTTGTATGCCATGAGCCGTTCAGCCAATTGCCGCTGATTGAAAGGCTTCATGATGTATTGAGTAGCGCCCAATTGAAGTGCTTCACGAATGCTTGCAACGTCGCGTGCGGCGGAGATGATGAAGACATCGGTCTTGGAACCGCGGGGGAGTTGTTGGAGCCGACCAAAGAGAGTGAGGCCGTGCTCATCCGGAAGGTAGAGATCAAGTAGAACCAGGTCGGGCTTCTTTTCGAGGACTAAGTCATAGGCCTGTGCGCCAGTGTGAGCGGTGCCAACCACTTTGAAGCCGGGAATGTTAGAGACATAGGCAGTGTGAATTTCGGCGACGCGAAAGTCGTCTTCGACGATGAGGGTGTTGATCAAGAGTTGCGCCCACCCATAACTTCGACAGCGACCGTTGGAAGTTCAACAATGAAGGTGGCGCCATTTTCGTTCATGGCGATGATGGAGCCCGAAGCTTGATTCACCAGGCGTTGCACGATGGCTAGCCCAAGGCCACGGTGGCCAGCGCCTCTGGTGGATTTGGTGGAGTAACCATCTTCAAAGACGACGGTTGGGTCTTCTTCGGGTAGCCCGGGGCCACTGTCGTGGACCTTGATGAACTTTCCGCCATCACCAGTGTTTGAGAAAATAACTGAGACTTCGGGCCTGGGTGAACCAGCCGCGGCATCAACGGCATTATCGATGAGGTTGCCGACGATGGTGACTAGAGCATTTTGGTCAATGGTGAGGTCATCGATGGGGGCCATGACTTCAACAACGAGCGAAACGCCACGTTCACGGGCGATAGCGACTTTTGCAATGAGAAGTGCGGTGATCAAGGAGTTGCCAAGTTTGATCCCCAGGTCTTCAGCCAAACTGGTTTGGACCAGGGCGATCTCACCTAAGAATTGCGAAGCCTCGTCGTATTTCTTCAGCTCCAAGAGTCCGTTGATGGTGTGGAGGCGATTGGCAAACTCATGTTGCTGAGAGCGAAGGGCTTCGGTGAAGTTTTGAACGCTTTCTAGTTCACGTAGCAGGCCGATATGTTCAGTGCGATCGCGCAGGGTAACGACCGAGCCCAGGGTGAGGCCGTGATCAATTACAACGCGGCGATTTATCAGGATCGAAAATTTATCGGTTAGGACTCGCAGGTCATCATCGTCGGCAATCTTGCCCTCCAGAAGTGCGCGCAATCTACCTTCGGGAATGACATCCGAAATTTGCTTACCAATCACATTA
>CAIQNN010000029.1 GCA_903873185.1 uncultured Actinomycetes bacterium
GCCCTAACAGGAAGTTTCACCCCAACTGACGCAGTCGCATTTACACCTGTTGATGCTGCTCCTTTCACCGCAAAGGTTGGCGTACCAGTACAAGGTGTCGTATCACCAATTCATATCTTCGTTGACCAGGTTTTGGCCAGCGGAACCACGGGTGCACTTGCACCACGTTTTGGTGTCAGCTGCGCAGTAACCAGCGAATTCATCTTGGGTCAAACCATCGTGTGGCGGGTATATGCCAATAATGAGCAACTTGGTGGCGCCGTTATGGACTCATCAAACACTGCCAAGGCTTACATCGAAGTTGCCGGAATCAAGGATCCAATTCCTATGACATACGGAAACCACAGTGGCGTTGCATTCTGGACTGGAGTTCTCAAGACTGGAGCTGCACCGCTTTACAACACCCTTGGATTAGTTAGTTTCAAGGTCACCCTGATTGCCAAAGATGTATCAACCATGATGGTCCCAGCAACTAAGTTAGTCGCACAGCGCGACGCAGCTGGCGCTCGAGTTCGCGATGCAAATGGAGTTCAGATCTATAACCGCGTTGCTTACTTCAAGAGCGTTCCAGTCAGTCCAGCGCTTAAGGGTGCGACGGGAACTTGGGCCTCTAACTTCATGGCGGCATCTCAAGTAACGGTATACGCAGTACCAGTAGCTAAGTAATTAGAGCTCTCCTTCTAGGCATCTGAGCTGAATCTGCGAAAGCAAATTCAGCTCAGATTAGAAGGAAATAAACAGATTTAGAAGTTTTACCTCGGAGAGAATAGGAATTGAAATGAAACGAATTATGTCTAACAAGGGGGCAAGCCTGCTCCTACGAATTGCAGTTGTATCAATCATGCCGGTCGCACTTCTAGCGCCAGCACGTGCCGCAGATACCAACCCAGTAGTTCCAATCAACTTAGTACAGCCAGCTGGCATCCCAGATGTTTCGCCGTTGCCCTTCACGGCCAATAAGTCGGCAAATTTCACAACGCCTGAAACTATGCTCAATCTAGATATGAGTTCAGTTCAGGGTTATTACGATGATTCCTTCACTGTAAGTGGCAAGGGATTAGCTGCCAGTACCCCTCTGACTTTGACCTGGTCGACTTCAGATGGAACTTGGGTTACTGATATTCAACCAAACAGCGTCAATTATTTGGGCATCAAATACACCAAGTACAACGTAGATATTGCGACTGTCACCACTGATGCAACGGGAGCCTTCTCCTTTAAGGCAAAAGTGCCACATGACTTCGGCGGCGTTCACGATATTTACGCCGTTTCAAATGGCGTTGCCATTGCACACGCTGGCTATCAGATCCTTCGCACTGTAACCATTTCCCCAAAGAGCGGACCAATAGGTACGCCAATCACTGTTACCTACACCGGTCTTGGTGCCAGCCTGTATACGGGTGGCGGCGCGGTTCACTGGGACAGTAGTTATGCCGGTGAAATGCATGCCCTTTGGACCCGTGGAACTGGACAGGTTGTCATTCGTGCAGCAGGACCAGTTGGAATCCACTACGTCGAAGTTAAGGACGCACTTACCTTTGCTTATTTAAATATATTGCAGTCACCAGTGCCTTACGCAAACGGTGGCATCTTGCCATTTAAGGTCACAAAAGATAATGGACCAACGGCACCTTATATAACTTATCCAGCTCAGGTCGAGCCAACTGTTACGCAGCGCACGACCATCGCTACTGCCGGTTTAGATCCAAACACCAAGGCGGTTGCAACTTTATCTAAAACAAGTGGACCGATCCTTACAAAGACGACAGTTAATGTAACTGGCTTGACTACTACCGGAACCCATCAATTAGTTTGGGCATCGGTTGTCGGTAACCGAGTTAACTGCACCGGAACTTGCTGGGCCTATTCGTCGATTCCGCTAGGAACCGCGGATGTTGTTAATGGTTCGATTACCAAAGAGGTGACGATCCCTGACAATTTAGGTGGCTGGCATGTAATTCAGGTTAAGCAAGGCGATGCTATCGAAGCTCAGATTCCATTCTATGTAAAAGAAAGCATCATGCCTTTCTATGACAAAGCTGGAAAAGTAATCGGTTTGGGTCTTGCAAAGGCTGATAATTCTGGCTCCTTGCAGGCAATTGCAACCGGTGGCGCTGGCACCCCAACTAACAAGTTCAAGGCTGGCGAAGAAATTACCGTCAGCATCAAGGGCGTTGGTTGGACTCAGTTAGATAACACGCTCGCCTTCACCTATGACAACAGCTATGTTGGTTATGGCTGCGGCTTCAACTCAAATGGCTATATGGTCGTACATATCCGAGCAACTGGTGCGCCAGGAACTCACATCATCGACCTGCACCCATTGCTCTATACCCAGCAACCATCATTTGCTAACACACCATATGGAATGGTTCCGGTTCTTTCATCAGACCGTGACTTCCCAGGGTTAGCACTTGGATATCAGATTCCATCTATTCACTTTGCGATCACAATCGTTAAGTAATAAATAACTGGTTCACTAGAGCCTCGCCTCCCTTTCCCGGAGGGGCGAGGCTTTAGTTTTGAGCAAAGTTGCGATCGGAGCGGGCAACCACCAGTTCCATCTGCCTAATAACACCATTGCGCTTGGCAGCAGTAGTCCGCGAATCAATGTGGCATCAACTAGAACTCCGAAAGCTAAACCGACGCCAAGTTGTTGCAGACCAGCAAAGTGGCCATAAACCAGACCGCTCAGGGCGCCAACCAGGATGATTGCTGCGGCTGTTACAACGCCGCCGGTATGGGCTAGTCCTTCAACAATTGAGTCTTCATTAGATTCACCGCGATCCCAAGCCTCGCGCATTCTCGAGACGATAAATACTTCATAATCCATGGACATGCCAAATAGCACTGCAAATAGGAAGAGAATTATCCAAGCTTCGATTTGAGGCAAGTGGTAGGTACCGAGAATTTTGGTACCGGCACCAAATCTGAATACAACTACTAGCGAGGCGTAGGCCACTGCGATTGAAATTAAGTCCATGAGAATTGCTTTTAGCGGCAAGATCAATGATCTAAAGGCCCGGAGTAAAACCAGGTAAGCAATAAATAGAACTAGCGCAACAGTTTTAGGGAACGAGTGCAGGATTCGATCCAGCAAGTCAACGCCTTGCGCTGGCGCGCCACCCAAATATATTTTGGTGCCGCTGGGGAAAGTAGATTTAGGAATATAGGTATTGCGCAATTCCTTCACAAACCGCTGCTCGATCTTCGAACCGAAATCATGATGCCCGATCACGAACATCCGAAGGTAACGCCCGGTTGCATCAACATATGGCGCCTTCGCACCAGCGGCCACAACAAAGGCTTCGGGATTTTTAGAGATGGCTGATGTCAGTTGGGTGCGGGCGGCAACAACGGCAGGGTCACTGGCCATTCCTGGAGCGCCTAAATCAATCACAATTTGATTGGGGGTGATAATGCCCAACCCGGCTTGGTCGGTGATCATTGCGAGCGCACGAGATGATTCCAAATTGGCTGGGATCGCAGTTAACGAGCTGGGAGTGACCTGTAGCCACAAAACTGAGGCGGCGGCAATCGCTAGCGCGGTAAGTGAAAAGAGGAAGATTGAAATCGGGCGTTTAATTACTACTCGGGATACGCGCGCAAAAATACCGGTCATCAGGTCTTTGCGTCCCATTAGACCTTGGAATCCTTTAGGGGTAACGCCCTTATGTCCCAGAACCGACAAGATCGCCGGAAGCAGGCAGATGGCGGTGGCCATCGCGACGATTGGAACCACCAGCCCAGCCGCGCCGAGCGAGCGAACGAAGGGAATGGGTACGAGTAGCAGCGTTGCCAGCCCTACTGAAACGCTAAACCCCGAGAGGATTACGGTACGACCCGCAGTCTTCATCGTTTTAACGATTGCCGCTTCGATTTCGATTTCGGGTTGATCTATAAGTTCGCGGCGAAAGCGATGAACTATCAGCAAGGCATAGTCGATTGATAGCCCAAGACCTATGAGCTCGATGATGTTGGGGATATAGAGGACCATCAAGAACTTTTGTGCCAGTAAGTAGACAACTCCAAGTGCGAGCGAGATCGAGGCGCCGGCGAAGATCAGCGGCACAAAGACCACCAACGAAGTGCCGAGCATGAGCAAAAGAAGAAGCAGCGCTAAGCCCAAGGCGACGATCTGTCCTAATTGGAGATCAAGTGCAAGTACCGGCGTAACGTCATGATTGATCGCCGGCGGTCCGGTTACCAAAGCTTGGGTAAGACCCACCGCAAGTAAGGATTCACGCAGTCGAACGGTGTAAGCGGCGGCATCGGTCAACTTAAAGGTCGTTCCGACACTGGCGAAAAGCACGCCGCCTAAGGCTTTCTCTTGGGTGATTCTGGCTCCGGGAATTACCTTGGCAGCGGAAGCCACCTGGCCCTTCATAACCGCAATTTCAGCTTTGGTAGCGTTCTTGAATTTATATAGAACGGTAAAACTACCTTCGATATTGTCTTTGAAATGGTTGGTGAGGATCTCATCAGCCTTAGCCGAGTCACTGCCAGGGACTGCTAACGAGGTAGTCAGATGGCCATTTAAACGGGTGCCAGCAAAGGCGCCAAGCAAGGCAAGAATCAACCAGAGGCCTATTACGACAGTTCGGTGACGAAGAACCAGGCGCGTCCACCGTTCTAGCATTGCGCCAGTCTAACGATGCCCGCTCTAATGCCTAGAATCAGCGCATGAGTGACACTCCAGCAGATTACGCAATAGTTACCGGGGCCAGCAGCGGAATTGGCGCTGCCACAGCGAGGGCTTTGGCTGCAACTGGTTTCCATGTAATTGCAGCAGCTCGGCGTATTGATCGTTTAAAAGAGCTCGCGGCCGAGAATCCGAATATCCACGCCTTCGAATTAGATGTCACCGATCAAACGAGCATCGATCGGTTCACGGAACAAATCGCTGATCTGCCAATCGCCATTTTGATAAATAATGCCGGCGGCGCTTTTGATGCCGCAACGGTTCAAAGTTCGGACCCAGAGATCTGGAAGAAATCTTTCGATGTAAATGTCGTTGGCTCAGTTCGAATGGTTAAAGCCATTACTCCGATAATGCAGAAATTAGGCCGGGGTCATATCGTCATCATGTCTTCAACTGCCGGGCATGTGGCCTACGAAAATGGTGGCTCTTACGTAGCCAGCAAATTCGCGGAAACTTCGCTTGCAAGAACGCTTAGATTAGAACTAAATGGTCAGCCGATTCGCATCACGGAGATTGCACCGGGAATGGTTAAGACTGATGAATTTGCCATGGTCCGAGTCGGCGGCGACAAAGAGCGCGCGGCCAAGGTATATGAAGGTGTTGCAGAACCTTTGGTTGCGGAAGATATTGCCGAGGCGATTCGCTGGTCGGTCACACTGCCGGCTCATGTAAATATAGATTCGTTAGTTATTCGCCCGGTTGCACAAGCGGCTAACCACAAAGTCCACCGCGTAATTTAAGATTTGTTAAGTACCATCGAATTATGAAATTTTGTCTCAAAAATATGGCGCTGGTCGCAGTGGTGGCAACTTCGACTATTGCCATTTCAGCGCCTGCGCTCGCGATGGGTTCTGGCAATCCATTCGTTGATGCGCAAACTGGTTTAACTTACGGCGTCTATGAGCCAACTAATACTTTGGGACTAGCGTTCGCCAAAATTTCGCTTCTGCCCTGCTCGACTGGTACCGATGCGGCAATTTTTGCCACTTATACAAAAGGTGCAATGAAGGTTGTTCTAATTGAAAGAGCGGCCGCCGCAAAGTGCACTAATAAGGCGCTAATCGCGTCTAAGAAGACGGTCGTGTTCACCAGCAAATTGGTTCCACTAAAGATTTTCAAAGCTACGGTAATCCAGCTGTGGGGAAGTGGTGGAATTACCGCCGCTTCGCTGAAAAAGTTTGCAACCGGCTATTTACCGGCTGATCGAAATTCCGTAACGCAAGGTACTGGCGGAACCTTGGTTCTTCCGCCGATCATGATCAACCCACTTACCACTGCTTCCGTTAGCGTGCGTCTGAGCAATGTCGTTGTATTTCTAGTTCCAGATCCAGCTAACTGGAGCGCAGTTGTTGCAGATCCAACCGTCGCCACGTTTACTCCAGGCGGCAACAAAGGAACATGGGTAGCGAATCCTGGTTTGCAACCTTTGACAGTCGGAAGATCGACAGTAGTTCTAAGTCAATCTGGAAAAGAAGTTGCGACTGTTGAGGTAACAGTAACTAAGTAATCGCTAGCTCGTTAAGCGCGCTCTTTCAAAAGTAATTCGACTAAATCTTCAGGTTGAATCTCCGTGGGCCAAGCCGGATTGACTCTGCCAATTCCTTTGGCAATCACAAAGGAGGCGCGCTCTTGTTCGCTGTCACCACCGTGTCCACCTTCATCTCGATGGCCATGATCAGTTGTGATGACTAGCAACCAAGATTCATTATTTTCGGCTGCCCGCTTTTCAATCGCCGTGGTGATTTGGTTTACGTAGCCATCAATACGTTCGATCGCGGCTAAGTATTGCTCGCCTAAAATTCCATACACGTGTCCAGCTTCATCGGCGCCACAAAAGTAGACGAAACTGACATCCGGACCAGCCATCGCCAATGCGTAATTTGCGGCGTCGGCAATTTCAGCATCAACTGTCTTATATCCGTGGGTTTCACCATCGCGAACAATTACTCGATGTCGATATGCCAGTTGTTGTTCTCGGCGTTCATGAATAACGGGCGCCAAACCAGATGGATCTACCAGCGGGGGCCAGCCGGCGGCGGCAAAAGTTGTGGTGCTTTGATCCTGGTAGTAAGCACGGCTGAGAAGATCAGGGCGATGCAGAAGTTGATGCCCCATAAATCGATTATCCGTGACGCCGTGTTGAGCATGGGATGAGCCAGTCAAAATCGTGGACCAACCTGGACCGGACCATGTGGGCGCTGCCATCTTGAATTCTCGAAACAAAGCGCTGGACTTTAAGTGTGCAAGCGCAGGAGCGCGGCCAGAGGAGAGGGCAGTACTTAGGACTAAGCCATCAATTCCCAGCAAAAAGATCTTGGTTTTCACGCGCAACTCACATTTCACTCAAGTTAGATAATTAGGGGATGTTAGCGCCCGTAGATGAACGGAAATGTTCAGAACTAGGCAACTTCTCAGCCAATTAGGTCACCATTTCCAGTGGGAATCGTCTCATCTCTCAGACTCCGGGAGTTATCTACTGTCATCAGGTACAGAAAGTACTTGGACCGAAAGATAAGAAGACGATTCAAAAGAGAGAAGGATTCTTATGAAGAGAAGTACAAAAATTGGCTCAACTGTTTTAGCTTTAGCCCTCACCGCTGGCACGGTCCAGATCGCCGAAGCGGCCCAAGGTAAGCACGTGGTTGCGAAGAGTTCAACAGCAGCAACGAAAGTTGTAGCTCGTGGCTTGCCAGCTGCTAACAACGAGAAAACTGTTTTAGATGCGCTAGTCGCTAAAGGCACCATCACGGCGGCTCAAGAGAGCGCAATCATTGCTGCTTTCGATGCAGCCAGGCCAACGCCACCAGTAGGTATGGGTGGTTTCGCTGGTAAGGGTGGAATGGGTGGCCAAATGAGCGGCCTTGATAATGTAATCATCACAACTCTTGGAATTACCCAAGCAAATCTCGAAGCCAATGAGCAAGCTGGCAAAACACTAGCTTCTCTAGCTGGAGCAAAGACTGCAACACTCATCAGTGCAATAGTTGCTTACGAAACCACGCAAATAAATGCTCAGGTTACTGCGGGACGTTTAACTGCCGCACAGGCGCAAACTCTAATTACCGGGCTTCCAGCTTTGGTAACCACCGCTGTTAATACTGTTGGCGGTTCCGGAATGGGAATGGGAGCAGGTATGGGCGGTCGCGGTCATGGCCGCGGTCCAGGAATGGGAATGGGTGGAACTTCCACTCTAACCACACCTGTTGCTCCAACCACAGCGGGCTAATTAATTCGACTCACCTCGAGTAGAAAATGGAGAGCGGTCAGAGCGAAATCTCTGGTCGCTCTCCTTTTTAGTGGTTATTTAACAGCAGGCGCCAAGAATTTCGATATGGCAATACGGTTAACAAACTGCCGCAAAGAAATAGAGTTGGAATTAATAAACCCGTAGTCGCGCCGTAGTGATCAATTACGACACCAGTTATCGCGCTAGCAAGCGCCCCGCCTAATGGCATTCCAGCGATCACCCATGCCAACGCTTCAGTAATTTGTGACGCAGGAACCGCGGTTTCGGCCACGCCATATGCAGTGACAATTAGTGGCGAGATTGCCAGTCCATTAATGAATAGCGCAGCTGCCATCATTGGAATATTGCGAGCGAAGATAAAAGGCGTGGAGAAAAGAAGAAGAACTACCAAGGCAATTAAGAATCGCTTTGCATAAGTCGTTCGCCATTTGATGGCACCATTAATTACTGCGGAAGTCGCGCTGCCTAACGCCCAGATAGCCAGCAATAATCCGGTTCGCTTAGCGGCGTTGTGATATTCCGCGAATCCCACAACAGTTAGTGAAACAGCTCCGAAGAAGCCACCAATAAAGGTGGCGGGCAAAATGATCGCTTGGATAGTTCGATTTCTAATTACGGCAGGATGAGGATCAACTTTATTTTTTGGCACCGCAGGTGGTTCAGAACTGGTTTGCAGCGCGAAGATCGGTAATCCAATTCCAAGGAAGATCATGGCAGCAATTAGACCGGCCGGGGGCGAGATCAAGGTGGCGCACGCAGTTGCAATCAGAGGTCCAAAGATAAAGACCATTTCATCCATTAGTGCTTCATATGAATAGGCCGTATTGATCAAATCTCGAGCGGCATCAGGATCTTTGGAGTGATCATCGCCCCGACGTTCCAAGACGTGAATCCATCTTCGGCGAACCAAACCGCCAACATTTATTGCTGGTATTTCAGCGATCATTACTAACAGGAACCAGCTCCATTTGGGAGCGTTGTGGTCTACCGCCAAAATAAGAACTATTACCAAGATAATTCGAACTGGCGCAACCAAGAGCAATATTTTTCGTTGGCCAAATTGATCTGCCAAGCGAGACCAGATCGGCGATGCAATCGCAACAACAATCGAAGCCATTGCCGTCATCGCACCCGCGATCGAATATTTATGTGTCTTTGCAACAATGAAGAAGATTAGCGATAGCCCCTCCATCGAAATGGGCATTCGACCAATAAACCCCGCGAACGAAAAGCGCAGCGCTCCCGGGGTCTTAAAGATCGTTACATAGCTACCAAGCACCTGTTAAATCTACTGGGTTTGGGCGGGGTAGTTATTCGCTGACTTCGATTGATAACTGCGGCAGCGCTTTGTCGACAGATTTTGGCAACCACCAGTTTGCCTTGCCCATCAAGTGCATCAAGGCCGGAACCAAGATGGTTCGAAGAATGAAGGCATCAATAAATACGGCAGCGGACAATCCGATTCCGAACTCCTTGATTACCTTTTCGCCACCGAAGACGAAAGAGCCAAAGACGGTGATCATGATCAAAGCCGCAGAGGTGATAATTCGTCCGGTATCAGCTTGACCAGTAATTACTGATTTGGTGTTGTCTTGGGTGTGGACCCATTCTTCATGCATTCTGCTGACTAGGAATACTTGGTAGTCCATCGAAAGTCCGAACAGGATCGCAAGCATGATGACCGGCAAGAAGGATTCAATCGGGCCCGCACCAACATTTATTAATTTCTGACCCCAGCCCCATTGGAACATCGCGACAACTATTCCGAATGATGCGCCAGCGGCCACTAAATTCATAACACCAGCAGTCAATGGAATCACCAAACTGCGGAAGGCCAAAAGCAAGAGCAAGCAGCCTAGGAGAATTATTACGCCGATGAAGAGTGGCAGCTTTCCGCTGATCACGGTGGCAAAGTCATCAAAGATTGCGGTTGCCCCGCCAACGTAAACCTTGGTTCCCGAAGCTCCGAGCGCCTTTGGAACTAGATTATTTCGGATATCGATAATCAAATTACTGGTCTTAATATCTTGTGGGCCAGAAGTTGGTATCACTTGGACAAAGGCAATGTCGCCCATCGGGCTTGTGATTACGGGACTGACTTGAGCGACACCTGGTTCAGTTGCAAGTGCTGCGGCAACCTGGGCAAAGGCGGCGTGATCAACGGGGGATTTAACTTCAGCAATAACCTGTAGCGGGCCATTAGTACCTGCACCAAATCCGGTAGCTAATAGATCGTAGGCTTTTCTAGTCGTTGATCCGGATGGATTATTACCCTGATCTGAAGAACCTAAATGCAGGGAGAAGAATGGAATTGATAAAGCCGCAACGGCAGCAATTGCAATAAGCGCCAATGGAATCGGGCGACGAGATACAAACCTGGCCCAGCGAGACCAAAGGCTGGCATTGAGATCTTTTTGAGTTCCGGAATCAATACTGTGCCGCCCGCGCTTGTTGTAAACCTTGCGGCCCAAGACGCCAAAGAGTGCCGGGAGCAAAGTCAATGATGCGATCATGGTGACCAAGACAGTTAAAGATGCCGCGATTGCAACCCCATTTAGGAATGAAAGTTGAAGTACAAATAGCCCAAGCAATGCGATGCAGACAGTTGCACCCGCGAATAAGACTGCTCGGCCGGAGGTGTTTACTGCGGTAGCGGCGGCATCTTCGGGATCTCGGCCATGAGAGATTTCGCGACGATATCGGCTAACAATAAATAAGGCGTAGTCGATTCCTACTCCAAGGCCAATCAAAGAACCAAGGATTGGTGCAAAGCTGGCAATCCCAATTGCATGAGTCAAGAGTGTTACCAAGCCAGAGGCGGTTCCTAAGGCAAGAAGCGCAACACCGAGTGGAAGCAGCATTGATAGGAAAGAACCAAAAGAGATAAAGAGAATAATTCCAGCGGCGACGATTCCGATTACTTCACCGGGATTGCCCTTGGGCTTATCCAGTTGCCCTACTCCTTGACCACCGAACTCAACTTGTAGATTTGCACTTCGTGCACTTTTTCCAGCGGCAACCATTGCTTTTACATCGGCATCCTTTAGCGCACGCCCGAAAACGGAATAGACAACCGAGGCATACGCCGTCTTGCCATCGCGGCTAATTTGCATAAAACCGGTGGCATCGTAAGGAGATTTAACTGCGCCGACCGAAGGAATAGCAGAAACCTTTGTGAACACTTGTTGCATTGTGTTCTTAATCGCGGGGTCATTAACGCTCCCAGTTTTAACATGAAAAACTATCGATTCGCTATCGCCAGCCTGCTTCGGAAAAGCCTTTCCAAGAAGCGCCAGAGCTTTCGAGGAATCTGTCCCAGGAAGGGAGAAAGAATCGCTGAACTTGGAGCCAATAACCTGAGATAGGCCGGTAATTGCAATGAAGGCGATTAACCAGATGGCGATAACGGTGTATTTTTTGCGAAATGCGTAGCGACCTAAGGAATTCATGTGGGAGATTGCCCTAACGATTAGTGGAAAGCCTTAATTCTAACCCGAAGCAATTCGCCAGCGCCCCTCAGGAGATGGCCATAGCCTGTGAATTGGGTCAAAAGGCGCGGCTAGATAGGCTTAAGAAATGGAATTGGCAGCGACATTT
The DNA here is from genome assembly GCA_903873185.1 of uncultured Actinomycetes bacterium. Classification (GTDB taxonomy): domain Bacteria; phylum Actinomycetota; class Actinomycetes; order Nanopelagicales; family Nanopelagicaceae; genus CAIMZW01. The sequence continues at coordinate 11,547 of CAIQNN010000029.1, forward strand.
AACGAGATCGGCGTCCGAATATTGAACGCTGATTCGTTGGTGCGTGCAGTGCTTTCAGGCCGCCGGCGTAATTACCAGCTCGATGTCGAGCGAATTGAAATTCGCCCAGTGCTTATAAAGGATTCAGTGCTGCTTCAGGTGATGTCCAATGATGGCGTGCGAACCACCACTAAGAATTATGCGCCAACCGAACTTAATATTAATGAACTTCTTAATTCTGGTTTCGCTAATTTTCTGGTCGAGAGCGTTGATTCGGTTTATTCAGTTCGATTCACAAAGAAGGATCGTCCGCTCATTCACGAGGGGCGAGTCACAAAGCAACAGGAACTAAATCATGACCGAGTAAAGTCGCGACTGCTTCCAGCCTCCGATCCATATTTAATCGAAATTGGAATCTCAGACTTGCAGGGCAAGGTGAAACCTTCGCGCCAAGATAAGTTCTTACAAGTTGAAGAATTCTTACGATTACTTTCGCCCACATTAACGGCGGCAATTTCTGCTGGTCAGATTCATAAGGTCAGCGAATCAAATCCGATCCGCATCGTTGACTTGGGTTGTGGGCATGCCTACTTAACCTTCGCTGCCCATCAGTACTTAGTTAGCCAAGCTCTGCCGGTTCACGTCTTGGGCATTGACGTGCGTGAAGAGTCCAGGCAGCGCAACACTTCGATTGCGCAGAAACTTGGTATCAACAACAGCATCGAATTTCGGGCCGAAGAGATTGCCCAAACAAAGGCGACCGAGGTAGATGTGGCGATCGCGTTGCACGCCTGCGACACAGCAACGGATGATGCTTTGGCGTGGGCGGTAAAGAATGGCGCGCCGCTAATTTTGGCTGCCCCCTGTTGCCATCACGATCTGCAAACTCAGATGAAGGCGATTCCGGAGCCCTGGGGGTTGGTTACCAGACAGGGACTACTAAAGGAGCGCTTAGGCGACATTCTTACCGATGCGATCAGAGTGCAGATTCTTAAAATCTTGGGTTATCGAGTTGAGACCGTGGAATTCATTGGCGGGGAACATACGCCACGAAACTTGATGATTCGCGCGGTGAAGACTGGCGCCCAACCAGAATCGAGCGAGATAGCAAAGTATCAGCAACTCATTTCGGAATGGGGTTTTTCACCCGCGCTTGCGATTCGTTTGGCGGCGGAGTTAGAACTTGCTGGAGCCTGATTTTCATAATTTCTTCCTAGTACGATCCGTCTTATGAGTTACAACGTCGAAGAAGTTCGCTCCCATTTTCCAGCTCTTAGTTCTGGCATTGCTTTCTTCGATGGACCAGGCGGCAGCCAAGTGCCCAGGCAGGTAGGGGAGGCGATTGCAGCTGCGATTACGGCGCCGATCTCTAATCGCGGCACTATTACTAAATCTGAGCAAAATGCTGAGGCCATTGTTAATGGCTTTCGCAGCGCGGTGGCTGATCTAGTAGACGGGGATCCTGCGGGCGTTGTTTATGGTCGGAGCTGGACGCAATTAACTTACGATTTTTCTCGCAACCTTTCCAAGCAATGGTCGCAGGGCGATGAAATTATTGTTTCGCGCTTGGATCATGATTCAAATATTCGCCCCTGGATTCAAGCAGCTGAAAAGGTCGGCGCGGTTGTTAAGTTTGCCGAATTTGATTTGGAAAGCACTGAACTGGCCCCAGAAGTGATCGGTAACTTGTTATCGGATAAGACCAAATTAGTTGCCCTCACAGGTGCCTCAAATGTCTTGGGGACGCGTCCGAATTTAGCTGCCATCTCGAAATTGGTTCACCAAAGTTCTGCGCTTTTTTACGTTGATGGGGTTCATCTAACGCCTCACGCACCGGTAAGCATGCGCGAATTTGGCGCCGATTTCTATGGTTTCTCTGCCTATAAAATATTTGGTCCACACTGTGCTGCGCTGGTTGCAGCGCCCGAACTATTGGAAACGATCAAGAACGATAAGTTGCGACCATCAACAATGGTGGTGCCCGAGCGGTTTGAATTCGGAACCTTGCCCTATGAATTGATGGCGGGAGTTACTGCTGCGATTGATTTCATAGCAGATTTAGCACCAGGAGCTTCAGCTTCCCGAAGAGGTCGAATCGTTAACTCAATGAAGGTTCTGGAAGAGTACGAAGTTAACTTATTCGAAGAGTTACAACGCGGAATTCTGGCGCTTCCCGGCGTCACGAATTACGGCCACGCTGCCAATCGGACTCCAACGCTCTTCTTTAATTTCAAAGGCCTAGATTCCGGAGCCGTCTATCGTCATTTGGCAACCAAACTAGTTAACGCACCCGCCAGCAATTTTTACGCGCTGGAATCTTCCCTGGCACTTGGTTTGGGCGAGCAAGGCGCACTGCGCGCTGGTTTGGCGCCATACAGCACCCAGGAAGATCTGGACCGATTAATTTCAGGGATTGCCGAACTCCTATAACTGATGGCTATTTAGTTACTCGAAAAGTTTCAAGCGTTGGATCAGAAGCATAGGCAATGCGAACGCCCGCTTCTTTTGCAGCGATTAAGCCGTCAAGAATTTCAGCGGTGATAATTTCACCAGGGGCAAGAACGGCGACTCCAGGTGGATACGGAGCGATCAGGTCTGCGGAGATTCGCCCGATTGCATTTGATAGTGCAACCAGTTCCGTGGTGGCGAAATAGGCATCCCGCATAGAAATTCCCACTTTTGGCTTCACTGACCAACTGA
>CAIQNN010000030.1 GCA_903873185.1 uncultured Actinomycetes bacterium
TAGATTCCGGAGCCGTCTATCGTCATTTGGCAACCAAACTAGTGAACGCACCCGCCAGCAATTTTTACGCGCTGGAATCTTCCCTGGCACTTGGTTTGGGCGAGCAAGGCGCACTGCGCGCTGGTTTGGCGCCGTACAGCACCCAGGAAGATGTGGAGCGATTAATTTCAGGGATTGCCGAGCTTCTATAACTAATGGCTATCTAGTTACTCGAAAAGTTTCTAGCGTTGGATCAGAAGCGTAGGCAATACGTACGCCTGCTTCTTTAGCAGCGATTAAGCCGTCAAGAATTTCAGCGGTGATAATTTCACCGGGGGCAAGAACGGCAACTCCAGGTGGATACGGAGCGATCAGGTCTGCGGAGATTCGCCCGATTGCATTTGATAGCGCAACCAGTTCCGTGGTGGCGAAATAGGCATCCCGCATAGAAATTCCCACTTTTGGCTTCACTGACCAACTGAGAGCAGTGGCGCTTGGGCGGACTTCTCGTTGTAGCGATTTTAAAATGGGGAGCAACGTTGTGCTTAGCGTTGAAAGCGTAGATTGGTCATCGGCCAAAGTTGCCAAGAAAACGACGGTATCTCGATCTGCCATCTCAACTCGAATTCCGTGTTGCTGGAGCGCTCGTTCAATTTCGACACCTGAAGCGCCCAATTGATTTGCACGCAGCACTAGCTTTACTGGATCGAAGCGACCAGCAGGAAAATCTGCTGCACTTAAGAAAATTGGAATTTCAAAGTGCGATTGCAATTCATTCTTGAAATTCGTGATGTTTATTAACAACCGTTCCAGTAGTTCCGCGCCGCGAAATTGAAGAAGGGCCCGAACGCCATCAATGGAAGCCAGGGGAGCGCCTGCCGGTGAAGTGGTGTGGGTTGTTTCGAATGCTTGATCCAATCTGGTTCGATCTAAAAACTTGGTTTGCGCTAACAGGAGAGCTGAAGCGCTATAGCCAGGCAAAGCTTTATGAACGCTAGTGATAAGCGCGTCGGCACCTAGTTGCATCACATGGAGCGGAAATTCCGGATGGAAGCCAAAGTGGCCGCCCCAAGCAGCATCGACAATTACGGGAATTTGATTTTCGTGAGCGAGTTCAATCAAGGGTGCGATATTAGAAATTGTTCCCAGGTATCCAGGTTCGGTGAGCAATAGCGCAATTGGTTTTTCAGCTAGGGCACGCACCAATTCGCTGATTGGGATTCCGGTAGGTACGCCAGTTGCTAAATCGATTTCGGGCGAGAGCCAAATTGGCTCCAGTCCGGCCAAAACCAGCGCGCTTAAAACCGAGCGGTGTGCAGTTCGCGAGAGCGCCACTTTGTCGCCGGGCTTTCCCAGCGCCAAAATAATTGCCTGATTGGCATGGGTGGAACCACCGGTGCTAAATCTGGCCCAATCCGCCCCCCAAAGTGTGGCTGCCAAGGTTTCGGCCATTGTTAGCGTCTGATTGGTCAGTTTGATCTCATCTAGGCCGCCATAAAGCGGGACATCAGAATCGACGATCTTGCCTAAATCGGGGTCTATGAGGGTGGTCCGTTGCTTATGGCCGGGGATCGTGAAAGGCAGGCGCTCGCTTTCGAGGTAGGAAAGGTAGGCAGCTACTAACGGAGCCTGTCGGCGAAGTTCACTCACGAGCCAATCATGGCTCAATTTCACCCCGGCCAAGCACAAATTTCGTGGCGGGGGCGAAAATATCGAAGAAAAATCGCGCGACACGAACCCTAACTCTCAACGTTAACTTTAGAGTCACTTTAAACTCACGGACTAGCGCGCCGCCCCCTGCGGCTCGGAAATCCTTGAAAGGACGCACCTTCCCTATGCGAAACCGTTCCAGCCTCTCCCGCCCGAAAATTGCCATGCTTTTGGCCACCACCCTTATAGGCGCCGTAATGGTCGGCCTATCTGGACCAGCCACCGCCAGCGAGCGGCGCGAAGCTCCGATTAGTTCGAGTTCACTGCAAGCATCTGGAGTTCGCTCCTTTGGCGCCCCAGTATTGGGTGCGACAACATCAGCCAATGGGGCGCTCAACGACTCTCCGGGAATGGCAAATGATGATCAATCAGCAGCACCTGCCTGGGCCGGTTCGTTCGCGACGCCATCGGGTCGAGCAACCGTTACTAATCCAATTTTGTATCACACCGGTGGCGCGCTCTATGCCGGCAACGTTGCGATTTATCCAGTTTGGGTCGGAACTTGGACCGCGGCGCGTAAGACACTTTGGAACAAAGTGCTGAGTAACTTGGTTACGGCACTGGGTACTGCAACTTCTAACACCGCAACTGCAAATCAAGTTTTTGCAACCAACCAAACTTATTTCACCTCGCGTGCGCTAGTTGCACCGACATTGCTTTGGCCTCAGGCGGCCACGCCTACTGCAAGCGTGGCGGCAACCGGAAATGTAACCGATGCTCAAGTTGCAGGTTATTTATCAACTGCACTAGCGCAAAATTTGGTTCCATCTCCAACAACCTCAGGTGGAAACCAACCGATCTATCTATACCTTGGCGCGAATAACACATACCTGTCCAGTGGATTCGGAACGAAGTACTGTGGCTGGCACAGTTGGGGAACGATTGGCACCACCAAGATTACTTACATTGCGATTCAAGACTTCACCAGCAATTATCTCTCTGCTTGTTCGGTACAAACCAAAGCCAGCCCAAATGGTGATCTATATGTTGATGCGATGGCCAGCGTCCTTGTGCACGAAATTGATGAAACGCTTACCGATCCATTCCTAAATGCTTGGTACGACGCAAAGGGTGCCGAGAATGCAGATAAGTGCGCTTGGACCTTCGGAACTACTACTTCGCTTTCTGGTTATTCATATAACTACACCGCAGGTTCATTGAAGTATTTGATCCAGCGCAACTGGCTCTCGAATAACGTGGCAAAAGCCGATGGCACTTCCTGCGTTCTGGCTTCTGCGAGTTAAAAACCATTAACTAGCAATAGCTTTAAAGCACAAAAGACTCGAACCCTGACAGATAAGGGTTCGAGTCTTTTAAATTAAATGGATTAAATCGGTGATAAAACGGAGAAAATATTTATAGTTGTTGTGATCTTGCGCCGATGAGTTAGTTCGCCAGAAATACGGAGAACCTCTTTTAGATTTGCTGCTCGTGCGTTATAGGCGGCGCTGAATAGATCTTGGTGCTTTTGAATTTCCGCATTGGAAGATTTGGATATTTGAAGTTGAACGATGGTCAACAGTTCACGAGATTGTATTGGCAGACTTTGACATGTGCTTAAGATTGACCCGACAACGATCGCTCGATATTCAGCTTCATGATTATGACCGGTTGTCGTGCGCTTGAGATGATCACATTGATTCTGCAATTTAACTTCGGTTGCTTGAATCTGAGGTGTATCCCATGCCAGAACTACCTTTGCATCGTTGACATCTTTGTTGTACTGCGCCGGCGAGACAGTTCGCGACAGGTACGTGACTAGTTTTGAAATTGTGTCTACTTCGCCATTCCATTCAACAATCAAACCGTTGACGGTGGTAAAAGTGGCATTCAACTCTTTTGTTGTTTTCTGGCTTACGTAGCTGGAGTAGCCAATGATGGCAACTGCTGCAACCAAAGGTGCGACGAAGAAGATTTGTCGACCAGCGCGCACATAATATGGCGGGCGCGAAATCTTCCAACGTGCTGGTTTGCCATCTTCTTTAGGGGCAAGTGTCGATTCGAATTCCGAAACTAATTTTTTGTCAGCCTTACTGCGCTTGATTAGGAAGTAGAGGGCAATTAACCAAAGCAAAAGGAAGGAGAGATGGTAAGCGATGAACACACGCTCGGTACCGGAGACGATTGACTGCGATGAGAGATCAATTTGGCCTTGGTTGGCCACATAAATCGCCTTAGAGAGCAGCAGTGCGCCTACTGCGAAGAGGATGAAGCCAAAAAAGTTATCTAAAAAATAAGGGCGACGAAACCAGAGGATGCCGAGCTTGAATTTAGGCACAGAAGTATCGGTCTCTGGGCTTGAGGATGGGTTGGGGCTTTCGGCGGTCATAGCGCGCCTTCCTATAAAACTGGGCGAATAGCAGATTTCTAACAGGCCAAGGTTAGCGGTCTTAGACCCAAAGCATGGAAAACCGGGGTGCTGTCACCTTCAGGCGAGATTTATTTGACATTTATCCTGACATAGCGGACAAATAACGGTCCCAAATTTTGGCAGAGTGGGATTAAACCGCTAGTATAAAACCTTGTAATTCAATGACTTAGGTAACATCTTCCAAACGGTTTTCGCTTTACAACGATATTTCTCACTATTGACTCACGGTCTACAACCGAGAACAATAGCAAAGGTTCAACCAATAGTTGAGAGTCTCGTTAGGCCGCGTGTCGGAGGTGACAGTAAAATGCGAGGTAGCACTCACTGCCGAGCCTAGATTTGTGAGTGTGCAGTCATATATTGCAGATGTAGACGACAGGTATGTCGCTACTTATAAGGGAAAGGAGGTGGATGGGAATATGTCGACGATAGAAGTATTGCGTGAAGATCACAAATTAATCGCAGAGCATATTGGTGAAGAAAGTTTCGCTGAAGATTCGACGCAAGGCCTGACCACCGATCCATTCGCATCTGCCCACACTGCGCTGCCACAAGAGCTAATCGCTAAATTTGATTGCCTTGGTCTTCGCTTCGACGGTGATATTTTGGTTATCGGTGCGCCGAAGACAAATTGGCCGAAAATAGAAGAGTACGCGAAGAGCGTAAAGTTAAAAATAAAATTGATTGATGCTGGCGAGCATGAAATTCGCGAGGCGATCTCGCTGACGCAAACTATTGCCAGATCAAAGAACAACTCTTTTGATATTGAAGTCTCCGAGGTTGGTGAAGCGCCGATCTCCGCTTTGGTTCAGCAAATCGTTGAGCGCGCCGTTCTCGAACGCGCCAGCGATATCCACTTCGAACCATATAAAGAGGACTTACTGGTACGCGTGCGCATTGATGGTCGACTTCGATTGTTGGTCTCGCTGCCTTCAAGGTTAGCTCCGGCCGTAACCAGCCGCATAAAAGTGCTATCGCAAATGAATATTGTTGAACGTCGACGTCCCCAAGATGGCCAATTCTCTACAACGGTTGGGGATCGTCATATTGATATTCGCGTTGCATCAGTCACCACCGTCCACGGTGAAAAGATTGTGCTTCGACTTCATGATGCTCGCAAGCAATCTGTCTCGCTCGAAGAGCTTGGTATGTCTGGTCTACAACTAGAACAATTCTCTCGAATGATCCGCGCCACCAATGGTTTGATTCTGGTTGCCGGTCCTACTGGTAGCGGCAAGACCACCACCCTTCATAGCGGTATCAAAGCAGTATCGGTGTCTTGGAAGAATGTTGTAACAATTGAAGATCCGGTTGAATATGTAGTTCCAGGTATCACGCAGATTCCAATTATTGATCCAGCAAACGCCGGTTTCGCAGTTCAACTTCGCGCAGTTCTTCGTCAAGACCCAGACATTATTTTGGTCGGCGAAACTCGAGACGCTGAGACTGCACGTATTTCAGTTCAAGCAGCTCTTACAGGTCACTTAGTTTTCAGCTCCATCCACGCTACTGACTCGGTTGGTGCGGTATATCGCTTACTTCAAATGGATATTGAGCCACACCTCGTCGCATCCTCACTCCGAGGCGTTGTTTCTCAGCGTTTGATTCGCCGAAACTGTCGCTTCTGCGCTACTTCGTATAAGACAACCGCGGCCGAAGCAAAAACGCTCGAAGCTTTTGGTTTGAAAGCGGCAACTTTGGTTCGCGGCGCCGGCTGCACGCTATGCGGTGGCTCGGGCTTTCGCGATCGAATCGCTACCTATCAAATTCTTGAAATGACTGAAGCTCTCAGCGACCTAATTGTCAGCCGCCCTGAGCCAAACGAATTTCGCAAGTACGCTGCCGACTCTGGAATGACCACCATGGATCACGAGGCTGTCCGCCTTGCTGCCGAGGGAATCACAACGCTCGATGAAGCCTTAACGTTAATGGTGTCCAGTGAGTGATCTAATTGTAAATCCCGAAACTCAGTCTGCGGATGAGAAATTTGAAGAGGCCTTCCATTTCGAACCAACTCACGAGGTAGAGATTGCATTGCCTACCGAAGAGCTAGAAAAGAAATTGGCGGAACCAAAGGCAAAGAAAGCGAAAGTCAAAGGTGAGAAGAAGTCCGGAACTTCGGCATTTCTTTCTGGCAAGCCGCTCTTTAATAAGAAGGCAAAAAAAGAAGCCAAGCAGGTAATCAATAGCTATAAGTATTCAGGAACACTGCCTACCGGTGAGAAGAAGTCAGGTATAGCTAAGGCCGCAACCTATGGCGAAGCGCAGTATCGCTTGCAGACCGAGGGTCTGACCGCTCTTTCAATCAAATCTTTTCAACCTTGGTACAACTTAGAATTTGGCAAGACCGTTCCCCTTGATGAACTTCTTCAGGTAACGCGCCAACTGGCCTCATTCTCTCAAGCTGGCATAACCGCTGCTCGCGGTATCTCTATTCTTTCGAAGACAACCGAACACGCAAAGATGAAGCAGGTTTTGGTCGAGCTCGTTCAAGATATTGAAGGCGGAGCGACTCTCAGCGAATCCGTATCTCGCCATCCACATGTCTTCCCACAGTATTACCCAACAATTTTGGGTGCAGCTGAGCGCAGCGGAAACTTGGTTGAAGCGCTAGAAATTTTGAATAGTTACCTCGAGCGCGACCTTCGTTCTCGTCGTGCGGTTCGGTCCGCAATGATCTATCCGATCGTTCTGGTGGCTCTTACTTTGGTCGCGGTCGTGGTCCTTTCGGTAGTCGTTCTGCCTCGTTTCCAGATCTTCTTCCACTCTTTAAATACCAAGCTTCCTGCCACAACTCAGGCACTGCTTACTTCAACGCACTTTGTCGCCACTTATTGGTATGCCATCTTGGGCGTAATGCTTTCGGTCATAATTATTTTTGTAGTCGCAGCCCGAAATCCAAAGACTCGCGTTTACATCGACCGCATCGCTCTTTCTATTCCCCTTTTCGGTGGCTTAGCCCGTTTAGTTGCACTCGAGCGCTTCTGTCGCGTGTTATCCACGTTGGTAAAGACCCAAGTACCACTTCCCGACGCTCTCGAACTTGCTGGTAGTGCCTGCGGAAATATGGTTTTCAAAAATGCCATCATGGATGCACGCAGACGAGTTCTAAATGGCGAAGGTTTGGCCGAACCGCTTTCGGAATACACCATTTTCCCGGTAGCTGCGATTCAAATTTTCCGCATCGGCGAAGAATCTGGTCAACTTCAATCTCAACTTTCGCAAGCAGCCAGTTTCTATTCTGACGAGCTCGATCATCGTATGAAGAACTTCACCGCCTTGATCGAACCAGCAACTCTTCTCTTTATCGGTGGCGGCGTAGGTTTTGTAGCCGTTGCTTTGGTTTCAGCTATGTACGGTATCTACAACGGGGTGAAGTAGTGATTCAAAAGGTAAAACAGCACCGCGATCGCGGGGACTCACTGGTGGAGGTCTTGATTGCCATCATGATTATGGGACTTTTGGGTTTAACCATCGTCTCCTCGATCATCATGCTTCCAAGTCTTTCGGACAAGATGAATGCCAATGGCGACGCGATTTCAGCCCTTCATGCTGTTGCTGAAAGTGTAAATCAGGGCAATTTCGTTCCTTGTTATTCCGATGCTGCAGCGGGGATCATGCCTTATCCATTGTCGGTCGGAAGCGTGGCTTCCCCATTACAAGTTAGTGCGATCGATTCTCGTCAACTCCCAGCAGTAATTATTGTTCAATCTTCTACGGGAGCTGCCAATCCAACTTATAACGTTCAGCTAAGTACCGGAGATGCTTCACATACTTATACTTGGAGCGTCGTACCGGCTCTGCCTGCTGGCATGTCGCTCTCTTCCGCAGGGATACTTTCCGAAAGCACAACAACAATTCCAACCGAAGCATCAAAGGGTTATAAGTTCATCGCAACCCCAACGACTTCGGGTTCGGTCTTCTCGAAAACCATGAACTTAACGATTGCCACTGCTTCAGTTTCAATTAACAATGCAACCGGCAATGCCAACTGGCCAGCTGTTGCGCCGATGGCAATCACTAAGGCGATTGTTAATGCCGCCGGAAATGCCATTTCTTTTTACCCAACCAGCATGAGCAATCTCTTCCTTGGCGATGCAATTACTTTCAGCGGCTGGACTTCAAACATCGCGCTTAATTTGGTGAATGCCAAAGTTGCGGCAATAAATACCGATAATTTTGTCGTAACCACTTCTGATGCCGGGAACGTGGTCAATGGCGCCTTCACCTCTGGCGCTACTTACACCGCCTCTCCTTCGGCCGTTGGAACCTTCTCCTGGATTAATTGCTCGAAGCTAGGGAATGTAAGTGGAATTTCGGGAAGCATCGCCTTTGGCGCGACCGTTGCAAACTTCACCTGCCCAACCACCTGTCCATTTACCGCTTCGGACTACGTCACGATTTATAGCGGTTCTAATTCAGCGCTTTATTATGTTTCGGAAGTACCAACCAGCATTTCTGGAAGTTCGCTTTCGGTTACGGGTTCAGCGGCGGCTGCCAATTATTCGGGCACCGGTTACCGGGCTGCGATTTCGGCAAAGGCTAATGTGCAGGAAATTACCTTCTCAACTACGGTCGGAACTCAAAAGTTCTACCGCGTTATAGTGAAGGCGGCCTAGCCATGTTGCGCAAATTCTTCAAAAAAGCGGAAGCCAATGGCTCCGATAGCTCCGGTTTCACACTTCTAGAACTATTACTCTCGTTACTCCTTACGTCAGTGCTTGGTCTTGGAATTTCAAACTTACTTGGCTCGAGCATCAAATCCATGAACTATGTTTCATCGAACTCTGTCAGTGGTGCGAATTTTGCGACCTTGAACTCCCTTTATGCCATAGATGTAAATCAATCCAATGGATATGTAGTTCCATCTACTTCGGGAATTCTGACCTCCGCCTCGACGCCTGCGGCGCTTTTCACAATTACTTCTGCAACTTGGGATAACTCGATCAGTCCTGAGCAGATTAAGTATTCCTACTCGACCGCCGATGCTCGAAACCTTATTCAAATAAATCAAATGGTCTCAATTTCTGGTTTTACTGGAACAGATACTGGATTTAATGCCAGCAATGCAAAAGTTGTGACTAGTACATGTACAACTTCTCCAAGTAACTGTGCATTTACGATCACGCCATACAACTCCGCGCTCTTCGGAGCTGCAACCACGTCTGCGACGATCACAGCAGGCGCCCAAGTCCTTTCAACACAGTGTTCGACCTGGGATTCTGCATCAGCTCGTAACACCGCAACGGCGGTTCAACCTTTGACCACAATTGCCCAGCAATTCAACTTGAAGGTGACATCAGTGTCTGCAGTGGCAGGAACGCCAGCGGCGACATCGGCATATAAGAGTTTTGAACAGATCAACTTTTTGCAAACTGGAGCCGACCTGACTCACATATTCTCGGTAGGGCAGAGCGTTTCCTTAAGCGGATTTGCCACTAGCCCGACGGATTACACGCCGTTGAA
>CAIQNN010000031.1 GCA_903873185.1 uncultured Actinomycetes bacterium
GCAAAAGATCCGGTAAATATGTTGGGCTACATCGCCGAGAATCTACTTTCGGGGTTAGTTTCAACAGTTGGTTGGAGCGAACTGGAAGCAGAACTCGCTTCAGGTGCAGTTCTGATTGATGTTCGTAGCGCCGGTGAATTCGCAAATGGAACTATTCCTGGCGCGATCAATATTTCGGTCGATGAGCTTCGGGAGCGAAAGTCAGAAATCCCAACTGGCAAATTGTTAATCGTTCATTGCCAGGTCGGCCAAAGAGGTCACACCGCAGCTCTGTTATTAACCGAGCTCGGGTTTTCAGTAAAGAATTTAGATGGCGGATATCGAACATGGCGAAATTCGCCAGCCGGCTTAGCAAACTAAAGAGAGATGGAATAACGTTATGTGTCACAGAATTACCTGTCGAAAGTGCGGCAAGCCCAGTTGGGCGGGTTGCGGAAACCATATTGAGATCGCGCTGAAAGGCGTTCCAAAGTCACAACGCTGCCAAGGTCATGCCAATGATCCAAAAGAGCCAAGTTTCTTTTCTAAATTGTTCTCGAAGAATAAATAACAGGAAGGCGAGTCAAATATGTGCAGCAGAGTTACTTGCAGTAAATGTGGGAAAGCCACCTGGTCTGGTTGCGGCGAGCATATTGAAATAGCACTTGCTGGAGTTGCAGAATCTGATCGTTGCCAGTGCCAAAACGATTTATCAGCATGGCTGCCTAGCAACTAAAGCTAGGCAGTAAGGTAATTCTCATTGCTATAGGCGGTTCTATCCCCAGTTCTAACTGCTGGGACGGCCATAATTGAAGCGTGAAATCCAAATTGGTCGCTGCGCTTGCCCTTGTTCTTACCGTTGTTGCCGCTCCTTCTGTTAGCGCAGTTACAACCATTGTCGGTGTTTTCTCCTCGATGTCCACCACGTTGGATCACAAACTCTTTGTTTTGACGCCGCCGCCTTCTAATTCGCCAGGCGCGTGGAGTTTCACGATTGCCGATTCAACCATTGCAACGGTTTCGGGCAATGTCGCTACTTTGATCGGCGTCGGCGCTACTCAGGTTACGGCCACCCAAGCCGCCAGCGGTGTTTACACCCAGAGCGTTCGCTCTACTCAACTTTATGTAGGTCAAGGCGTCACAACTCTTGGCGCTTTCCCAGCACAATCAGTTCAATATGGTTCCAAGACCTTCACCATCATTCCGCCTACTTCGAATTCGAGCGGAACATGGTCTTACATCTCATCCGACCCAACGATCGCAACAGTCACCGGAAATGTCGCAACTTTTGTGGATGCCGGATCGGTAACGCTCTCGGCGGTCCAAGCAGCAAGCACCAACTGGTCTGGTGCAACGGCTTCTATGAAGTTAACAATTGTGGCTCCAATTCAAACTATTGGAACTTTCGGCAATCTCTCTTTAACGCGCGATAGCGTTTCAAGCGTTGGTTTGATGGCTCCCACTTCAACCTCTACTGGGGGCTGGACCTTTACCTCTTCTAATCCAGCGGTTGCATCGATGAGTGGAAATCTCTTGACGCCAACCGGACTCGGGACCGCGGTTATTACCGCGCGTCAAGCACCAACGGCGGTCTATGGTTCGATCAAAACTTCAATGACGGTGACGATTACAGCGGCAATCCCAACCATCGGTACCTTTGCCGATCGAGAAATCTCGATGCCAACAAGCACGCCATTCACCGGAACAATCGCGGCGCCAACCTCAAGCTCCAACGGTGCTTGGACCTTCACCTCTTCTGATCCGACCATCGCTTCCATCGTTGGTTCAACTATTACCTATTTGAAACCCGGCAAGGTCACGATCTCTGCGAACCAAGCGGCGGCCGGAAACTACGGGGCATACGGTCCGATCCACATGATTTTGACGATCAAGGGAACGCCAGTTCTTTCTGCTTTGCCCGACCTGCAAAAAGTAGTTGGGGATTCCGATTTCAGCCTGCCGATCCCAACTTCACTTTCAACTGGTGCAATAACTTATGTCAGTTCTGATCCAGCAGTAATCACCATAACTGGAAACATTGTGAAGGTTGTTGGAGCTGGATCTGCCGTTGTCACGGTTTCACAAGCTCCAATTGATTCTTGGTCTGGTGCTTCGACTTCCTTCAAAGTCAATATCTTAGGAACCACACCAACGCTCGGAACTTTTGCCCCAATGTCGATCTCTGTTGGCGAAACCAAAGAGATCGTGCCGCCAACTTCAAACTCCAGCGGAAAGTGGACCTTTACCTCACCGCTTAATTCGGTAGCAAATATTTCTGGCACCAAGATCACTGGCGTTGGTCCCGGCACAGTTTTGATCACTGCACTTCAATCTCCCGCTGGTGCCTATGGCTTATCAAATACGGTGACTATGGCCGTCACGGTTAAAGCTAAAGCAATTGTTGGAAAGTTCACCAACCTAAAATTAGTCTTCGGAGGTTTGGCGCCTTCGATCGTGCCACCTGCTTCCACTTCAAAGGGAAGTTGGAGCTATATCTCTAGCAACGCCAGTGTTATTAACTTCTTGGGTGCAAATATTCAATTGTTAGGCGTGGGAACTGCGACGATCACGGCAACGCAGGCCGCCACCGATACCTATCCAGCCAACTCGCAGACATTTACGATCGAAGTTACTGCGGCAAAGATCATCAAGGGCATAACCGCCACCGTTGTTCTCGGGACTAAGGCAATAACTATCAAGGTCGTCAACGGCAAAGCAACCGCTACCATCGATGGCAAAGTAGCCAAGATTGGCAAAAACGTTGTGAAAGTTGGACAGCACTACGTAGTCGTGAAGTCCGGTACTAAGGTCCTCTATAAGAAGGTAGTAGTCGTTCATTAATTGGAGTAGACCACGATGACTGGAAGTTCCGTAGCGCTCTTTTTCTCAGTCTTTGTTGCCTGTGCGGTTGAGGCAGTTGAAGCGGTAACCATCGTTTTAGCGGCAGGCACCGCTCGCGATTGGAAGTCTGCACTGCGCGGAACTGGCGCCGGCCTAGTTGTTTTAGCGGCCATCATTGGAATTGCCGGGCCAGCCATTTCGAAAATTCCGATCAGCGATCTGCGATTGGCAGTTGGCGGTTTACTTCTGGTCTTTGGACTTCAGTGGTTGCGCAAAGCAATTTTGCGCGCCAGCGGTTACAAAGCACTGCATGACGAAGATCGAATATTTAAAGAGGAACTTGCAGCGGCTCGCGCCGCAGGGCATGTCAGCAAACTTGGCGTGGCAGATTGGTATGCCTTCACGCTTTCCTTCAAAGGAGTACTTCTCGAGGGACTTGAAGTTGCCTTTATCGTTCTTACCTTTGGAACAATTCAACATCAAGTTGGTTTAGCGTCGATCGCAGCGCTTGCGGCAACTTTAATGGCAGCTACTGCTGGCTTTGCACTGCGCAAACCACTCTCGCGAGTTCCAGAAAATAATATGAAATTCAGCGTCGGAATTTTGCTCACCGCCTTCGGAATCTTTTGGGGCGTTGAGGGTTCGGGAATTAAATGGCCCGGCGATAACTGGGCGGTCCTGGGTTTGATTATTTTCGTAGCGACACTTGGTTTCGTTCTAGTCGCAATTTTGAAAGGACGTCACGCAAAAATATCGGTAACAGTTTCCACGCCATCTGAAATGATCGAAGAGAAAAGTGATGTAGATCAGGAAGTTATTTTAGAAAAAGTTTCTGGTTCCTTTTTCACCGGCCTAAAAGCCTTTGGCGCCTTCTGGTATGACTTCATCATTGGCGACGATTGGCGGATTGCCGCGGGGATTGTGATCTCATTCGTGCTTACCTCGGCGGTAAAAAGCTCAGGCAATATTGGCATCGCCGTTGTTCCGATAGTTGTCACGTTTTTGCTCACCATGAGCTTGATTCAGGTCACAAAGGCACCAAACTAGTTATAACTCTTCTTAAGGTGTTAGCACTCATTCCCTGCTTAACAATCGGATATATCGGGCTAGGGGGGTAACTACTCTTGCCCCTAACGAGGTTCAGGTGAAGGATTTCCTAATCAAGCTCCACCTTGGATCTTGAATTAACGTCATTAGTCAATGGGACGAACCATGCAACCGGCCAAGAAGATCGAACTAACAGAGTTCTGCCAGACCAAGAAGAAGTATGGCTTTGATCAGGCATGTGAAATCTTTCGCGAGAATATTCACCACCAACAACTGGCCGCTGAAAACCCACATGTTATCTATCCGCTGGAAATTTATAGTCTCTCTGATACCCCCCAAGACAAGATGACGCGCGAGCGTTGCCACTATTGCGATGTGAGGATTCCTTGCTTGCATTTTGCGATTGAAGTTCAGCTCCCCAACCACGTTTATGGCGGCTTGAATCATCAAGAGCGAGAAGTCCTGGAGCAGCGCTACCTGGAACTCTTTGGCCCCGACGCAAAGCCAGCCGAATCGGAACTAGAAATGTCGCAACGGAAAAGTGAGTTTTGGCGGCTCTTGACCTCTCAAATCGAACTTGGGGAAGTGCAAAACTTCTGACCTCACCAGTATGCTCATCATGATGAGAATGAGGGCGCATACGTGTTAGTTCGGATTTTGAAGAGTTACCTGAACATTTATCGTAGAAACATATTCTTAGTCCTATCGCTGTTACTCATTCAATCAATCGCAAACCTCTATTTGCCAAACTTAAATGCTGACCTGATTAACAATGGCGTTGCCAAGGGCGATGTTGGCTATATCTGGAAGGTTGGCGCCATCATGTTGGGCGCATCTGCCTTGATCATGGCTGCCTCAATTTGGATCGCCTACCTTGCCTCCCGAATTGCCATGTCCTTTGGGCGAGATCTGCGCCGCGGCGTCTTTGTTGCCGTTGAAGGCTTTTCAGCCCGCGAACTAAATAAATTTGGGGCGCCATCGCTGATCACCAGAAACACCAATGATGTGCAGCAAGTCCAAATGGTTCTCTTTATGGGACTGACCATGATGGTTGCCGCGCCAATCACTGGCGTCGGTGCCGTGATTATGGCGCTTCGAACCAATGTGAAACTTTCCGGGCTGCTATTGGTTGTTGTTCCGATTATGGCGCTGATGATCTATTTGTTGCTTCGCCGGATCGTTCCGCTCTTTCGCGTTATGCAGATCAAGATCGATCGGATCAACTTGGTACTGCGCGAACAGATCAGCGGTATCCGCGTTATTAGAGCTTTTGTAAAAACTAAATTTGAAGAAGAACGTTTTGAAGAGGTCAGCACCGATCTTATGAAGACCTCACTAAGCGTTACCCGGACCTTTGCAATTATGTTCCCAGCTCTGAATTTGATTCTCAATCTTTCTAGCGTCGCAGTCATCTGGTTTGGTGCCAAGCTAGTTGATAACGGCTCGATGCCGATCGGAAATCTCACCGCATTCTTGGCCTACATCATGCAGATCCTAGGCAGCGTAATGATGGCGGTCATGATGTCGCTGATGATCCCCCGAGCTGCTGCAAGCGCCGAACGGATCGCCGAAGTTTTGGATACTGAATCTTCAGTTGTAGATACTTTGAACCCTAAAGTTCCAGCCATTCGCACTGGTTTAATCGAATTTAAAAACGTGGAATTTCGCTATCCAGGTGCGGAGCAACCAGTCCTTTCGGAGATTACTTTCACCGCCAAGCCAGGTGAGCTCACGGCGATCGTTGGCAGTACCGGCAGCGGAAAGAGCACGTTAATCAATCTCATTCCACGTTTTATTGATGTGACCGACGGTTCCATTGAGCTTGATGGCATTGACCTGCGCGATCAATCGCTTGAAGGAGTCTGGTCCGATATTGGGTTAGTACCTCAGCGCGCCTTTCTCTTTGGTGGCACGATCGCCGACAACCTTCGTTATGGCGATAAAGATGCAACCGATGAAGAACTTTGGCAGGCGCTAGAAACCGCACAAGCTAAGGATTTTGTGGAAGAACTCCCCGAAAAACTCGAGGCTCGCGTTGCCCAAGGCGGAACCAACTTCTCTGGTGGCCAGAGGCAGCGGTTATCAATCGCCCGCGCTATCGCTCGTAAGCCACTGGTCTATCTCTTAGATGACAGTTTTTCGGCGTTGGATTACACCACCGATGCCAAACTTCGAGCGGCGTTGGAATCTGAAATTTCGAAATCCACCATGATCGTCGTGGCGCAACGAATCAGCACTATTTTGAACGCCGATCAAATTATCGTTCTGGATTACGGCAAGATCGTTGGCATCGGTACCCATCACGAACTCATGAAGAGTTGCCCCACCTATAAAGAAATTGTCTTATCTCAACTCAGTCCAGATGAAGCCGCATGAGTCACCAACGCCCAGCCGCCGAGCCACAACGGAACATGACCCCCCGCGGTCCCATGGCCGGAATGATGGGTGGCCCGCCTGCAAAATCTAAAGACTTCAAGGGCTCGCTTCGTCGGTTGCTAACGGAGCTTCAAGCCGAGAAGCGAACACTTTTTGCCGTATTAGCTTTAATTTCTACCAGCGTAATCATTGGCTCATTCGGTCCAAAGATTTTGGGTCGGGCCACCAACGATGTCTTCTATGGCTTCCTAGGTCATCGCCTTCCAGCTGGAATTTCTAAAGCCCAAGCCGTAGCCGCCATGCGCGCAAAGGGTGAAGGCCGATTGGCCGACATGTTAGCCAAGAGCAGCGTTGTCCCAGGCCAAGGAATTAACTTCACCACCGTTGCGCACATCTTGTTATTTGCTGCGGGTCTCTATTTAGTGGCCTCACTCTTCATGTGGATCCAGGCTTACTTAATGGCGGGCGTAACGCAGCGCACCGTCTTTAGATTGCGCCGCAAAGCTGAAGAGAAAATCGGTCGCCTCCCACTTCGATATTTCGACGGTCAGTCTCGCGGCGACCTATTAAGCCGCGTAACCAACGATGTCGATAACATTTCGAACTCTTTGCAACAAGGCCTGTCACAAATTTTGAACTCGCTTTTAACCGTAGTTTCAGTATTGGCGATGATGATATGGATCAGCCCAATCTTGGCGCTGGTTTCGTTAATCGCAATTCCGTTAAGCATGTTTGTTTCGATCAAGATTGCCAAGAAATCTCAGAGCCAATTTATTGCGCAATGGGATTGGACTGGCAAGTTAAACGGTCACGTCGAAGAGATGCACACTGGACATGCGCTGGTTAAGGTCTTTGGTCATCGTAAGCGGGCCATCGAAGATTTCACCGACCTTAACAGCAAGCTTTACGAATCTTCTTTTAAAGCCCAATTCATGTCGGGCATCATTCAGCCCACCACCCAATTAATTTCTAACCTTATTTATGTCGCAATCACTGTTATTGGCGGTTACATGGTGGCAACCGGCGGCATGACTCTGGGCGATGTTCAAGCCTTTATTCAATACTCCCGCCAATTCGGAATGCCGCTGGCTCAGATTGCTGGCCTAATGAATATGGTGCAATCCGGCGTAGCTTCTGCTGAGCGCCTCTTTGAATTATTAGATGCCGAAGAAGAGACCCCGGATGCCCTCAATCTGGAACCAATGGGCCGCGCCAAAGGCGAGATTCATTTCAAAGATGTGGCATTCCGCTATGTCAATGATCAGCCACTGATTGAAGACTTCAATCTAAATGTGAAACCAGGCGAGACCATTGCGATAGTTGGTCCTACCGGCGCGGGCAAAACAACGTTGGTAAATCTCTTGATGCGTTTCTACGATATTCAAGCTGGTTCGATCACCTTAGATGGTCGCGATATTCGCGAACTGACTCGTGATGATCTGCGCCGCCAATTTGGAATGGTGCTTCAAGATACTTGGTTATTCACGGGCACGATGCGTGAAAACATTGCCTTCGGTTCCCTCGATCCATCCCACGAGGCCGTTGTTGCCGCCGCACAGGCAGCCAACATTGACCACTTGCTTCGTTCCTTGCCGCAAGGTTATGACTCGCTGTTGACCGACGATAACGCGACTGTTTCCAATGGTGAACGTCAGCTAATAACAATCGCTCGCGCCTTTATGGCCGACCCTGCCATTTTAATTTTGGATGAAGCAACCAGCTCGGTTGATACCCGCACCGAAGTTTTGGTCCAGCAAGCGATGCTTCGACTTCGTGCCGGTCGCACCAGCTTTGTGATTGCCCACCGGTTATCAACTATTCGCGATGCCGACATGATCTTGGTTATGGACAAGGGCGAGCTAGTTGAACAAGGCACCCATGATCAGTTAATGGCCAATAAAGGTTTCTACTTCGATTTGTATGCCAGCCAATTTGCAGCGGCTATTAACGGTGAGGAGTAAGCAATGGATAAAGAGTTAAAGATCGTTCTGACGGCAATCGGCTTGGCAATTGTCGTCGCCTACGCATCAGGTTCCGGTTTCTGGGTAAACAGCGGAAATGATTGGTACCAAGCGCTCAAGAAACCCAGCTTCCAACCGCCCGATTGGGTCTTTGGAACGATGTGGACTTACAACTTTGCCATTCTAGGAATAGTCATAATTTATATCGTGCAACGTTTGATTCAAGTTCAGGTCGTTACCTTTCTCGTCTTCTTCGTGCTTAGCGTGGCGTCGGCGCTCTTCTGGTCTTACGTTTTCTATTCCCGCCACGACCTGATCACCAGCACCTTGTTCCTAGGTTTGGCCGCGGTACTAACAATTCCATTGGTGATCCTGGCATTCAGAGCGTCGAAGGTATTGGGCTATTTGATGTTGCCGTATCAAACCTGGCTGATTGTTGCCACAACACTTTCGATTGGCTACGCCATCAACAACTAGCTCGTTCGACCTTTGAATTCAACGATGTAGTGCACGACAAAACCAGCAACCAAACCCCAGAACGGGGCACCCAGTTTTAATGGATGAATATTGGAAACCGTAACTAGGAAGGTAACCAACGCCGCTTCGCGATATTGCGGATCCACCAAAGCTTCGTGAGTGCTGTTTGCGATTGCCGGCAGCAGCGCCAAACCAGCCAAAGCCGCCAACATCGCGCCCGGCAAGGCGCCGAACAAACCCAACATCGTTGATCCCATGACGCCAGCAGCAATGTAAGTAACTCCACAAATAACACCGGCGCTGTATCGGCGGGTCTTATCTGGC
>CAIQNN010000032.1 GCA_903873185.1 uncultured Actinomycetes bacterium
AGTTATCCATTAGGTGAACTCACTCATAACTACCGATTGCCCGGCCAGTATCAAATATCGCTTGCGATCTCTTGGGCTGGGAGTTGGAGCGCTCAAGGTTCAAATTATCCCGTGATCGGCGATGCGATTGTTCAACACTTATCGAGCAGCATCCAAGTACTGCCGGCACCAACTTATTACAATCAGTAGCCACAGGCTGATTCAATCCACAGAATTTATCTTCGCGTGGTTGCCCATCTTCTAAAGTCGCAACGCTTCTGGCATGACTACTTTAACTTCACCTCATGATTTGTTATCAGCAGTTCCATTTCTTATCGGCTACCATCCGGAAAATTCTTTGGTAGTTATTGCACTTGCGGGTGAGAGTGTGGACATGGCGATGCGAGTCGACTTTCCGCTCGACCCCGATCCCGAGCAGATTGATGCGCTCGCCAATCACTTGGTAAAAGATTCTTGCGATGCTGCCCTACTGGTTTCATATTTACCAGCTGGTGTGAGCGGCGCTGATTATGTCGTCGCGCCACTTTCTGAAGCGCTGGAAATGAGAGGTATATCCATTCGGGAATCGCTAGAAATCAAAGGAGAGCGTTGGCGATCCTTACTTTGCCAAGATAAAGAATGTTGTCCCAAAGCGGGCAGCGCCATGCCAGATATCTCAAGTTCTCGAGTTGCCGCTGAACAAGTCGCAGCAGGGCGAAGGTTGCCTTTTCGTGATTTAGATTCGCTCAAAGCGGCACTTGCCGAAGGCAAACCTGACCCGCAATTAAAGAAACTCTTAAAACAGGTGCCAGATTTGGATTATCAAGATAGTGAGCTCCGCCTGAAACAACGCGAAGCAGCAGTAGCGACGATTGAACTGCTGAAAGAGTTTGAGATTCAGGGGTACTCCGAAAATAAAGCTTTGATCGCTCTGGTCTTGGCTCGGCTTGAAGATCTGCAAGTTCGGGATTACGCAATGGGGATTACTACGAGTGAAAATATTGAGGCGTTGGGAAATATGTGGTTCTCGCTGCTGCGCATCGCACCCAAGCAATATGTGGCACCAGTCGCCACGTTGTACGCGGCAATCTGCTATGAAAATGGCGACGGCACTTTGGCTCAGCGGGCGCTAGATCGAGCCTTTGAGGCCGATTTAGCTTATCCGCTGGCAAAATTGCTACGCCGAGTCTTTGCCGCAGGTTGGCCGCCAGAGAGTTTCGCCCAAATGCGATCTGAACTCCACCCAAAGATCTGCGCTAGCCTCTTTGGCGAGTAACATCGGCTTATGATTATTGGCGTCCCAAAAGAGATTAAAAACAATGAATTCCGTGTCTCAGCAACTCCTTCAGGGGTCCACGCTTTTGTTACACGTGGTCATACCGTATTAATTGAAACCGGCGCCGGGGTGGGTTCGGCGATCACCGATTCCGAATTTGAAAAAGCGGGAGCGACCATAATCGCAACAGCTGACGAGGTCTGGCAGCGCGCGGATTTAATTATAAAAGTGAAGGAGCCGATCGCAGCTGAATATCACCGCATGCGAAAAGGACAAATACTTTTTACCTATCTACATTTAGCCGCTTCCCGAGAGTGCACGGATGCCATTATCAAGAGCGGAATTACAGCAATCGCTTACGAGACCGTAGAAATAAATCGCTACCTCCCGCTGCTTGCACCTATGAGCGAAGTTGCCGGTCGAATGTCGATTCAAGTTGGTGCTGCAACGTTGCAGAAGAACGCGGGCGGCCGGGGAGTTTTGCTTGGCGGCGTGCCGGGTGTTAAACCAGCAAAGGTTGTTGTACTTGGTGGCGGTGTCGTTGGTGTAGCAGCGGCGACGATCGCTCACGGCATGCGAGCTGATGTGACTATTTTAGATTTGAATCTTGCTCGCCTCGGCGAGATCGATGCCCTCTTCGCCGGCCAGGTAACGACCCTCGCCTCATCTGCCTATGAAATTGAAAGCCAACTTTTATCAGCCGATCTTGTTATTGGAGCGGTACTAGTTCCAGGTGCGAAGGCACCGAAATTGGTAACCGATGCTTTGGTTGCTCAGATGAAACCAGGGAGTGTCTTAGTAGATGTCGCGATCGATCAGGGCGGCTGCTTTGAAGGCTCTCGCGCCACGACTCATACCGATCCCACCTTCGCAGTTCACAATTCGCTCTACTACTGCGTGGCCAATATGCCAGGTGCGGTTCCGGCGACATCAACTTACGCCTTGGCAAATGCCACCATCCGCTACGCCTTGGCGCTGGCCGATAATGGCTGGGAGCAGGCCTTGGCGCTTGATCCAGCCCTTGGAGCTGGGCTAAATGTTCACGAGGGCAAGATTTACTACGAGGCAGTGGCTACCGCACACGGGCTATAACTCGCCTGGTTAACATATCCGTAACGCAGGATTGGCAGGATGAGGCCATGAGCGACGAGATTTCACGCCAGGAAGAGTTCGTTCTTCGCACCCTCGAAGAGCGCAATATTCGATTTGTTCGACTTTGGTTTACCGATGTCTTGGGATTCTTGAAATCCGTAGCTATCGCCCCGGCCGAACTTGAAGGCGCTTTTGAAGAGGGAATTGGATTTGATGGTTCCGCTATCGAAGGCTTTGCTCGCGTAACTGAATCTGACATGTTGGCCAAGCCCGATGCATCCTCATTCGCAGTTTTGCCGTGGCGAACCGAAGCTCCAGGGGCAGCGCGAATGTTCTGCGATATTGCAATGCCAGATGGCACGCCGTCAGCGGCTGATCCGCGGAATGTTTTGAAGCGAACTTTGAACAAGGCAGCGGAGATGGGCTACACCTGTTACACCCATCCGGAACTAGAATTTTTTCTCTTCCAGGGAAATACCCCAGCAGGGCAACCACCAGTTCCCGTCGACTTTGGTGGTTATTTCGATCAGACCCCAGCCGCGGTCGGCCACGATTTTCGTCGCCAAGCAATCACTATGTTAGAAGCGATGGGCGTATCAGTTGAATTCAGCCATCACGAAGCGGCGCCTGGCCAGCAAGAGATCGACCTTCGTTACGCCGATGCTCTGAGCACCGCCGACAACATCATGACCTTTCGCCATGTTGTGAAAGAAGTTGCACTGGATCAAGGCTTCTTAGCTTCGTTTATGCCAAAGCCATTTACTGATCATCCTGGCTCCGGAATGCACACCCACATCTCGCTCTTTGAAGGCGAAGAGAACGCCTTTTACGAAGCAGGCGCACCTCATCAACTTTCGATAACGGGACGAGCATTTATCGCCGGAATTCTTAAGCACGCCCGCGAATTCACCTTAATTACAAATCAATGGGTTAATTCCTACAAGCGCTTAGCTGGTGGCGATGAAGCTCCGGCCGCCGTTACTTGGGGAGCCAACAATCGCGCCGCCTTAGTTCGAATTCCGGCCTATAAGCCAAAGAAAGAGAATTCAACTCGGGTGGAAGTGCGCTCGCCAGATTCTGGCTGTAACCCTTATTTAGCCTTTGCTGTGATCATCGCCGCTGGTCTAAAGGGGGTCGAAGCGGGTTACGAATTGACTGACTCGGAGAACCCGCAATTGCTTCCTTCCAGCTTGGATGAGGCAATTACCGCTATGGAGGGCTCAGAATTGGTCCGCCAAACCTTAGGCGAGGATGTCTTTGAGTATGTCCTTCGCAATAAGCGAGCTGAATGGAATGACTATCGCCGTCAGGTGAGCGCCTACGAGCTTTCGCGTTATTTGCCCGTTCTCTGATCCAGGGGCTACCCTTTCGCTGTGCGCAGCTTTTCTCTCCTCCTTCGCTGCCGCGGCGGGGCCAAATAATCGGTCACCTCGCCCGCGGAGTTTGGTCATGCCGGTAACCCAAACCAGCCCCGCACAGTACTGAAGGAGTAAAAATGAATTTTCCAAAGCAAATCCCAAGCTCAATGCCGATCCATCGTTATGCCCCATTTATCCCAGTGGATCTAACGGATCGCACTTGGCCCACGAAGCAAATTACCAAAGCGCCGCAATGGTGCTCAGTTGACCTTCGAGATGGCAATCAAGCGCTGATCGATCCTATGGATGCCAGTCGCAAGATGGCGATGTTTAAATTATTAGTAAGCATGGGTTACAAAGAGATTGAAGTTGGATTTCCATCCGCCAGTCAGACCGATTTTGATTTTGTTCGTAAAATTATTGAAGATGGTTTGATTCCAGATGATGTTGTAATTCAAGTATTGACCCAAGCTCGGGAACCTTTAATTCGTCGAACTTACGAAGCGATCAAAGGTGCAAAGCACGCAGTAGTCCATCTTTATAACTCGACATCAACGCTTCAGCGACGCGTCGTTTTTGGCTTAGATAAGGCCGGAATTAAAAAGATCGCGACTGACGGCGCTGAACTTTGTCTTCGACTTACCGATACGGTTCCCGGAACATTGGTCTCTTTCGAATACTCACCAGAGTCATACACTGGAACGGAGTTGGAATTCGCCGTAGAAGTTTGCGATGCCGTGAATGCGGTTTGGAAGCCAACGCCGTCGTGGAAGAGCATCGTTAATCTTCCGGCAACTGTCGAAATGGCAACTCCAAACGTTTATGCTGATTCGATTGAATGGATGCATCGCAATTTGGCATATCGCGATTCGCTAGTTCTAAGTCTTCATCCACATAATGATCGCGGCACTGGAGTAGCAGCTGCAGAACTCGGTTATATGGCAGGTGCCGATCGTATTGAAGGCACACTGTTCGGCAACGGAGAACGCACAGGAAATGTTTGCCTTGTTACATTGGGGCTTAATCTATTTAGCCAAGGTGTGGATCCCCACATTGATTTTTCCGATATTGATGAAGTTCGACGCACGGTTGAATATGCAAATCAACTTCGAGTGCCTGAACGTCACCCATACGGCGGGGATTTAGTTTTCACTGCCTTCTCTGGATCACATCAAGACGCAATCAAGAAGGGCTTAGAGCATTTAGAAAAAGATGCAAAAGCTGCTGGAGTAACTATTGATCGCCAAGCATGGGCCGTTCCTTATTTACCAATTGATCCTAAAGATATTGGCCGCTCCTACGAGGCAGTTATTCGGGTGAATAGCCAGTCTGGTAAAGGCGGCGTCGCCTATTTGATGAAGAATGAACATCATCTTGATTTGCCTCGCCGACTTCAAATTGAGTTTAGCCAAGTAGTTCAGTCCAAGACCGATGAAGAGGGCGGGGAAGTATCTTCCGATGCCTTGTGGCAGATTTTTGAAGACGAATATTTACCAGCTAAAAGCCACAACTGGGGCCGATTCAGATTGGATGGCCTTTCCCAATCTTCGCACTTGGATGAAGATGTTCAACTCAGCGTTGAATTGGCAGATGATGGTGAACTGCATTCTTTGAAGGGTTCTGGAAACGGCCCAATCGCCGCATTCATCGACATTCTGAATTCTCACCTTGAACCAATGCGAGTTCGAGTTCTTGATTATTACGAACATGCACTGAGCGCTGGTGGCGATGCAAAAGCCGCCGCCTACCTCGAGTGCGAAGTGGGAGATCGCGTTTATTGGGGAGTCGGAATCGACCCAAGCACGACGACCGCTTCACTAAAAGCGGTAATTTCGGCGGTAAATCGTGGTCTGCGCCAGCAGATTCAGATTCGTTGATTTCCAACCTTCAATATCAAGCAAATCTGCGCCTCGTTCGTTACCGTTTAAGCCGTGGCCCTTTATCGTGATCAAGCGATCGTCCTGCGCACCCAGAAATTGGGCGAGGCCGATCGCATCATCACACTTTTTACCAGGGATCACGGCCGACTTCGCGCCGTGGCCAAGGGAGTTCGTCGCACCAAGTCTCGTTTTGGTGCTCGACTAGAACCAACTAGCTATGTGGACCTGCAGCTTTACACCGGCAAAACCTTCGACATTGTTACTCAAGCAGAGAGCATCGAAAATTTCGGCGACTCACTTTCAAACGACTATCAAAACTGGACGATTGCATCTGCAATTCTGGAAGCAGCGGAAAGATTTACAGCTCAAGAACATGAGCCAGCGTTGCAACAATATTTATTAGTAGTGGGTGCGTTAAAAGCGCTAGCCCACAACACCTATGACTCGTCGTTAATCTTGGATGCTTACTTACTGCGCTCGTTATCGGTTGCCGGTTACGCCCCTTCATTGACCAACTGTTCACGGTGCGACAAACCTGGACCACATAAATATTTTTCCTTGGTTGGCGGCGGATCAGTATGCGTAGATTGCAAACCTTCAGCTGCCGCCACTCCGCTGGTGGAGACGCTCCAACTAATGTCAGACCTACAAACGGGGGACTGGGAGGGCGCGATTCAAAGTGAACTTCGCAATCGACGTGAGGCTTCTGGCTTGATTGCGGCCTACCTGCAGTGGCATCTTGAGCGTGGTTTACGAAGTCTGCCGTTAGTTGAGAGAATTTAACGTGGCCAAAAAAGTCATTGCCCCAACCGCCCATCCTTCTGGCGCCACGCCGCCAAAATTGCCAGCTGCAGCGATACCGGCACATGTAGCTGTTGTGATGGATGGCAACGGTCGATGGGCTAAAGCTCGAGGCTTACCAAGAACCGCTGGTCATGAAGCCGGCGAAGCTTCGTTATTAGATCTCGTTCATGGCGCGATTGAGATCGGAGTTAAAGAGATTAGCGCCTACGCGTTTTCTACCGAGAACTGGCGTCGCTCACCCGAAGAAGTGAAGTTCCTAATGGGATTCAACCGCGATGTGATTAGGCGTCGTCGCGACGAGATGAATGATCTTGGGGTAAAGATTCAATGGGTTGGCAGAGCCCAGAAACTTTGGAGTTCGGTAATTAAAGAGTTGGAAATTGCGCAAGAAATGACAAAATCCAACAAAGTCCTCACGTTAAATATGTGCGTGAACTATGGCGGTCGCGCCGAGATTGTCGATGCAGTTCGAGAAATTTCAGTTGAGGTCAGCAAGCGAAAAATCAAGCCAGAACAGGTGACGGAAAAGCTCTTAGCAGCGCACCTCTACAGTCCAAAGATGCGCGATGTCGATCTATTTCTGCGTTCCTCTGGCGAGCAGCGAACCAGTAACTTTCTGCCGTGGCAATCGGTTTATGCCGAGATGGTTTTTATGGATGTACTTTGGCCTGATGTAGATCGTCGGACACTTTGGAAAGCGATCGAAATTTATGCCGAACGCGAACGTCGGTTTGGTAAGGCTTAAGAATTGGGCAATCAGCGCAGCAGGTAGAAAGCTTCAAGATCTTTCGCCGTCTTTTCTAGGAAATCTGCGGCGTAATGCAATGGGTCCCAGGATGCAAAGAGTGTGATGGCAAGTTCTTCGGAATTGGCCTGCTTTCTGATGGGAATTGGAATTAGACCATAACGGGGATCATCAGAACTTACACAAATCGCTTTATGAGCGGCGGCAAGTGCTTGCGAGGCGTGCGTCGATTGAGTTTCAAAAGCGATATCGCTGGACAAACCCGCTTGGGCGAAAGCGTCATCCATAATTCTGCGTACGTTGTGATTGTCATCGACGATGGCAATTGGATAACTGGAAATTTCCGCTAAGGAAACAAACTCATTTTTTGCCAAATCATGATTGCTGGGAACTTGCGCCCATATTGGTGCGGCACCAACGGTTCGAAAGCGCAGTCGAGCTGGAGGCGGGCTGGTACCAATCACAATATCCGCCCGCCCCAGTTCCAATTCTTTATAGACCGCGTTCGGAAGACACTCTCTAATATTCGTAAGAAGACCAGCGGTTCCTGCTGCAGCGATGAATGGTGCAATTACATCGGCAACAGTTGTCGGTGGTCCGGCAATTGTGAATCGCAAACTGGTCGATGAAGTTAATGACTTCACTTTTATTTCAGCCTGGCTGGCGCGATTTAGTAAGTCTCGGGCGATTGGCACGAAAGCCACGCCGGCTGCGGTGGGGGTTAGACGCAAGCCATGATCAAATAGCGAAACCCCGAGTTGGCGTTCAAAGCGTTGTAATTGACGGGATAGGGAGGGCTGGCCAACATGAAGATCTTTTGCCGCAGCTGAGATCGAACCAAGCTCATAAATCTTCAAGAAGTAACCGACTAGGCGTAGATCCACATAGTTAGTATGCCCGATAGGCATACCAAAATGCACTACTTCTTCATAGACAGGCATACCCCACCTCCATAAACTCGTGCCAACGTAAGGCCCAAACTCCCATTGCGCCCTGCACCCTCGAACCAGTTAGGAAGGTTGTCGGATGAGAACAATCGAAAATTTGAAGAGTTCCAAATCCAAATTATTGGCAATTATTGCCAGCCTCGCTTTAGGTGCTACGGCACTTTTGGTTCCACAGGCTGCATCTGCTGCCACAGTATTAAAAGTTGCTACCTCTGCTGCAGTAACTACCTGGGATCCATTTCAGTCTTTCTCGACTGAGGCCTTTTATATGACAAATATTTACGAACCACTTCTTTGGAAGAACGCCGATGGGGATACCCCCGAGTATTCACCGGGGATTGCTTCTTCGTGGAGTTCATCTGCTGATGGAAAAACTTGGACCTTCAAGATTCGCTCAGGTGCAACTTTCCATGATGGCACTGTTGTCGATGCGGCCGCAGTAAAGGCTAGTTTGGAACAGTCGAAAGCAAATGGTGGCGCCGGATTTATTTGGGATCCAGTAAAAACTTTTGCCGCACCTAGCGCAGATACGCTGGTGATGAATCTTTCCTACGCCGCCCCAATGGATCTAATCGCATCTTCGACTTACGGAGCATGGATCGTTAGTCCCAAGGCTTTGGCAGCTGTTCTAAAAGATGCTAAATACTTTGAGTCAGGCGTTGATGGCGGAACTGGCCCTTATGCAATTCAAAGCTATAAAGCGGGAAGTGAAGTTGTTCTCGCTACGTATGCAAAATATTGGGGAGCTAAACCTGCCTATGGAATCGTTGATACCCTCATAACTTCTGATGGAATCACAGCTCAGCAAATGATGACTTCAGGTCAAGTCGATTGGGCGACCAATATCCCATTAACCAGCATCCCTACTTTGAAAAAGAATTCGAAGTACTTGGTTAAGGTCTACAAGTCACCATTTAACTATGTTGGCTATTTCAATACTTTGCGAGCTCCACTAAATAATCCTGCCGTTCGCAAGGCGTTGTCCATGGCGATCCCTTACGCAGATATCGTGAGTATTGGCGGACAAGGATTCGGTACC
Source organism: uncultured Actinomycetes bacterium (assembly GCA_903873185.1). Taxonomy (GTDB): domain Bacteria; phylum Actinomycetota; class Actinomycetes; order Nanopelagicales; family Nanopelagicaceae; genus CAIMZW01. Next base: position 9,121 of record CAIQNN010000032.1, read on the forward strand.
CAAGCTCGAGGTCCAGTACCAGCGGGTATCTACCCATATAGTTCGACCACACCTCAATACAAGAAGGCGTTAGCAACGGCAAAAACCTTATTGGCCCGAGCTGGAGTAAAGGATCTGCATATAAAGATCACATATGCGTCCGAGAACTCAGCGGAGGCTCGTTTTGTTCCGTTGATCCAAAGTTCCTTTGCTTCCATCGGAGTAACTGCTGATGTCCAGGCTATTCTCTTTAACCAACAGTGGTCCGCTGCGAAGAAGGATCCTGCCAATGCGCAAGACCTCTTTATCGTGAAGTACTGGCCTACTTATAGCGATGCTGGAGTAGACAATCTTTACTCGTTATTCCATAGCAGCGCCAAGCCATTCTTCAACTTGAGCTACTGGAAGAATACGCAGTACGACTCACTAATTGATGATGCAATTGTCCTTAGTGGTTCCGATAAGGCTGGCGCACAAAAGCTTTACAGCCAGGCTATGCAGATTCTGTACGATCAAGCGCCAGGCGTCTATCTGTATGACGAAGCCCAAGTCAGTGTTGTGCCAAAGAAACTTAGTATTCCTAAGTACAACATCAACTATCCGTTCTCGGCATTTTTTGCGGGGATCAAAGCTAATTAACTTCTAGAGTTACACCCGAGTGGACAAGGTAGTTCAGCTGAACTGGTAATAAAAGCACTGGTTCAGCTGAACTTTGTAACATTTAGCTTAGGAGATTCCTCTTGATTCGGTTGTTGTGGAAGCGGCTTACTTCGGCATCGCTGGTGCTGCTAGCAGCTAGTTTCTTCACCTTCATTTTGGCCCGCATTGTGCCCAGCGATCCGGCACTTGCCTACGTTGGCCCAAAATCAACGGCGGCAGACGAGGTCAGAATTCGAACGATGTTGGGACTTGATCAACCAATACCAGTTCAATATTTTAAATATTTAAAGGACGTAATCTCCGGGAATTGGGGATATTCCTTGTCAACGAAACAACCAGTGCTTCATGAAATCGCAAACCGGTTGCCACCAACTATTGAATTGATTGCGGTTGCCGTCGGGTTTGCGATTATTTTCGGCCTAATCTTTGGAATGCTGGCTGCCAGATTTCCGCATTCTGTTGGTGCTGCGCTAATAAGAGTACTTTCGATAGCGGGAATTTCAGTTCCTGCATTCTGGCTCGGCTTGTTACTTCAGCTTCTCTTTGTGGGGCGTTTAGGTTGGTTTCCCGCAACCGGAGAATTTGATTTAGATATTAAATTTACCAATCCGATTCATCACATAACAGGGTTCCCATTATTCGATGCTGCGATAACGGGGAATTGGGTCGCAGTTACTAGCGGACTTCAACATATTGTTCTACCGGCGCTGACACTTGCGGCGTACAGCTTTGGCTTGATCGCAAGAATGTCCAGGGCAAATCTGCTTGAAGTTTTTTCGCAGGATTACATCAAGGTGGCCAGAGCTTATGGGGTGTCAGAACGGGTCGTTCTGTTTAAATTGGCGCTGAAGAACGCTATTCCACCCGTGATCACCGTGACCGGCTTATCAACTGCTTATTTGATAACCGGCACTTTCTTTGTCGAGCAAGTCTACAACTGGCCAGGAATCGGAGGCTTCGCCGCGAATGCTCTAATTAGCGTCGATTACCCGGCGATTATGGGGATCACTCTGCTGGGCGCTGCTGGATATTTAACGATCAATTTTATAGTTGACCTAATTCTCACAAAAATCGATCCAAGGATCGAAGCCTGATGGATACCAAGGCGATGAAAATCAAAGTAGCGAAACTTTCGTGGTTAGTGGCAAATCCATATGCCATCGTCGCAAGTTCTATTCTTACGATCTTCTTAGCTTGTGCTGCCTTTAGTTCTTGGTTGGCGCCTTATCCAAAAGAAGGTGCCGGCGCGCCAAATGTTGCTCATACTCTGATCGGACCGAGCCGACTGCACTTACTTGGCACAGATGAACTTGGTCGTGACCTATTAAGTCGAATCATCTTCGGTGCCCGACCAGCGCTCTTAACATCTTTGACGGTGGTTGGAACGGCGGCGCTTGTAGGGACGCTTCTCGGTTTGATTGCTGGATTTCGAGGCGGTCTCATCGACGCGGCGGTCATGCGCCTAAGCGAGCTCTTTCTCTCCTTCCCGCCTCTCCTACTTTCACTAGTAGCTGTTTCACTTCTCGGTCCAGGGCTGCGAAATGCCTTGATCGCACTAATTGTTTCTTGGTGGCCTTGGTATGCACGATTGATCAGAAATGAATCCCGATCAATCAAGAGTCAACCATTTGTTGAGATCGCTCAAGCGATGGGCGTCTCTTCTTGGAAGATCATGACGCGTCACTTATTGCGAAACATAACTTCTTCACTAATTGTGCAGATCGCGGCCGATCTTGGAACCGTGATCCTTGCTGCCGGCTCTTTAGCCTTTATCGGCTTAGGAGCGCAGCCACCTTCCTCGGATTGGGGGCTCATGGTGGCGCAAGGGCGAACTGTTATTTTTGATCAATGGTGGATATCGACATTTGCCGGACTAGCCATTTTCATCGTTGTCCTCGCCTTCAATTTGTTGGGCGATGAACTTCGCGACTATTTGGATCCTAGGAAGCGGGCCAAATGAGCGCAGTTCTAACGGTCAAAAATCTGGCAGTAGATTTCTACGCTAAGGGAGCGATTGTTAACTCCCCACTTCGTGGAATCGATTTTGATATTGATTCAGGCAAGACACTCGGGATCGTCGGTGAAACCGGCTGCGGAAAGACATTATCGGCGCTAGCGATCATGGGATTACTGCCAGAAAATGCGGTTCAAACAGGGGAGATCTCTCTTTCTGGAGTTGGGAAACTGAGCAGCGCAAGTATGAAAAGCGTTCGAGGCAAAGAGATTTCGATGATCTTCCAAAATCCTCATTCTGCTTTAAATCCAACTTTTTCAATTAGAGATCAACTCAAATACGTGGCTCAATCTTGCGAGATTCAAAAAAGTGAAATCGAAAGCACCTCAAGGGAGGGGCTACATTCAGTCGGTCTTCGCGATGTGGATCGCATCCTGAATTCATACCCCCACGAACTTTCAGGTGGAATGCTTCAACGCTGCATGATTGCGATGTCCCTATTATCAAAGCCAAAGTTGCTGATTGCCGATGAACCAACGACGGCTCTTGATGCCACCGTAGGGCGCCAGGTTTTGGACCTACTTCTCTCGCTTCAAGCCCAAAACGGGTTTGCCATGCTCTTCATCTCTCACGATGTTGGCGCGGTATCTCATGTTGCTGATCAGATTTCAGTTCTTTACGCCGGGAAAGTTGTAGAAAATGGTCCTTCCAGTTCACTTTTAGATTCTCCTCGGCATCCCTACACCCGCGGCTTATTTGGTGCGGTGCCGAGCGTGAAGGTGCCCAGAGGAGAATTGGTTGCCATCCCGGGGGCCGTCCCATTGGTCACTCTTGGAATTTCTGGTTGTGCCTTTTCTACGAGATGCACTTTGAGCGATGGCGCTTGCGACACGGTGCCACCCTCGGTTGAAGTGCATGGTCATCGAGTGGCTTGCTGGAAGGTGAGCTGATGAGCCGAGAAGTACTGAATCTAAAAGGTGTTACCAAAATATTTCCTGCCTCCAGGAGGAGCGGTGAAGGTTTTACTGCGGTGAGCGATGTTTCATTTTCGCTTATCGCTGGTGAGGTTTTTGGGTTGGTAGGGGAGTCTGGTTCAGGCAAGAGCACATTAGCCCGCTGTGCATTTGGTATCGCGCCAATTTCGAGTGGTCATGTTTCTATTCTCGGGCAAAAATTAGAGGATGTTTCAGCAAAGGATTTAAGACTCTTAAAAAGTGAGCTCGGCTTTGTTTTCCAAGATCCGATTGGTTCCTTGAATCCGAAATTGCGAGTCGCAGAAATAATTGCTGAGCCACTAGAACTTCGCAAGCTGCCCGCTGCCGAAATAGCAGCTCGAGTAAGTTATTTAATTGAGCGAGTTGGCCTGACTCAAAGCCACTTAGAGCGCAAGCGACATGAGCTATCCGGAGGTCAGTGCCAAAGAGTTGCCATTGCGAGAGCGCTGGCGACCAACCCAAAATTGATTCTTTTGGATGAACCAACTTCATCGCTAGATTTATCAGTACAAGCGCAAATTCTTAACTTACTAGAAGAATTACGACGGGAATTTAATCTCACTTATCTGATAATTTCCCACAATTTGGATGTCATTTCGCATATGAGTGATCGCATGGCCGTCATGAAGGATGGCAAGATCGTTGAAATGGGTGGGACTCAAGAGTTATTGTCCAACCCAACTAACTCCTATACCAAAGAATTGATCAACTCTTACAGTGCTGACTTCGCTGTAAGCGCGAAGTTACCAAAGAATTTCAATTTGGATGCTTGGCAAGATGCCCCGCTGAATCGTTGGGCTTTTCAAAATGTTGAACTTTTTATACCGACACGAATAATTTCTGCGCATCCCGATGCTCGTCCTGTGGAGCATACGTTGGAAATTAAGAGCTATCCGGAGGTAGCTGATCTGATTTCAGAACTTGCAACTGATGCGATTTTGGTAATGAACCGAGGGAAGATTCAATTCGAGGAATACCTTCATGGAATGAGTGCCGAATCGCCACACTTGCTTCAGTCGGTTTCCAAATCGATCCTTGGTGGTTTATATGCGAACTTATCGGCTAGTGGTCAGGTTGATTCCGATCTTCAAGTAAGCGATTACCTGCCCGAACTTTCGGCGAGCGGTTTTGGGGACGCTACGGTTCAAAACCTGCTTGATATGACGGCCGCAGTTAATTTCTCCGAGGATTACCATGATCCCGCTTCAGAGATTGCTCAACTTGACCGCGCCGCGGGATGGCGAAACCCGGCTCCAGGAGCTGCGGTTCACATCAGAGAGTTTCTAGGCTCCGTGAAAAAGAGCGGGGAACATGGAACGCATTTCCAATATTGCTCGGCTAATACCGATCTATTGGCCTGGATTGCCGAGGAAGTTACAGGTGTTTCATACGAGAGCTTGATCTCTAAAGTTATTTGGCAACCCTTGAAAGCCATGAATGATGCGACGATTACGGTAGATGCCTTGGGTGCACCTCTGGCCAATGGTGGTATTTCAACGACAGCTCGCGACTTAGCTCGATTTGGGGATGCGATACTCAATAACGGCGTGGTTGACGGGGTTCAAGTGATTCCGGCCAAGTGGATCGCGGCTACTTTCGCTGGCGCCAGTCCTAGCGTTATCTCGCCCCAATATTTGCAGCAGTTACATCCTGGTGGCTCGTATCGAAATCAATGGTGGATAACAAATAGTGCCCGACACGAAATTTATGGTGTTGGGATTTATGGCCAATATTTATGGCTAGATCCAATTAGCCAGACGGTAATTGTTAAATTTTCTTCCCTGCCAGTTGCGACCGATGCCAATCATTCGGTGAAACACATGCAGTTATTTCGCCACATTTCATCGAGCTTCCCAAGGCTTAATTAGCAGTCGCTGCAAATTCCAAAGATCTCGGCGGTATGACCGATGTCGCGAAAACCATGCTCTTCGCCGGACTTCTGCGCCCACTTCTCAATTACTCCACCTTCAATCTCAACGGTCTTGCCACAGTTCTTGCAAACTAGGTGATGGTGGTGAGCATCGCCGCAGAGACGATATATCGCTTCGCCATCTTCACGACGGAGGAGATCTACGCTCTTGTCGGCTACCAAACTTTGTAGCGCTCGATAAACGGTAGTTAAACCGATTGCTTCTTGATTTCGTTTTAGCACCATATGAAGCTCTTGAGCGCTGGCAAAGCCACCAACTCGTTCGAGCGCATGAAGAACTTTGGTTTCGGATTTACTCATAGCGTGTTAACGACCAAGAACATCGTGAGAACGCCGATCAAGGTAGCAACCATTGTCATTCGAGAAGGATGGCGCGAATGCGCTTCAGGCAAAATATGAGAGGTTGCGATGTAGATAATGAATCCCGAGAAGATCGCTAGATAAATCGCGAGCCAAGAGTTGCTGATGGAAATTTTGCTGCCCAATGCGGCGCCACTAATTCGCGCAATTGCATCAATAACTAATAGCGCTTTTACCGCGGAGCTCCATTTGCCGCCTTTGATAAGCATGGCAACGGTATTGAGGCCATCGCTAAAGGCATGGACTATGAGTGCGATGAAGACGGCAATTCCAAAGGCGTTGCTGACCTGAAAGGCTAAGCCAAGCGCCATGCCATCTAGGAAAACGTGACCAGCCATGGCTAAGGCACCCAAGCCACCAGCGATATTGCCGTAGTGGGTGTGGTCGTGGTCGTAATCAGAATCGACAGGTTCATGTGAACCGGCAAATTGTTCGAAGAAGTGCAACGTTAAGAAGCCGCCGACAAATGCGAGCGTCACCGCGGGGAGTTTTCCGACATAGAGGGTGGCATTGCGAAAAATTTCGGGGAGCAAATCAAAGGAGACGAGCCCAAGCATCAAACCCGCAGCCAGACCCAAGACCAAATGGAAGCGATCTTTGGATTTGAGAGCCAGCGCGCCACCCAAAGTCGTTGCCAAGACTGTTACTGCGGCGAGGGCGATCGCGATCATGGTTCAAAGTAGCAGAAATGGAAATGGTTGTCATTTTCAATTTGGTCCTGAGTAGCCTTGGCTCATGATTGCAATCGCCAGATTCCAGATTCCACAGAGCGAGGCCGCCGCCTTTTCAGGCGCAGCGAGCGCAGCGTTGGCAGCTTTGGCTGAGTGCGATGGCTTTAAATCAGGCGAAGTTGGGCAGAATACGGACGAGCCCGGCCTTTGGACGCTGGTCTCAATTTGGAAAGATGTGGGCTCTTATCGGCGCGCACTTAGTAATAATCAAGTAAAGATGCTCTCGATTCCGTTATTGGCTCGGGCGATCGATGAGCCCGGTGCATATATAAACGCGACAAGCGAGTAAAATTCCCTTTCTTGCGACCAGCAAGAATTAAGCCGACAGCCAGCCGGAAGCGAGAACAAAATGGCCGCAGATCGTTTAGAAACAATTGTTAGCCTTGCAAAGCGACGGGGTTTCGTCTACCCCTCTTCAGAAATTTATGGTGGTCTGCGGGCAGCCTGGGATTACGGCCCATTGGGCGTTGAACTCAAGAACAATGTAAAGCGTCAATGGTGGCGCGCCATGGTTCAAGGTCGCGAAGATGTGGTCGGACTTGATTCGTGTGTAATTTTGTCCCGCGAAGTTTGGGAAGTATCTGGCCATGTTGAAACTTTTTCGGATCCCTTAACTGAGTGCACCGCTTGTCATAAGCGCTACCGCGCCGACCATCTCCAAGAAGCCTTCGAAGCCAAGAATGGGCGAGCTCCAGCTTCGATGGAAGAAGTTAATTGTCCTAACTGTGGCAATAAAGGAAAATTCACCAACCCAAGGCAATTCAGTGGCCTGCTCAAGACTTACTTGGGAGCTGTAGAAGACGAATCAGGTATGGCATACCTGCGGCCAGAAACCGCTCAAGGAATCTTCATTAACTTTGAAAATGTGGCAACAACTTCTCGAAAGAAGCCACCTTTTGGAATTGGCCAAATTGGAAAGTCATTCCGAAATGAAATTACACCTGGAAACTTTATTTTTCGCACCAGAGAATTTGAGCAGATGGAGATGGAGTTCTTTGTTGTGCCAGGCACAGATGAAGAGTGGCATCAATACTGGATCGATACTCGCTTGCAGTGGTACAAAGATTTGGGAATCAACCCAGATCGACTTCGACTATTCGAGCACCCGAAAGAGAAGCTCTCGCACTATTCGAAGCGAACCGTTGATATCGAATACCGATTCGAATTTAACGGAATCGAATGGGGCGAGCTCGAAGGTATTGCTAGCCGTACTGATTTCGACCTCAAGGCTCACAGCGCCGCCTCCGGAAAAGATTTATCTTGGTTTGATCAAGAGAAGAATGAACGATGGGTGCCGTTTGTAATCGAGCCTGCTGCTGGCGTTGACCGAGCCGCGCTCACATTTATGATGGATGCTTACACCGAAGATGAAGCGCCAAATGCCAAGGGCGAGATGGAAAAACGAGCAGTGATGAAGCTGGATTATCGTTTAGCTCCAATCAAGGTTGCCGTTCTTCCGCTTTCTAGAAATGCAGATCTATCGCCAAAGGCCAGGGATCTAGCAGCTGCGCTGCGCCAAAATTGGAGCGTTGACTTCGACGACGCCGGAGCAATCGGTCGCCGTTATCGTCGCCAAGATGAAATTGGTACGCCATATTGCATCACCATTGACTTCGAAACTCTCGAAGATAATGCCGTGACGATTCGCGATCGCGACACCATGGCGCAAGAGCGCATAAGTATCGATCAGGTAACCGCCTGGTTGGCACCACGGTTGTTGGGGTGCTAACAGCTCCTACTTTTAAACCACTTCGTCTTCCCATTGCAAATGGGGGCTTTGAAAATGACGAAGTGGTTCTTTCGGCACCTGTCGTCTTGGCGCCAATGGCGGGCATAACTAATTCTGCCTTTCGTACGCTATGCCGGGAGCAGGGGGCGGGACTATTTGTCTCCGAGATGGTTACCGCCAGAGCGCTAATTGAGCGACATCCAGAAACGATGCGTTTAATTACTCCAGGAGTTGGGGAAACCCCGCGCTCGGTCCAGTTGTATGCAGTTGACCCGACAGTGGTGGGTTTGGCAGTAACTCTTCTAATGAAAGAAAATTTGGCCGATCATATTGATCTTAATTTTGGTTGCCCCGTTCCAAAAGTTACCAGGCGCGGGGGTGGTGCGGCGCTGCCTTACAAGCGAAAGCTATTTGAAAATATTGTTGGTTCCGCGGTTAAAGCTGCAGCTCCATATGGCGTTCCGGTCACGGTAAAGATGCGAATCGGAATTGATTCGGATCATTTAACCTATCTAGAAGCGGCAAAATCAGCGGCAAATCAAGGGGTCGCCTGGGTGGCACTTCATGCCCGAACTGCGGCACAAATGTACGAAGGCAAAGCCGATTGGTCGGCAATCACGAACTTAGTTGAACATTTAAAACCAACCGGCGTGCCAGTTCTTGGAAATGGCGATATTTGGAGCGGAGCCGATGGCGCACGAATGATGGCCGAAACAGGTTGTGACGGCGTTGTGGTTGGCCGCGGTTGTTTGGGCCGGCCATGGTTATTTGCGGATTTAGTTCAAGCCTTTGAGGCAAGTGCTGCGCGATCTGAACCCACGCTCTTCCAAGTTCGAGAGATTATTTCTAGACACGGTCAACTATTAGTTGATTTCTTTGAGAGTGAAGGTCGGGCGATGCGCGATCTTCGAAAACATATGGCTTGGTACCTCAAAGGCTTCTCGGTTGCGCGTGAACTTCGCTCCAGATTCGGAATGGTAGTAAGCCTGAGCGAGTTAGATTATTTGCTTTCCCAATTGGAAGATCAGCAATATCCGGCGGCAATTGGTGATGCACCTCGAGGTCGCACCAGCCACGGTCGTCCAGTCTCCCTTCCTGATGGCTGGCTAAATGATCCGGACGAGATTGCAACTATCACAATCGATGATTCGGTTTCTGGTGGTTAACAATGTTTATCTTTAAAATAGTTCGAAGAGCGATTTCCGCGCTGTTGCTTCTCATAGTCATCATCCCGCTCTTCGTCGCCTTTCAAATTTGGTCCACCGCAAATTCGGCCACCCCAAAGAAGAGCGATGTAATAGTTGTTTTAGGCGCCGCACAATTCAATGGAAAACCAACGCCGGTGTTGCAAGCCCGCATCGATCAAGCTTTCAAAGTATATAAAGGCGGGGATGCCACTCAAATAATTTCCGTCGGCGGCGGTGCACCTGGTGATGCGACTACCGAGGCAATGAGCAGTTATCGCTCTTTGATGACAAAGAAAGTTCCGAAATCTCATTTGATCGAAATCCCAGTCGGTCGAGATACTTTAAGTAGTACGGTTGCATACGTCGCGACAATGAAGGTTCATGGCTGGAAGAGCGCAATCATTGTTACCGATCCTTTTCACTGCTACCGCGCTATGGCAATGGCACAAGACCTTGGGGTAAGTACCAGTTGCGCGCCCGCAAAATCAACTTCTGGGTTGCTGAGCGGTACGGGAATTCGCTACTTAATCCGCGAAACTGGGGCATATCTGGCCTACAAGACCGCCGATCGTATTGGTATTCACCTATCCGATCACTTAAAGAATTAGACTTCGGAAACTATGGTCCTTCGCGCAGCACATGAACGTCCCGGATACTCGGAATTCGATCGCGAGCGATTTTTATCTGAACCCGCCAAACGACCTGGTCGGACTGAGTTCGCCCGTGACCGGGCTCGGATCATTCACTCCTTTGCGTTGCGCCGATTAGCCGCCAAGACTCAAGTAGCAGTCCCTTGGGCAGCCGATTTCCCACGGACTCGGTTATCCCACTCTCTGGAGTGTGCCCAGGTGGGACGGGAGTTGGGGGAGTCACTCGGTGCTGATCCAGATTTGATGGAAGGCGCCTGCCTCGCACACGACATCGGCCACCCGCCCTTTGGTCACAATGGCGAAGATGCCTTGAACCAAATCGCTCAGGAGTGCGGCGGTTTTGAAGGTAACGCGCAAAGTTTTCGATTATTAGTTCGCCTTGAAGCAAAAACGGTAACGCCAGAAGGAAGATCGGTGGGTCTGAATTTAACGCGCTCCTCGTTAGATGCTGCGACAAAATATCCATGGTCCAGATCAACCAACTCCAGAAAATTTGGGGTCTACGACGATGATCAAGAAATTTTCGATTGGGTGCGAATTCATGCGCCAGAAGGCAAAACTGCCATTGAAGCCCAGATTATGGATTGGTCGGATGATGTTGCATATTCAGTTCATGACTTTGAAGATGCTTTGGTTTCCGGTCAAGTCAAACTGCATTATTTGAGTAACGATCTTTCCGAGATATTTTCGGTCGCCAAAAATTCTTACCTGCCAGATATCACAGCAGACGAAGCCAGCCAGGCCTTAAACCAACTACAGGCGCTGTCATGTTGGCCAGCCGAATATGATGGTAGCCACCGCCATCTTGCAGGACTGAAGGATTTAGCCAGTCAGCTGATAGGTCGTTTTGCCTTAGCTGCGGAACGTGCAACAAGAGAGCGATACGGCGATGGCGATTTAACTAGATATAGCGCTGATCTGATTGTGCCTCGCGAGCAACGAGTCGAAGTTGCAGTTTTAAAAGCGATTTCAGGTTTCTATGTAATAAATGCCGAAACTTCCCAGAAGCGTTATTCCGATCAGCAAACCCTAATTCAAGAATTAGTTGCCGCGGTTTTAAAGAACGCACCCAAAACTCTGGAGTCATTCTTTTTAGCTGATTGGGAAGCGGCAAAAACTGATGCGGCACGTTTAAGAGTGGTAATCGATCAAGTTGCCTCATTAACCGATCCGGGCGCTTACGCCCTTCACTCCCATCTGAAATAGGGTAGCGATATGTCAGGGAGAATTAGGGACGAGGATGTAATTTACGTCCGAGATCACAGCGCCATCGACGAAGTCGTCGGCGACTATGTCCAACTCAAGAGCGCCGGCGGTGGTCAGAAGAGAGGCCTCTGTCCATTTCACGATGAGAAAAGTCCCTCATTCCACGTAACTCCCAGCAAGGGCTATTTTCACTGCTTTGGTTGCCAACAAGGTGGTGATGTCATTGCTTTCATTATGAAATTAGAGCATTTAACTTTTACCGAGACCGTAGAACGTTTGGCTGAGCGGATTGGCTATACCTTGCGTTATGACGGAACTGGAAATGGGCCATCGACTGGTGTAAATCGCTCCAGATTAGTCGTGGCCAACGCTGCTGCCGCCATTTTCTATCGGGCGGCGCTGCTGCTTCCTGGACCAGCTCAGGTTGGGCGCGACTTTCTCGCTAAGCGAGGTTTTGATAAAGCCGCCGCCGATACTTTCGGAGTCGGATATGCCCCTGATGAATGGGATGCGCTGTATAAAACTCTGCGAGCCCAAGGATTTACTGATCTTGAACTTTCAACTGCCGGTCTTTCTAAAGAAGGTACAAAAGGTCCGATAGATCGTTTTCGCAACCGATTGGTTTGGCCGATCAAAGATATTACTGGTGATGTCGTAGGTTTTGGTGCGCGTAAGTTAGCGGCTGATGATGTTGATCAAGGTCCAAAATATTTAAATACGGCCGAGACGCCACTTTACAAAAAGAGCCAAATTCTTTACGGCTTAGATTTAGCAAAGAAAGAGATTGCCAAGAAACGACAAGTTGTAATCGTCGAAGGTTATACCGATGTAATGGCGGCGCACTTAGCCGGAATTACAACGGCAGTAGCAACCTGCGGAACCGCGTTTGGCGATGACCACATTCGAATCATTCGGCGCCTCTTGATGGATGATGACTCATTCCGCGGCGAAGTTATCTTCACCTTCGATGGCGATGCTGCTGGCCAGAAGGCCGCACTTCGCGCCTTTGATGATGATCAGAAGTTTGTTGCACAAACCTTTGTTGCGGTGGAACCAAATGGAATGGATCCATGTGAACTTCGCCAAAGTAAAGGTGATGAGGCGGTTCGAGATCTGATCGCTCGGCGCGTTCCACTTTTCGAATTCGCGATGAAGTCGGTAATAAGCCAATACGACATTGCAACTGCCGAAGGTCGCGTCTCGGCGCTCAACCAAGTGGTTCCGTTGATTGGAAAAATCAGGGATGCCTCGTTGCGACCGGAATATATGAGATTGGTTGCAGGATGGTTGGGCTTGGAGACCGATACCGTGGCTAGCGCCATCAGACGCGTCGGCACATCTGCCCCCGCGGGCGCAGGTTCAAAACCTACGGTCAATTTGAGCGATCCGGTTTTGGCGCTGGAGCGAGAAGTCTTGAAGATTCGACTTCAAATGCCGGCGATGGCAGGAGCTTGGCAGGAGCTCGAGCCGAATGCCTTTACCTGGGCTCCTTACTTGGCCCTGCGACAGCAGATCGATCAACTTCCGGATATGGATATTCCAAATTTGTTGGAGCGGACCGAGATCGCCGAAGTGCGAGCCTTAATAACCGAATTGACGGTTGAGCCGATTCGGACCGATCGAGAGGTCTCGGAACGCTATATAACGAGCATCTTTGCCCGCCTTCGCGAGGTTGCCCTAACCAGGGCGATCGCCGAGATTAAATCCAATTTGCAACGGCTAAATCCAGTGGAAAATGAGGCGGAATATAACGCTACTTTCGCTGAATTGGTGGCCAAGGAGGCAATTCGTCGAAGTCAAAAGGAGCTGGCCCTGGGGGAGATAACCTAGTTTTTTCTTTGATCGCCGTTTGGGCTAGAGTTCGCATCTGCCTGATAGATAATCCCTGATAGCTCAATTGGCAGAGCAGCCGACTGTTAATCGGCAGGTTCTTGGTTCGAGTCCAAGTCAGGGAGCTTTAACCTAAACCAGAATAAGTAGCTCGACCATTAGGGAGCGCCCGTTGGCCCAATCGATCATTTCCAAGTCCTGGAAAAACCAACCTTTGACTACCTCCCTCCTTCGAGCCTGGTTGGGAGTTACATGGATCTACGCGGGCTGGAATAAAGCCACCGATCCCGGCTTCCTCTCAAATGGCTCAACGCATTACATCGGCGCTCAATTAACTGGATATCTTGGTCATTCGCCAATCTCCTTTTTACTACGTCGCATGATCGAACATGCCACGCTCGTAGGTTGGTTTGTAATGATCTCAGAGTTCGCTATTGGGTTCGCCGTCCTAAGCGGGATCGCTTTGACTCTGGCAGCTGTAGGTGGGGCCGGCATGTCCGCAATGCTCTGGTTATCTTCCTCGTGGAGCGTAAAGCCCTATTTCCTTGGTAGTGATACCGCCTACTTGATTCTTTGGTTAGCGCTGATCTTCTCGATTCACCAAAAGAGCGTTCGAGCCTCGGGACGAAGCGTTGCAGTTCGGCAACGTGTAATTCCAGATTTAGCTGATCGCCGCCAAGTAATGCAATTATTTGCGGTAGGTGCTGCGGCAGTTATTGCTTCCCTTGGCGGGGGCCTGCTAAAGAAAAAAGTAGCCGCGCCGGCAGTTGGAAGTGCGATCGTTCAACTCAGCGCTTTCCCAGTTGGGGCCACCATGAACTTTCAAGCAAATGATGGCGGACCTGCAATCCTCTTTCGAACCAAGGCCGGAGTCTTCGCTTATTCTGCGCTCTGCACACACCAAGGTTGCACCGTGGCTTACTCTCCAGCCGATCACTTAATTATGTGTCCATGCCATGGCGCTCAGTACGATCCCAATCAGGCAGCGGCAGTTGTTGCTGGCCCAGCGCCGACACCGCTACCGGCTATCAAAGTTGCAATCTCTGGAAATAAGATCGTTCAGGTTTAAGTTGCAACTAGACATCAGGTCGTAACAACTCTGTAATCGCCCACGTGTATCCTGCTTCCTATGGCACTCTTTAAAGTTCAAATCGCGCTTCCTGATCGCCCTGGCTCGCTGGGTGCGGTCGCTTCTGCAATTGGTTTCGCCGGCGGTGATATCCGAAGTTTGGTAGTACTTCGAAGCGAAGAGGGTCGCGGTATCGACGACATTACTGTTGCAGTTCCCGGATCTGACCCAACTGATTTGCTCGATGTGCTGAGCGCGATCGGCGGAGTTGAAGTTATCTCGGTAACGCCCGTTCTGTAATGTGAGCGCCCTCGCTCGGTAGCGAGGTGAAAAACCTTGGGGCTTTAAAGCCAGCTTTCTTAAAGGCACCACTTATAGCGGCCGTTATTGTCGCGGTGTCATCCTTGCTAATTAAGGCGATTGCACTTCCGCCAAAACCGCCGCCTACCATCCGCGCGCCGATCGCACCGTTAGCTATAGCGGTATCAACTGCGCAATCAAGCTCGAGGCAAGAAACGGTGTAATCATCTCGAAGTGAGGCGTGCGAGGCGTTTAAGAGTCGACCTAATTCGGCGAAATCTCGGGCTTCAAGAGCAGTGACGGCTGAGAGAACGCGCGCCATTTCGGTAACTGCATGTCGAGCTCGGATGAATGTTACTGGATCTAATTCTGCTTGCCGATTTAAAAGCTCTGTTACTGAGATATCGCGAAGCGAAGAGATTCCAAGCTCGGCCACCGCGCGCTCGCAGGATGCGCGGCGCTCGGCATAGCCGCCATCTACCAATGAATGGTGAGCTTGAGTATCGATAATTAGAAGTTCCAGATTTTCCGGGGCAATATCGAATGGAATATTTTTACTGCTCAGGTCACGACAATCGAGTAGCAATGCCGAACCCGCTCGACCCATAAGTGAAATTGATTGATCCATAATGCCGCAGGGAACTCCGACAAAAATATTCTCGGCTCTTTGTGTGAGTCTGGCTAAATCCGCTAGCCCGATTCGCAAATCAAATAACTCGTTGATCCCGGTGGCAATCGAACATTCCAACGCGGCGCTGGAAGAGAGACCGGCCCCAAGTGGAACTCGACCGTCTACCAAAATATCTAACCCAGATAGCTTGTGAAGCTCGGAGAAGACCCAAACGACTCCAAGTGGATATCGGGTCCATGGTTCGCCAGTTAAAGGGCTAAGACTTTCAAGAGTGAACTCAAATATCTCGTGTGAACGTTGTAGCGATGCGATTCGGATAACTTCATCTGTTCTGCGGCGAAGGGCAACCGTAGTCACATCTTTGATTGCGAACGGGAGTACAAAACCATCGCTGTAATCTATGTGCTCGCCAATTAAATTGACCCGACCTGGTGCCTGAGCAACAATTTCAGGCGCCGTTCCAAACAAATCCTGGAAGCGATTTTGAATCTCACTCATTGAAAGGAGGCCAAAGCGTCGCCGACCATACTTTGCAAGTCACGTTCTGGCTTCCAGGAAAGCAACTTTCCCGCCTTGGTGATATCTGCGATCAGCACGGCCGGATCACCTGCCCGGCGTGGCGCCATTTCGTAAGGGACTGGTCGACCGAGCGCACTTTCAGCTGCTGCAATTACCTCTTTGACGGTATATCCGCCACCGCTGCCCAAGTTAATGATTTCGTGGCTGCCAGCAATCGCGGCCGAAAGGGCACTTATATGTGCACCAATTAAATCGACAACATGTACATAGTCTCGAACGCAGGTTCCATCTTTTGTTGGCCAGTCCTCGCCAAATACTTTAAGTGGGTTGGCCGCAGTAGCGCGAAGGACATTGGGGATTAGGTGCGTCTCCGGGTTGTGACGCTCGGCGAGCCAACCTCGTTGAGATTTGAAGGCGCCAGCGACGTTGAAATATCTAAGACTGATCGCCGCCAAGCCGTATGCCTTAGCTTGAGCGCTGATCATGTAATCGACGGCCAACTTAGAGGCGCCATAAGGGTTTGTTGGATCAGTCACCGCTGATTCGGCAATAGGGATCTCTTTGGGTTCCCCGTAAGTAGCGGCCGTTGATGAAAAGACCAAGGTTGGAATTGCAGCTGCGCGCATGGCATCTAGCAAAATTCGAGTTCCGGAAACATTGGTCTCCCAATAAATATCTGGTTTCACAACTGATTCACCAACTAAAGATTTTGCGCCAAAATGAAGAACGGCATCGCAACCCGAAAGCGAAGTCGCAACGGCGTTGGCGTCGAGTAGTGATTCCTTGAAGAAGGTCGCTCTTGGATCGACAGTGTCGGCATATCCCGTGCTGCAATCATCAAGAATATTTACTTCGTGACCTTGGTCCAACAGCATTGCCGCCGCAGTGCCACCCACATATCCAGCTCCGCCAGTAACAAGAACTTTCATTAGATCTTCACTTCTCTTAGTTGGGCTGCCGATTGCTCTGGCTTCATATCCATGATGAAGACACCCATAGCCGACTCTGAACCTGCCAAGTATTTCAATTTCCCGGGCGCCCGCCGAATACTGGTTATCTGCCAATGCAATCTGAGGAGATCGCGACCGGCGCGTACTGGAGCCTGATGCCACGCGGCAATGTAGGCCATTGGGATTCCGAAGACGCCATCAAGGCGCATGAGGACTTCTTTTGCGACGTCAGGGAAGGCATCGGCAGCAGCTTCCGAAAGTGCTGCTAAATCTGGCACGCCAACTTTTGGCGCTACGTGAATTTCAAAGGGATAGCGAGCCGCAAATGGCACGTATGCAATCCAATGATCATTTTGAGCAATTATGCGAATTTCCGCTTGGAGCTCACGTGCGATTAAATCATCGAGCAAGACGCGGTTATATTTTGCAAAATAATCGGTCGCAGTTTTCAGCATCTTTTCGGTACGAGGGGTTAAATAGGAGTACCCGTAAATCTGACCATGTGGGTGTGCCAAAGTCACACCGATTTCTTCCCCGCGGTTTTCAAACGGAAAAACTTGCTCGATGAAAGGCAGTTTGGAGAGTTCGCGGGTTCGATCTTGCCAGGCGCTCATAACCGTGCGGATTTGGGCGGTGGTTAGTTCGCCAAAAGAGGTTCCGTGGTCGGCGGTGAAGCAAACAACTTCACAGATGCCTGCTGAATCAGGAATCTCAGTTTCAATTCCAGCCATTGCTGGAAGTTGCCACTCACCTTCAGGACGCTTAAGCGATGGGAACCGATTATCAAAGACTACGACCTCATAATCGGAATCAGGGATTTCCGACAATAGTTCGCCTTTGCTCGGGCAGAGCGGGCAAAGTTCTTTTGGTGGCAAAAAGATTCGACCTTGACGATGTGCCGCCAGAACCACCCATTCGTTAGTGAGCAGGTCCAAACGCATTTCGCCGATACCGGGTTGATCGTCGGCCGGGCGTAGATCTTTGGCACTCCGATTTCGCGCAGTTGCATCGTAGTAACGAATCTTTCGACCATCGGCCATCACGAGTTCGCTGCGAACCGCGCCTGACGGCAACTTCAACGTATTTTCCTGGGTCACGAGCGCAAATCTTATCGGGGTTGACTCAGATGAGTATCTTTTCCTGGCTGACTATTCCGCGAGGAATGTCCAGCTCCAGGTGAAGGTTCCGGGTTTAATCAGGTACTTCGCGATCGTATCTGGGCCGCACGAAGCGGTACCAACGCCGCGATGTGCCGCATCTAGCGTGACCACTACATTTCCTGAGGGAGCCAGCTCCACGTCATGAGTCGCCGCCGCGATATCTAAGGCGCGGTGCGGAGTGACCGATACTTGCGAGGGCTTTCCCAAGAGAATGCGCACACGCTCGCCTTCGGTACCGGAAAGTTGGATCCAACGAACCCCGTTATGACCGCCATTTTCTTGGGGCCGAACGTATGGCACGTACTGCGCCCAAACCGTTGAACGCCAGCGCGAGACTTTTCCAAGTTTTCGATCTGGGTAGCTCTCTTGTGGTCCAACGCCAAAGAATTCCAAATCAGTGAGGGCACCATCCAACTCAAAGACGGTTCCGACGCGCGCAACATCATCAAGGATTTTTGGAAGAGTTAAGGTCTCCGTCACTCGAATGCCACTGACTACTTGTTCAACTGTTTGCGAGTGTTTAAGCGCGATACCAGCGGATGTAGTCCAAGTTGATTTAATGGTTGTGGCCTTAGCGCCACGGGTTACCTTTATTAAATCGCGGGCGAGATTATCTAATCCCCAGCGATACCACTTGGTTGCCATATGACCGATGCGATCGTTATCAGTTGGCGCTCGGAAAAGCGTTAGCGCCGGTGCGCTCACACCGTAAGGCAGTGCAATCTCGCCATTATCATCGATGATATCTCTGAGTTGGTTGACCTTTGAAATCTTTTGCTTGGGCAATGATTTAGAAGGCAAGGCAAACTGCGCCCAACCAATCTCCGCATTTGCTGGAGCCCACTCGGTTGAAGATTTCTTCAAAACCGTAAACGTTATGAAACGCTCACCCAATGATGAGATGTTCTTGAGGTGCTTGGATTTAATACTGAAGCTAGAACTCTTTCGGGCCGCGACTGCTGGAACTGAAACCTTGCCGGAATCTATGACCGCTCCATCAGATGAAATTTCCCAGCGAATCGCGTAATTTGAAGTATCGATAAAGAAGTTCTTATTGAACACCGTGAACTTGCCTGCTGGTATCGAAGTCACTGCAAAGGAGAGCGGGGCGGCAATTGCCTTGAATTCTGACATCGCCGGTTTTGGGGTGCGGTCAGGAAAGACCATTCCATCGCAACAGAAGTTGCCATCATGTTTTGCTTCTCCGAAGTCGCCACCGTATGCGGAACGGGTACGCCCATCTGCAAGGTGTTGTTCAATGCCGTGATCCCAAAACTCCCAAATAAAGCCACCTTGAAGCCCAGGAAGGGCATGGATCGCCTCCCAGTATTCCGCCAGGGTGCCGTTGCTATTTCCCATCGCGTGCGAGTACTCGCACATAATGAGTGGGCGATCAAGGAGAGGAGATTTTGCGTATGAAGTAATCGCGGCGATAGATGGATACATAGGACAGACAACATCGGTAACTGAATGTCCCTTGGTCCAATTTCCACGAATTGCCCCTTCGTAATGAAGCGGCCTGGAGGCATCGAATTTTCGAACGAAAGCCGCCGCGGCTTCATGGTTTAAACCATGTCCGGATTCATTTCCTAGGGACCAAAGGATCACGCTGGGATGGTGAATATCGCGTTCTGCCATTCGAGCGATTCGATCCACGAAAGCCGTTAAATAACGTTGGTCATTGCAAATACTGTCTTGAAAGGCATGGGACTCAATATTTGCCTCGCCAATTACATAGAAACCGAGTTCATCACATAGCTCAATTAACGCCGGATCATTTGGATAGTGCGAAGTTCGAACCGCATTAAAATTGAATTTCTTAAGTTCTAGCAAATCATTCTTCATATCTTGACGTGAAAGTACTCGGCCAGTCTTTGGATGGAAATCGTGGCGGTTGACGCCATAGAGAATGATCGGCGCGCCGTTTACGAGAAGATCATGGCCAACGATCCGAACATCTCTAAACCCAATCTTCTGCTCAAAGCGCTCAACAACTTCACCTGCTGGGTTACTTAATTCGATCGTCAACGAATATAGGGCGGGACTTTCGGCAGACCAAGCCTTTATATTTGGGAAAGTTAGGTCAAAACCAATGAAATCGATGGTTGGCGGCTCGAGCTCCTTCAAAGTCGAGAGCACGTCACTTGGAATCTTTCCGCTCCAATATTCGCCATGAAAGTAGTTGCTGCCGACGCGTCGATGTTCTTCGGAAATCTCGGTCCAGTTAGGTCGGAAGTGACTAGTAAGCACCTTTGATGCTTGAGCTCCCGATTTCTTTGGTACCCCACCCAATGAAACGGTGAACTTCCAGCCAGCTAGTTCTTGATCTTTGATCGATCCCAGATAGGCGCGAATGTTTAGCTTTCCTGTGGTGCCATTCTTTTCCAGCCCAGGTGTCGCATAAAAGCGCGAAAGGAAAACATCTGGAGTGGTGAAAATCTTTACCGAGCGAGTGATGCCACCGTGCCACCATTGATCTTGGTCTTCGATGAATGAGACATCTGACCACTTAACAATCTTGATTTGAAGGTTATTTTTTCTAGCCAGCAGATAATCCGTAATGTCGAAATCTGCCGCCAACCTTGAGTCTTTGGCGACGCCAACTTCTTTTCCATTAACGGAGAGAATGGCTACGGATTCAAAACCGCCAATCTGAAGAACCACACGCTTGCCCACCCAACCTTCGGGCAGATCGAAATCTCGCTCATAAATTCCAGTGGGGTTTAGCGCTGGAACTGCTGGTGGCAATTGTTCAAAAGGCATCTGCACGTTGGTGTAAATCGGTTTGTCCCAATAAATCGAAGATTCCGGCTGCATCGTCCAAAGTCCAGGAACCGGAATTTCACCCCAATTGTTGGTAGGGGTTTCATCGGGGGAGCGAAGCAACTGAAAGCGCCATTGACCATCAAGAGTGAAACTCTCCTCATGCTCAAGATTTAGCATCGGCAAGCGATTTACGGCGGTAGTTTCGGGGCTATTCCAGTACTTCAATTAAGTCTCCACTCGTGACGGTTACCTTCCGAACTCTAGTGAAAATAGAATTAGAAAGGAAAGTTTCCTAGTAACCTCGCGGGTGGTTATTGGGCAAAAAGAGGGAGAAATTTCATGAGCGAACGAACCGTTATTCAACTTCGGTCGGATAATTCGACCGTTGTCTTTGAAGTTAACGATAAAGTTTTATCAATTTTATATTGGGGTAGAGATTTACTCCTCCTTGGTTCCGCAGGCGATCAAAGCGCGGCGCTAACCAACTCCGTTGCCCACAGCAGTTTGGACATCCCGCCAACTCCAGGAGTGCTTCGGGAATACTCTCGTGGCTTCCAGGGGCATCCGGCGCTTTCTGGTCACCGAAATGGCAAAGCATGGTCCACCCAGTTTTCACTGGTCGACTATTCACATCAAGGGAACGTACTGATTGCTCAACTAAGTGACGATGCCGCCCAACTTTCGTTGGAACTTGCCTATCGCTTAACTGCCGAGGGAATTTTGAAGGTCGATGCCATTCTTACCAATCTCGGCTCAGCCGAATATTCAGTGGACCAATTCGTTTATTGGATGCCGCTTCCAGATCGTGCCAAGGAAGTTTTGGATTTCACTGGCCGCTGGTCTCATGAGCGCCACCCCCAACGCCACCCGATCGTTGCTGGTCTAACAACTCGTGAAATACGTGAAGGTCGCTCAGGGCACGATTACACAATCGCTCAAATAGCAATGACGCCAAATTCTAATTTTGCTAGTGGCGAAAACTGGGCGCTCAGCATGGCCTGGAGTGGAAACTCCGTACATCATGTCGAGCGATTAGCTGATGGCGTCCAATCAATAGGCGCCGGTGAACTATTGATGCCTGGCGAAATCATTCTGGCTCCGGGCGAGAGCTATCAAGTGCCAGGCGTGATCGCAAATTACAGCAATCATGGTCTCGACGGTCTGAGCAGCAACTATCACTCGTGGCTTCGGGCTCGACCATCACACCCAACAAATGTTCGGCCCCGACCGTTGACCCTAAATGTCTGGGAAGCGGTTTATTTCGCCCATGATGAAGCGACAATTCGCCAGATCACCGATGTGGCAGCTGAAATTGGCGTAGAGCGCATGGTTTTGGATGATGGTTGGTTCCATGATCGCCGAAATGATTTCGCGGGCCTTGGAGACTGGGTGGTTGACCCAGCGGTTTGGCCAAAGGGCCTCAGTTCGATTGTTAAATATATTAACGACAAGGGAATTGAATTTGGACTCTGGTTCGAAGGTGAGATGGTAAATCCAGATTCGGATTTGTATCGTGCCCATCCAGAATGGATTCTCCACGAAGCTGATCGAGTGCCGCCATTACAGCGCCACCAACTAGTTCTTGATCTAACGCATGAAGGCGCGTATGACCACATACTGGGCCAGGTCGATGCAATTCTTTCCGAGTACAACATTGCTTACATCAAGTGGGATCACAATCGTACTTTGGTAGATGCCGGCCATCTTGGACAAGCTGCGATTCACAACCAAACAGCTGCGATTTATCGCCTCTTCGCAGAATTAAAACGTCGCCACCCAAAGTTGGAAATTGAAAGTTGTGCTTCAGGTGGTGCTCGCGTTGATTTGGGTATCGTCGATCTCGTCGATCGATTCTGGACCAGCGACAACAACGATGCGCTGGAGCGTCAGACCATTCAGCGCTGGACTGGTTTAGTTATTCCACCAGAGATGCTTGGAACCCATATCGGTCCGACGCATGGCCATCAAACTGCGCGAACACATGAGATTAGCTTCCGTGCCGTTAATGCCATCTTCGGTCACGCCGGAATTGAATGGAATGTCACTGAAGCAAGTCCAGAAGAGTTGGAAATTTTAAAAAAGTGGGCCGCCCTCTATAAAGCAAAGCGCGGCTTGCTTCACTCTGGTCGCTCCATTCGAGTCGATCATCCAGATTCCAACGCTTTCTTATATGGCGTAGTTGCCCAAGATAAGAGCGAGGCGCTCTTTGCCTATGTTCAACATCGGATGAACGAATCCACCTTTCCGGCAATGGCGCTGCTACCAGGGCTCGAGCCAGAATCACTGTATGAGGTAAAGGTATTGAACGAGGTTGGCAAACCTCGCGCCCTACAAATTAAGAACCCACCTTGGCTCAAAGGGGTAAAACTGAGTGGTGCGGCACTAGCAAATATTGGAGTTAGGCCGCCAATTTTGGCTCCAGAAAACGCCATCTTGATTTCCGTGGTGAAAGCTTCCTAAATTCGAATTTGACCTTTGCATGCATCCACTGGGATGGGTGTTGGTTTGATCGTTGGAGTTGGCTTGATCGTTGGAGTTGGCTTCGGTGTAGGAGATCCCGTTGTTGTGGGGGTTGGCGAAGGAGTCGGACCCGGCGCAACATCGAATTCGATGGGCTGACTTGTCACAGCGTGCACGCCGGTTGGGTCTACGAATTCGACTAATCCCAAATAATGGCCGGCTACCAACTTCGAAGCAAAGATGGTCCATCGACCAGTTGCAGAGCGAACTATGCGTTGCGTACCGCTAGTTATTAATGAATCCAACGATCGAAAGTCCACCGTCCCTGTAACGACCGGGGTTCCATCAGGACGCAATACATCCACGACTATCTGCGCAGGGTCTTTGGTAGTCGTCGCCGCCACGGAAACAATCTTCATATTTGTCGGCTCATTGCTCGGGAGGAAATCGGCCTGCGTTGGTTGCCAGGTTCCTCTCGTAAAAGCGTAGAAGCTGGTTGAAGAGCCAGAAAATACATTGAGGTCAACCCGATCGGTTGCAATTCCGTACTTGGATCCGATGCCACACGAGGTGTACTGCCAAAATTGCCATTGAGTAGTGCAGTTGGCCAAGGTCCATGAATGGGCATAGCAACCAGAAACTTTTAATCCTACTTTTGCCACCGAAGTTGCTGGATTTAATTTATATTGCGCGACCCAGAGCGGATACTGTGCCAACGCGGTCGATCGATCCATTGCATTCTCAAGAAATTGCGGATACGAGTAGAGAAATGGTTTACGACCAGTCCGACTCGCGACTTCATCCAGCCAAGCCTGCGCCCAAATAGTTACAAACTTTTTATTTATAAATTTAGTACAAGTTCCCGATGCATCTTTGCGAACGCAGTTATTTTCAAGGTCAAGCGAAAGCGGGAGGTCCCTTGTCGTATAGCCGCCGATTGAGGCCAACCGCCAAATAACTTTCTGGGCTTGTGCCTTTGCATCATTTACTATGAAAAC
Source organism: uncultured Actinomycetes bacterium (assembly GCA_903873185.1). Lineage (GTDB taxonomy): Bacteria > Actinomycetota > Actinomycetes > Nanopelagicales > Nanopelagicaceae > CAIMZW01. The sequence continues at coordinate 33,185 of CAIQNN010000032.1, forward strand.
CGGATCGGTGCTGTCCGGCAGAGTCGCGTAATGGTAAAAACCGGTATAAATCCCGGCAGCTTGGGCGGCAGTGCGATCGATCTTTAGATACTTGAAGGCTGTGGCGTCGGCGGCATCAATGGAATCCGAACCCTTAATGATTGCAAATCGAATTCCAGCTTTATACATCTTCTTAAAATCAATTGGCTTTCCATTGGGATGTTGCCATCGACTGATATCAACGCCATGAATTAGTGAGCCGGGTCCGGCGGCCACGATCTTGGCGGGAGTGACGGCAAAAGACTGATCGGTTATCAGCGTAAGAAGTAAAAGAAAGACAATCCCAATTCGTTTCATCGCTCTTCGATTTCTAAAACTATTCCACTTACTTTGAAAATACTGGCCCTTAGCTCAGTTAGATGTTTGGGATTGCGAGCTAGGGCAAAATCGTGGTCCCCGCTCAATTTTTGACTATCGGCAAAACTGATTGTTAACTTCCCATCATTTAGGGCAACGAGACGGGCATCAAAGAAAGCCAGCCATGCGATTCGATTTACCGAGAGCAGATCATCCAAGATCGCATTCCAACTCGTTTTTAGGGCGATGAAATCGGTCTCGGTCACATATAGAAGGTACCTTATAAGCCTGAGCACTAAGGAACCTTCGCCAATTCTTCCCTACCGATTCCTCAGAAACAGTGGTAGCGTGCTAGAAAAGAACTGGAGAGTTCCATGTCGGCTTGGATGTGGTTTGCGTTAGCTGGCAGCTGTGTTCTTGCCGAAATACTCACGACGGCACTGCTCTTTGCCTCCTTTGCCTTAGCCGCACTTGCCGCTGGAATCACAAATCTTTTGTTTGGTGACACTTTTGCGCAGTGGCTAGTCCTAGTGGTGGTAGCAGTCATCAGTTTGGGTCTCCTGCGCCCCTTCGCCTCAAAATTTATTTTCCAGAAAACTCCACAAAATGACACGGGAATCGAAGCGCTGATTTCGAAAACTGGTGTAGTCGTTGCGCAAATAACTCCAGATTCGGGCACCATAAAACTGAAAAATGAGATCTGGACGGCGCGTTGCGATTCCGGGGTAATCGAAGCTGGAGTTGCGGTTCTGGTCTTAAGAATTGAAGGCGCGGTGGCCATCGTGGCTGCCGTAAATTAGAAATATAGCTACATAGAGGAGAGTTGATGTATACATCGGCGGTATTCGCGATTTTGGTGGTCATAGCAATCGTGATCGTGGCGCTAGCAATCAAAATTATTCCCCAAGCAAATGCCGGCGTTGTGGAACGCCTCGGAAAATATCACCGAACTTTAGAACCTGGCCTTAATTTGATTTTTCCAGGAATCGACAAACTTCGTCCACTTGTTGATCTGCGTGAGAAAGTTGTCTCTTTCCCGCCACAGCCCGTGATCACTGAAGATAATTTGGTTGTAAATATCGATACGGTAATTTATTTTCAAGTTACCAATGCCAAGTCTGCAACCTATGAAATCGAAAATTACATTCAAGGTATTGAACAGCTTGTTGTTACCACGCTCCGAAACTCTGTCGGTGGCCTAGATTTAGAGAAAGCGCTGACTTCCAGAGATCACATTAACGCCGTGCTACGTGGCGTTTTAGATGAAGCGACAAGCAAATGGGGAGTACGCGTCAATCGTGTGGAAATTAAGGCCATCGAGCCACCTCCAAGTGTCCAAGAGTCAATGGAGAAGCAGATGCGTGCCGACCGCGACAAGCGTGCCGCAATTCTTACCGCTGAAGGTGAGAAGCAAAGTCAAATCTTAAGCGCCGAAGGAGCACGCCAAGCCGATATTCTTCGGGCCGAAGGCGAGGCGCAAGCCGCTGTTATCCGTGCCGAAGGTGAAGCCACTGCGATCGCTAAAGTATTTAGCGCCATTCATGCGGCGAATCCCGATGAGAAGGTTTTGGCTTATAAGTACTTGGAGCAGCTACCAGCGATTGCTAACGGAACTGCTAGCAAGATATGGGTGATACCAGCTGAGTTATCCGGTGCAGCCGCTTCCATCATGAAGGCATTTAGAGCGCCAACTGATTAATAAGGTGACTTTGAGTGGGGCGAGTCGGGCTCGAACCGACGACGACGGAATTATGAGTTCCGGGCTCTAACCAACTGAGCTACCGCCCCCGATGGGCGAGTCTATGCTAACTGCCATGATGAGACGAACCTCCATGCTCTGTGCGCTCGTAACCGGCATGGGATTTATTTTCCTTTCGGCTCCCGCCCAAGCGGCGCCAAATTACTTCTTTCCGATATCGGGCTGCAAAGTTGTATACGGTCGATATCACCACAACTATCCAGCAACCGACATTTTGACCCAAAAAGGCTGCAAATTCGTGGCACCATTTTCTGGGATTGTCGATGAGGTAAATCGAGTAGATCGTTTCACCTGGAAGACCAACCTTGGCGCCGATCGCGGTGGGCTTTCAATCTCTGTCGTTGGTGATGATGGCGTGCGCTACTACGGCTCGCACTTATCGAAGATACCAACGACCATGGTGCCCGGGGTGCGAGTTAGCGCTGGCGAGGTAATTGGTTACGTTGGAAATAGTGGCGATGCAAAAGGCTTAGCTACACATTTGCATTTTGGAATTTCCTGGGCAACTCCGAAAGGAACTTGGTGGGTTCGACGTGGTGAGTTATATCCGTGGAAATTCTTGGATGCGTGGCGGCTCGGTAAAGATCTCTCGCCGGCAAATTCAGTGGCGACCCTGGAAAAGAAGATTGGCACTGTCCCCAAGATTCCCAGTTATTAAAGATTTTGAGCATGAAAAAAGCGGGCCAGCGAACTGGCCCGCTTTTTTACTGTTAAAGGTGATTAGGCAGGATTAACTGCGTCAGCCTGAGGACCCTTTGGACCCTGAACTACTTCAAAAGTTACGGCTTGACCCTCTTCGAGAGACTTGTAACCGTTGCCTTGAATAGCTGAGTAGTGAACGAAAACATCTTGTCCGCCACCATCTACAGCAATGAAACCAAAGCCTTTTTCAGAGTTGAACCACTTAACTGTACCTGTTGCCATTGAGCTTTATCCTTCGGTATTTGTGTGACACCTGGGCATTCCCCAAGCGCCGGTCTTCTTCTGTACAGCGATACCGAACAAAGCTCCCAGTGATGGGTGTGCGAGAAACGGGTACTGCCAAGCGTCGGACTAGCCCAAAGTATAGCCGTGTGGGAGGTAAATCACTAAAAAGTTGTGGAGAACTTTTAGCTGCCTCACGCTCATTTCTAGCCCCACTAGCCAAAAGAGCGCACTTTGGAGGAGAATTACAACCATGAAGTTCGCTTCGGCGAATTTGAGTTGATTTCGTGGCTTCGATTTTAAGTGCCAGCGCAGGTGTTGATGGACCGGGGAAGGTCGCATCACCGCTAACTGCACCTTGAAGGAGTTTCACGATGAATCTGCCTGCCACCGCTACCAGCGCTGAACTTTCAGGAGATCTTCGGATCTATTCCGCGCCCCGGGCGTTGGTTCGCCATATCCAATGGTCGCTCAATCAAATATTTGGCTACCCAATTGAACTTGAGTGGACCCAACAGCGGATGGTCGCTGGTTCCGTCGCAACTGAATATCAATGGCGAACTAATTCTGCAGTTGCCTCCAAAATAGCTAGTACGTTAAAAAGTTGGCACTATCTAAGATTTGAAGTTCGTGAGTTTCCAACTCCTGGTGGGGAAGGTGTGTTGTATCGATGCACTCCCGACCTTGGATTGCATCAAGCTGTGACCGGCGCCACAGGAGACATCATGATTCATGAGAATCGAATTATGACTTCACTTAATTCTCATCGTTCTTACGAGAGTTTACGCGAATCGCTAGAAGTCACACTGGGAATTGCATGGGATAAAGAATTAGAGGGGTACCGCCTCGGTACTTTGGACTCAGAGTTGGACAAGCGCATTAGTATTTAACTATGAGCGAAAATAATTTTAGAGAAAAAGTGATGCGATTTCGATCGATCGGAACAATTGCAAGTGCTTTGGTTCTTGCACTTGGAATCGGATACGGACTTAGTTTGGTCGGCAGTGGTCTCTCGGCGCGTGCTGGAAATGCAATCACAGTAACCGGATCGGCCAGAGTAAACGCGACCGCTGATAATGCGGTTTGGACTTTGAACGCTCAAGAGACTGCCACAAGTGCCAGCTCAGCTGTCAAAAAAGTTGAAGCCGGCGTCACTCAGTTATCAGACTATTTAACCACGGGCGGAATTCCAGCCACAGGTATTGAAGTTGGAGCGATAAGTACCTCAACCAATGATGAATACATAAATGGAAATGCCACCGGCCGAATTCTCTCTTATCGCGCCACTCAAACAGTGATAGTTCGCGCGAAGGATGTGAAGTTGGTTCAATCTCTTTCAAACGGAATCGGAAAGTTATTGCAAACTGGAATCAATGTTAATAATTACGGACCGGCATACTATGTCTCGAATTTGGCAAGCCTTCGACCTCAGCTTCTCAGCGATGCTATGAAGGATGCAAAGATTCGCGCCGAAGCAATTACTAAATCGGTTGGCGGGAAAATCGGCGCCGTATTGGCAGTGCGAAGTGGCCCAATTCAGGTGACCACACCAGATTCAGTTGATACTTCTTCGGGTGGTTACTACGACACCTCAACGATTGCCAAAACCGTAACTGCAACAGTCTCGGTCGATTTTAAAGCTAACTAATAACTATTGGTAGGACTTAAATACCAATACAACGTTATGGCCACCAAAGCCAAACGAGTCATTTAGTGCTGCAATCGGACCGTCTGGAAGTTTGCGCGCCACGTCGCGAACTACATCTACCGTAACCGCCTCATCGAGTTCTTCGATGTTAATCGTTGGTGGGGCAATGCGGTTATAGAGGGCAAGCACGACGAAGATTGATTCGATAGCGCCAGCGCCGCCGAGCAAATGCCCGGTCATTGATTTCGTTGCAGAAACTGCAACATGGGAAATGTGCTCACCAAGTGCCGCGCTTAGGGCATTTGCCTCGGCAACATCGCCCGCGGGTGTCGAAGTTGCGTGGGCATTCAAGTGCACGATTTCCGAAAGTGAAACGCCACTGTCTTCGAGTGCAAATTTAACCGCTCTGGTAACACCGGTACCTTCTGGATCTGGGGCGGCAATGTGATACCCGTCCGAGGTTAAGCCTTGCCCAACAATCTCAGCATAAATCTTGGCGCCGCGAGCTAAAGCGTGTTCCAGTTCTTCAAGAACAAGTACGCCGCCGCCTTCACCAAGTACAAAACCGTCGCGATTCTTGTCATAGGGACGAGATGCTTTTGCGGGTTCATCATTTCTGGTCGATAGCGCTTTCATTGAAGCAAAGCCCGCCATCGGAAGAGCATGAATAGCAGCTTCAACGCCACCAGTTACCACCATATCGGCGCGATTATTTCGAATCATCTCCATGGCGTAGCCGACCGCCTCGGCGCCAGATGCGCAGGCGCTTACTGGAGTATGGACACCAGCTTTTGCCTGTAATTCCAATCCAACATTTGCCGAAGGGCCATTGGGCATCAGCATCGGCACCGTATGTGGGCTAACCGAGCGCGAACCTTTGGTGCGCAATATGTCGTACTGATCGAGCAAAGTTATTACGCCACCGATTCCGGAAGCGACTACGACGCCAAGGCGCTCTTTATCTACTTCAGGAGTGCCGGCATCTTTCCAAGCTTCGCGAGCGGCGATTAGCGCGAATTGCTCCGAGCGATCAAGGCGGCGCATTTCTACGCGCTCCATTACTTCGCTCGGTTCGACAGCGACGCGCGCAGCAAAGGTAACTGACATTTCAGCGGCCCATTCATCTTCCAATGAACGAACTCCGCTCTTGCCAGCTATGAGAGCATCCCAAGTCGATGGAACATCTCCGCCCAAGGGAGTTGTTGCCCCGAGGCCCGTTACAACTACGCGTCGTCTGGTCATAAATTTAACCCGAGGTTAATTACTTAGATGCGTTAACGATGAAGTTAACAGCGTCGCCAACGGTTGCCATGTTGGTAACTTCTTCATCAGGAATCTTGACGCCAAAACGCTCTTCGGCAGCAACTACAACCTCAACCATGCTTAGGGAATCGACATCTAGATCTTCGGTGAACTTCTTCTCCATTGCGATGTCATCGGCCGAGATGCCAGCAACTTCAACAACGATCTCTTTGATTCCTTCTAAAACTGCCTCTTGAGTTAGTGCCATATTCTTTTCCTCTTTCTGCTATTTATCTTCTATTAGGTCATCTTGGAAACTCTTATTGTGTCTGGCGAATTTTAACCACCCAAACTCGCTTCTACTGGCTAGTAAGCGGGGGTAGTTCTACTACTTGTCCCGCATAGACCAATCCGGCGCCAAATCCAATCAGGAGAGCGGTTTTTCCGTGTAATTCTGGGTTCGAAGCTAGCAATGCATCCATTGCAAGCGGAATTGATGCCGCAGAAGTATTTCCAGTGGTTTTGATATCCCGAGCGATTACCACGCTATCTGGCAATTTCATGGACCGCGCTAGTGAGTCAATGATCCGCTCATTTGCTTGGTGAGGGATGAAAGCGGCTAGCGTCTCTGGGGTTAACCCGGCCGCCGCGATTGCTTTCAGTCCAACCGGCGCCATTTCGTAAACTGCCCAGCGAAATACCGTTTGTCCTTGTTGAGATATATCAGGCCAAGTAGCGTCAACTCTGCTCTGGTTACCTTTGAACTCAATCCAAGATGGTTGCATTTGAATGGCATCGCGCGAATCTGCTGCCGAGCCCCAAACTGTTGGACCGATACCGGCTCCTTCAGAAGGACCAATGACTACCGCACCAGCGCCATCGGCGAAGATAAAGGCCGTTGCGCGATCATCGGGATTAGTAAAATCTGAAAGTTTTTCGCCACCAATTACCAAGACATATTTAGCAGTCTTGTTCTTTACTAAATCATTTGCCAGAGCGATGCCGTAGCAAAAACCGGCACAGGCTGCCGAAATATCAAAAGCCGCTGCTTTTGGATTTCCGAGTCGAACTATTAATTCCGTCGCCGCGCTGGGAGCCTGGTATGGATATGTAATGGTGGCGAAAATAACGGCTGACACTTGTTCCATCGTTATTCCGGCGCGCTTAAGCGCAATATTCGCTGCAGCTTCGGCCATATCGATCAGAGATTCGTCTGGGCCTGCGATGTGTCTGGTTTCGATACCAGTGCGTTGGCGAATCCATTCGTCCGTGGATTCGATGCGATCGACGATTTCAGAATTGGGAACTACCCGAGCGGGGCGATAGGCACCGACAGAGAGGATGCGGGAATTTTGAACGGAACTTTCAAATTGAAGAGACATTAATTCGCTCCATGTTTTGCTATAAATTCTTGGGCGGCGGCTAAATCTTCTGGGTTCTTCAAGGCAAAGGTTTCAATATTAGGGGTAGCGCGTTTTAGTAATCCGACCAGCGTGCCCGCAGGAGGAACTTCTAGTACGCCGGTGATCCCCATATCCGAGAGCGTAGTCATACAAAGGTCCCAGCGAACTGGTCCGGCAACTTGGCCAACTATTCGCGCCACGATATCTGCGCCACTTGAAACAACCTGTCCATCTTTATTAGATAAAACCTTAATTTTTGGATCAGTGGGGTGAATCTCTGCGGCCAAAGCGGCCAAAACCGGCACTGCGGGAGCCATAACGGCGGTGTGAAAGGCGCCTGAGACTGCGAGAGGCCTCACGCGAGATCCAGTTGGAGCGTTCTCAAGCAACTGCGCGATTGCTTCCAGTGAGCCAGCGGCGACGATCTGGCCAGCGCCATTCTCGTTGGCTGCTACTAAATTCAAAGTCGCAAGGTGAGCCAGTACAACATCGCGTTCGCCGCCTAGTACCGCGGCCATTCCAGAGTTGCTACCCGTGGCAGCTTGGGACATTGCAGCGCCACGCGCTCGTACTAATTTCATTGCGCTTTCATTATTTATTACACCAGCCAAAGCTGCGGTGGTTATTTCCCCAACTGAATGTCCAGCCACGGCGGTTACCGATGATTGTTCGTTTGGAAAGAGGGCGGCATAGGCAATTAATCCGGCAGCTACTAAAAGTGGCTGCGCATTTGAAGTTTCTTTAATTTCTTCGGCATCAGCAGTTGTTCCAAGGTGACGCAAATCCAGGTCAATTAATTGCGACCATTTCTCAAGTAGCAAACTCGTTTCGCCAACTTCCAACCAAGGTAGGAGAAAGCCTGGAGTTTGAGAGCCTTGACCAGGCGCCACGATTGCTAGCACTTCGAAAGGATAAGCGAGGAGAACGGTTACTACCGAGTATTAGCTTCGATTTACCAACCAAATTTGTACGCCATGAGCGTCCAGAATTGTCGACTCGAGCGGTTGTGCGATCCTCGGCTCAAATTCTGAGGTCATATGTGCGGAATCGAAAATGGAACGATAAAGCGCACCCCATTTTTTAGCCGGAAGGGTAAAGGTATTTTCATGGGTCGAGGCATTCAATAATATGAGCAGGGCTTGATTGGCCGATGCCTCAACATACATGCTCAAGTAACTGCGATCGCCTTGATGCCAATTTTCGTCATTCATCTCTTCACCGTTACGACGAAACCAGGCTAGATCTTTGCGGCTAGTTCCCAAGTCCAACTGACCGGTAAAAAATTCGCGAACAATATCTACTAGATAGCGCTTGCGAATTGAAATTAAATTTTTGGTAGCGGCCAATAAGTCCTGTTGAATTTCATTTGGCGACCAATTAAGCGCCCAGCCGCCGTTAAATGCTTGCGGACTTAAAACGTCGCCATTGCTCGGCAATGAGTATGCATTGTTGGAACCATTTTGACTGCGGCCCACTTCGTCACCCATATTGATCATCGGAACACCAGATGAAAGAAAGAGCGAAGCCAGTAGCGACTTTTGTAGTCGGGTTCGAAGTTGAATGATATTTGGGTTTTTGCTTAACCCTTCTTCGCCTAAGTTCCAAGAGCGATTTGAGGTACTGCCATCACGGTTACCTTCTTGATTTGGTTCGTTGTGCTTGTCTTGATAGCTAACCAAATCCTGAAGTGTGAAGCCATCATGTGCCGTGATGAAGTTGATCGAAGAAGTTGGACCGCGAAAATAGAAGATGTCGTGAGAGCCACTTAATCGGGAAGCTAAATCCCCAACGCCTTCACTGAATCCGCGAGCTGGATCACCAAGCCAGAATTGTCGCAAGGAGTCGCGATAGTGATCATTCCATTCGCGCCATGGGTGAGGAAAATCTCCGAGCGCGTAACCTGCAGTATCCCAAGGTTCGGCAATGAGCTTTCGCTCGCGAAGAATTGGATCACTTGCAATTGCAGAGATAAGCGGACCCGTTGTGTCGATGCCGTATTCATTGCGAGCTAAAGCGGAGGCCAAGTCGAAGCGAAAGCCATCTACTCCAATAACTTCGGTCCACCAGTGCAACGAGTCAATAATCATGCGAACTACGAATGGGCGACGAGCATCAACGGTATTGCCGCAGCCAGTTACATCGTCATAAATATCGCCCTTAACCCGGCGATAAAAAGTTTTGCTGTCAATACCTCGGAAGGAGAGCGTCGGTCCACCGTGGCCGCCTTCGGCGGTGTGGTTATAAACCACATCGAGAATGACTTCGATTCCGGCGTGATGTAGCGCCGCAACAGCATCGCGAAGTTCGGAGATCGGGTCTGAAGTGGCGGCATAATCTCGGTGAGGTGCCGAAAACGCCAAAGCGTTGTAGCCCCAATAATTTTCGCGCCCGCGATTTTGGATTCCAGGTTCAGTCACGTAATGATGAATTGGAAGCAATTCGAGCGCGGTGATACCAAGTTCCTTGAGATATGCGATCGTGCTTGGGTGCCCGAGCGCCTTATAAGTGCCGCGCTCGTTTTCTGGAATTGCAGGATTAAATTCGGTTAGCCCGCGTACATGAGCTTCATAAATAATCGTTCTGGCCCAGGGCGTATTAAGTCTGGGGAATTGTGTTCGATGATGGCCAGTAACAACCGAAAGCGGAACGAAGGCAGCATCATCCCGGTCATCGCGAATGGTTAAATCGCCAATACCGGATTTATCCAATGCGCGGTGGCCGTAAATTTCTGGGGCGTAGGTCAAGTCTCCAGATAACTGATGGGCATAGGGATCTATTAGAAGTTTGTTGGAGTTAAATCGCCAGCCTTCATCGGGGCGCCACGGCCCATAAACCCGAAAGCCATAACGTTGGCCAGCCCGAACGCCTGCAAGGTAGCCATGAAAAATCGGGCCATCGCGATGGCTCAATGCAAAGCGGGTCTCCATGTCTTTACCGTTAACTTCATTAAAAAGGCAGACTTCCACTGCATCAGCCGCCGCAGCCCAGATGGCGAAATTTGCGCCCCCTTCAGTCAGGGTCGCGCCTAAATAGCGCGGATCGGCAGGTTTCACCCCTGCACCTTAGTCGACCTTTATTAAATCCTTTGGCAAGGCGGGTTTCAACTGATTTAACACGATCGAACCAGCCTCTAGCAGCATGAGTAAGAGCATGGCTGGGAGAAGATCGAGGCTGCGTTTTAGAAACCAAGGTAGACCATTTCTGACCAACCAAATTAGTCGTTTGGATCGGGCTTCCGCTGGTTGGTCAACGAGTTCTGGGAGAGTCACGGACCAACCGCGGCCTTGCAGCTGCTGGCAGATCTCTCGAGCCAAGATTTGATGACCAAGTGGCCCCGGATGCATCCGATCGATATGCCAATTCTTCTTGTTGTGAACATCTGCGATGGAGCGAGTCGAAATAATAATGACATCGAATTCTCGCTCAATTTTCCGATAAACGGCATTAACGGCATCCACGCGACGCTTCAACACCCGACGGAGCAAAGTCGGAAGTCTGAGCAATTGATTCGGATCATGCAACTCGACCATGACGATCTCTGCGCCTCTACTCAATAACTCCCGACAAGTGCTGGAAAGGTTTTGATAGAGCTTCTCTGGATGAAAGCCATTTCGTAGTAGGTCATTGCCACCAACGATCACCGCGCAAATATCGGGCTCATCCCCAATTGCTCTTGGCAGTTGAACTTGGAGAACCTCATCCGATTGTGCGCCTGGCCTGGAGTAGTTCTCGTACCGACATTGATCTAGAAAATTCTGTGCCACATACCAAGCCCAACCACGTGGCTTTGCCTCATTATCTAAATCGCCTATTCCGTAGGCAGCGCTATCTCCAATAACGGAAAAATGCAGAACTCCGACCTCGGTCTTCATTTATGCGGCTGTCAGTCTTCTCTTAGTAGCTGCGGTCGGAGCTAGTTGGCCGACCTCGGCTATTCCATGAAGTCGGAGCATCGCTTGAACCGAATTTGTCCAAGGCAGATCTTCGGCTGCCCTTCGCGCGCTCTCACGAGCTCGTGGTTGGTTTAGTAGGAATTGAATTGCGTCGGCAAAGGCTTGGCCATTATCTGCCGCAACTGCGCCAGCAGGGTCAATTTCCGTTGCACGTAGAAATTCGCCGACTGCGCTGCTCTTTGACGCCACAACTGGAGTCCCGCTGGCTAGTGATTCAAGTGCTGACAAACAAAATGTTTCCAGCGGCCCCGGAGCCAGCGTTACATCAGCGCAACTCAGTATGGCTGCCACTTGTTTGCGATCAGCGATATAGCCCAAGTAATCGACGGGAAGGCCGATAGCTTGTTGACGCAATTTGTGCCACATCGGACCCGTCCCAATCACAACCAACCTAGCGCTAATTCCACGTGCGACAAGTTCTTTAAGAGCTTCAATTGCGCGCTGAGGTTCCTTTTCGGGAGAGAGTCGGCTGCAATGAACAATCAGACATTTCGCGCCTTTTAGTAAATCTCCTCGAAGTTCATCGCATCGATTACTTGGAAGGAAATTCTGCAAATCTACGCCCAAAGGAACTTTAACTAAATTTGAAACTTTGATGTCTTGGAATTCCTTAGCAGCGAAATCAGTAGTTGCAATAACTTGATCGAAGCAATTGGCTAGTTTGGCATTGTGCCAATTGACCAGCGCTCGCTTTGGAAAAATGCTCGGAAGAAATCGGTCCGCTAACCCCCTTAGAGTTTCGTGCGAGAAAACTACTGTCGGAATTGAACGTTCCCGAGCCCATCGACCAAGCGAAAGCAGGGTAAAGCGGTCGGAAATCTCCAGTCGATCGGGGGATAACCTGGCAATCTCTGCCTTCAAAAACTTATTGCTTTTGATCAATTGATAACCACCACTGCCAGGGAGGATATAACTGGGAAGGGAAACTTTTTGCCCATATTGAGTTTCTTCGACCCGATATCGAGTTCCTGGAACCAGATAAATGAATTCATGGCCATTTTTTAGGTAACCGCGACCTAACTCATGAAGAGTTGTTTTGATGCCGCCGGAGTTAGGGCCGTAGAAATTTGCGATATGGACAATTCTCATGCGGCGCTCCCGGTTACAAGATTCAGTTGCGGTTTTATTGGAGTTACTAGTTCTTGGTAGTGCCTCATCAATTGATGATTCACGCGGCTCCAAGTTCGTTCTACGACGGAGTCTCTGGAGATCTCTGAAACGAATTCTCGATCATTGCGCAATCTAAAGTGGGTAACCGCACTCTGTAACTCGTAAGGATTCGAAGTATCAATTATGTATCCAGTCGTTCCGTGCGTTACTAGATCCGCTGGGCCGCCAGTCTTTGGCACCACACAAGGAGTACCGGATGCAAGTGCTTCTTGTACTGCTTGGCAGAAAGTTTCATTAGGTCCTGGATGAATAAAGAGATCCAAGGTGGCGTAAATGCTCGCCAACTCTTCTCCCGATTGAAACCCAGTGAAAATCGCGTTTGGTAATTCGCGTTCCAATTTCGCTCGCGCTGGGCCTTCGCCTGTGATTACCAATTGAATCAATGGATCTAGATCCAAAATTTGAAGATCTGAGATGCGCTTTTCATTTGCGAGTCTTCCCACATAACCCACAACAATCTTTTCGCCACGGTTAGTGCTTGCCTCAGCGTTCTGAAATTTGAGCCATTGTTTGTAAAGATTTTCATCCCGCTTGAGTGGAGTAAATAGCTTGGTGTTCACTCCTCGGCGCCAGAGATGGACATTTTCCACGCCCTGGGATACCAGTTCATTCTTAGCTGAGGAAGAGGGCGCCAATGTGCGGTTCGTATTTGAGTGAATCTTGCTTACAATTTTTCGCAACCCAGAGTGGGCCATCGTCATCCCGTAATGCGTTGCGAAACCAGCTAGATCGGTTTGGTAAACGGAGAGCGTCGGGATGTTCAGGCGCTTTGCGATTCGGGCGCTGTAGCCGCCAAGGACGAAGGGACTCGCTAAATGCAAAATATCCGGCGCAAAACCATCGATCAAAAATTCCAATTTCCTTCTTGGCACCGCGACCGGTAGGCCAATAGGCAAGATAGATTGAAGTGGTAGTGATGGAACTCGCTTGATACGGTGGCCGAAGTACTCAGACGGACCACCGGCACTTTCTGGGGCGATTACAAGCGCCTGATGCCCTTCTTCGGCTAGGAACTCTAAGATTCGAAGGACGGAGTTAGTGACCCCGTTGACCTGAGGTAAGAATGATTCGGTAACAATTCCGATTCTCATGGTTGAAGAGTGAGATGAGGAGAAAGCCTAAACTTGGTATTGAGGTTAAGTGTTGTTTAAGGCAAGGTGAAGAGTTGGGCAGACTCGCCCAGGTATTTAACCTTGGATTTTTTAGTTACTGGTCAGTAACATAAGCGGCATGGAGAGATTATGAAGATTGCGGTCTGCGTAAAGCAGGTGCCCGATTCTTGGGCCGAGAAGAAGATGGCGGGTGGCGTTCTAGATCGCGCTGGCGTCGATGCGGTTTTAAATGATTTAGATGAATATGCCATCGAGGCCGCCCTGGCGCTGGTTGAGGCGAATTCGCCTACTGGAGCAACGGGCGAAGGCAGCGGGCATTCGATCACCTTGATTTCCATGGGACCAGAACGAGCGAGTGAATCGATTCGCAAAGGGCTCTCAATGGGAGCTGACGATGCAATCTTGATCACCGATCCAGCACTGGGCGGGTCAGATTCGTTGGCCACTTCATTAGTACTTGCCCAAGTGCTTTCTGCTGGGGGTTATGACTTAATTTTCTGTGGCACCGAATCAACCGATGCTCGCATGAGCGTTATCCCAGCGATGTTGGCCGAGCGACTTCAAATTTCGCAGCTGACCTTTGCGGGCGCAGTTAGCGTTGATACCACTAGCGCCACCGCCAAGATTTCTCGCGTTACCGATTCTGGAATCGAAGAGATGAGCGCGGCTTTCCCAGCAGTCATTAGCGTTATTGAAAAAATAAATGAGCCGCGCTACCCATCTTTTAAAGGCATCATGGCGGCGAAGAAAAAAATTATTGAGAGCAAGAGTTTGTCTGATATTGGATTGTCAACTTCCGATGTCGGTAGCGACGCAGCCCTAAGTTCGGTTGAAGATGCGCAAGCGCGGCCACCGCGCTCAGCCGGAATAAAACTGGTTGACGAAGGTAACGCTGGTACCGCTTTAGCTGAATTCCTGGCAGAGAAGAGAGTTATATGAGTAAAGTATTTATTCTCGCTGAGGTCACTAACGGTCACATTGCTAAATCCACCGGCGAGCTCGCTACTTTTGCAAAAAGAATTGGCTCTGTAACGGCGATCGTTCTCAATGGGAAAGATGCCGCCTTAGAAGCAGAGCTAGCTAATTATTCGATCGACGAAGTTCGCTTCCTCTCGGGGGTTGATTTCAATTCGTATTCGGCTGCTGCAAGTGCGAGTGCGATCTCGGCATTGATAACCGCTGAGGGACCTACCGCATTGCTAATTTCATCAACGGCCCAAGGGAAAGAGATTGCGGCTCGAGTATCCGTTCGCACTAAATCGGGAATCATCACTGATGCTATTGATCTAGATTCCAATTTAATTGCAACGCAATCAGTATTCGGTGGTTCAACAACCGTTCATTCAAAAGTGAATAGTCCATGTGCCGTTGTAACCCTGCGTCCGAATTCGATCGAAGTTGTTTCAGTTGCTTCGACATTCACAGTTCTTGAAAGTTCCGTCACCGAGGCCGAACTAGGTGCAAATTCCACTCGAGATCGAGTTCTTTCCGTTGCCGCCGCTGTGAGCGGTGGCCGTCCGGAGTTAACAGAGGCAAAAATTATTGTCTCGGGCGGTCGCGGAACCAACGGAGACTTCGGAGCAGTTGAAGCGATTGCCGATG
Source organism: uncultured Actinomycetes bacterium (assembly GCA_903873185.1). GTDB lineage: Bacteria > Actinomycetota > Actinomycetes > Nanopelagicales > Nanopelagicaceae > CAIMZW01. Next base: position 48,334 of record CAIQNN010000032.1, read on the forward strand.
CTCTTGGGGCCGCTGTAGGTGCCTCCCGAGCAGCCACTGATGCCGGTTGGTACCCACATTCACATCAAGTTGGCCAGACCGGAAAGACGGTTAGCCCTTCGGTATATATGGCTTGTGGTATCTCGGGTGCAATTCAGCACCGAGCCGGAATGCAGACCAGCAAACTGATCGTCGCAATAAACAAGGATCCCGATGCCCCAATCTTTGATATTGCTGATTTTGGTGTCGTTGGCGATCTATTTAACGTTCTTCCTCAGGCAACTGCGGCCATTTTGGCTAAAAAGGCTTAATCGGCTTAAACCTTTAGACTTAAGGCATGAGTATCTACTTCGATCATGCGGCGACAACGCCACTTTCGGAGGCAGCAGCCGCTGCCTTGATTGAACAGATGCGCAAACTCGGAAATGCCTCGAGCCTTCACACTCCCGGTCGTTCGGTTCGCAAAGATGTTGAAGAAGCCAGAGAGCTAATTGGCCAATTAGTTGGCGCCGCCCCAAGCGAGATAGTTTTTACCGGTTCCGGAACCGAAGCAAATAACTTGGCGATTAAAGGTTTCTACTGGAAAGCCCGAGATTTAAATCCGCGCTGCAAGGTCATCGTAATTTCGGAATTTGAACATCATGCAATTTTGGATCCGGTGGAATGGTTAGAAGAGCATGAAGGCGCCGAAATTATTCGAATTCCAATTACAGCAACCGGTTTTGTAGATCTTAATTTCCTATCCGAGGTCGTAGCTACTCGCGGTGATGAGATTGCTGTTATCGCCGTCATGCATTCCAATAATGAAATTGGAACCATTCAGCCAATCGCAGAAATCGTTAAAATCGCTGGCGACATTCCGGTCCACTCCGACGCAGTACAAAGTTTTGGAAAAGTTGATTTTAATTTTGCCGAACTTGGGTTAACTTCGGCGACCATCAGTGCCCACAAAATTGGGGGACCGCTTGGGGTGGCTGCTCTTGTTCTTCGTCGCGGCTTAGATGTGACTCCGATCCTTCATGGCGGCGGTCAAGAGCGCGATATTCGAAGCGGGACGCTAAATGCGCCGGCGATCGTCTCGTTTGCAGCCGCTGCCAAGAATACGATTGGCTCGATGGCTGCGAACGATCAGAAAGTGCGAGCGCTAAAGGCGGAATTGATCGCGGCACTGACAACAGAGATTCCAGATATTCGAGTCAACGGCGCACAGTCTCCCTCACTGCCTGGAATTGTTAACCTGACCTTTCCCGGAACCGAAAGTGACGGTCTGCTCTTGCTATTGGATGCCGAAGGGATTGCCTGCTCAACTGGCTCAGCCTGTAGCGCTGGAGTGCCCAGACCTAGCCACGTCCTGTTGGCCATGGGTATTTCGGAGCGAGATGCCCGTTCTTCGCTGCGCTTCTCGCTGGGAATCAGTAATACGTCAGCCGAGATTGCTAAGTTGGCCAGTGTGATTTCTGCTGTAGTTGACCGGGCCCGAGCAGCATTGGCTCGAACATGAAGTTGATCGCCGCCATGAGCGGCGGCGTTGACTCTGCGGTTGCGGCTGCCCGCGCCGTTGATTTGGGCCACGAGGTGGTCGGTGTGCACTTGGCGCTCTCTAGCAATCCGCAGAAGTACCGATCCGGTGCTCGCGGTTGTTGCACCATAGAAGATTCTCACGATGCTCGTCGAGCCGCTGACGTAATTGGAATTCCGTTTTACATCTGGGATATGGCCGAAGAGTTTCATGAAGGTGTAGTTGAGAACTTCATCGCCGAGTATTCAATTGGCAGAACGCCAAATCCATGTCTGCGTTGCAACGAGAAGATCAAATTTGCTGCAGTCCTCGATCGGGCCAGAGCGCTTGGCTTCGACGGCGTGGTAACTGGTCATTACGCGCAGATGAAGGAGAGCTCGCAGGGGCGGCTAATGTATCGAGCCGCAGACCCGGCCAAAGATCAGTCGTATGTCTTGGCGGTGTTAAACACTGAGCAATTAGCGGGAGCTCACTTTCCGTTGGGGGATACGGTTAAATCTGACACCCGCAAAGAGGCAAAGAGCCGCGGACTTTATGTAGCTAATAAACCAGATAGTCACGACATTTGCTTTGTCCCATCCGGGGACAATGCTGGCTGGTTGCGCGAGCGGTTGGGCAGCGAGAGTGGACCGATTGTCGATGAGGCTGGGGTTAAATTAGGCGAGCACCAAGGGGCCTACACCTACACGATCGGACAACGCCGCGGACTCGGAATCACAATCCCAGCTGCCGGTGGCGAGCCTCGGTATGTTTTAAAAATCGAACCGAAGACCAACACCGTCGTAGTCGGCGATCATGAAGCGTTGGCAGTTAACAAAATTACGGGTGAGAAAGTTATTTGGTGTGGACCGGTACCGGCTGGTTTTGAAGTACATCGTGGCTTCGCTCAAGTTAGAGCTCATGGGACGCCGCTGGAATGTTCTTACCAACATGATGGCGAAACGATTGTGGTCTGCCTCGATCAGCCGCTTTATGGCCTTGCAACTGGCCAGGGCTTAGTTATTTACGATGATGATCGGGTTGTTGGTTCTGCCACCGTTAGCGCCACCGAGTAAGTTGCGAGTTCTTCAATGAGCCAAGAAATTCGCCATCGAATTCAGGAACTCTCCGAAGAGATCAGAGAGCATCAGTTCAAGTATTACGTTTTGGACAAGCCTTCTATTTCTGATGCCCAGTTTGATTTATTACTACGCGAACTCACGGAGCTCGAGGAAAAGAATCCGATTTATAAGTTGGCTGATTCTCCAACTGAACAGGTAGGCGGGGGATTCGCGACTGACTTTCAGCAATATGACCACATCGAAAAGATGATGAGTCTGGATAATGTTTTTGACGAATCCGAATTGGAAAATTGGTTCGATCGAATTGAAAAAACTGATACTGGTAACACCTGGCTCTGCGAAGTAAAAGTCGATGGGCTAGCCATTAATTTGCTCTATGAAAATGGAAAATTAATCAGAGCGCTTACCAGGGGTAATGGCGTAACCGGCGAGGAAGTCACGCTCAATATCAAGACCATTGCAGCTATTCCGCATGAGTTGTCGGGCAAAAACTTACCTACTCGTCTTGAAGTTCGAGGAGAAGTTTTCTTCCCATTGCAAGCATTTAATGATTTCAATGACGCACTGGAGGAAGAGGGCAAAGCCAGATTTGCAAACCCACGCAACGCTGCTGCTGGTTCGCTGCGCCAAAAGGATCCAAAAGTTACGGCTAGCAGACCGCTGAGCATGGTGGTCCATGGGATCGGGGTCTGCGAAGGGGTCACCTTTTCAGATCAGGCCGGCGCCTATGCGCAGCTAAAAGTTTGGGGCCTTCCAACCAGTTCTCGCGTCCGAGTAGTTAAGTCTCGTACCGAAGTTCTGGATTTCATCCACTATTACCTGAAGCATCGCCACGATGTAGAGCATGAGATAGATGGCATCGTTATCAAGGTAAACGAATTCCCAATTCAAGAAACTCTTGGGTTTACCTCGCGAGCGCCAAAATGGGCGATCGCTTTCAAGTATCCACCAGAAGAGGTCACCACCAAGCTTTTGGATATCAGAGTTAGCGTTGGCAGAACTGGCCGGGTCACGCCATTTGCATTTATGGTTCCAGTAAAAGTCGCAGGGTCCACTGTCACCAATGCGACGCTTCATAACAACGAGGAAGTTATTCGCAAAGGAATTTTGATTGGCGATACCGTCGTCATTCGAAAGGCGGGCGATGTCATCCCGGAAGTATTAGGGGCGGTTATTTCAGAACGTGATGGAACTGAACGAGCCTTTGTAATGCCAACTCACTGCCCAGATTGCGGCTCGCAGCTACGGGCCATGAACCAGGGCGATGTTGATATTCGCTGTCCTAATTCGCAATCTTGCCCCGCGCAATTGATCGAGCGGATTTATTACATCGGTTCGCGTGCCGCCTTAGATATCGATGTCCTAGGTTTTGAAGCGGCTGCAGCGTTGCTTGCTGACAAGATAGTTCTCGATGAATCCGATCTATTCTCCTTGTCGAAATCAGACCTCTCGCGTTCTTCCTTCTTTGTAAAAAAGGATGGCTCGCTCGGGGCAAATGCCGAAAAGTTTCTGATGGCGCTCGAGGCGGCCAAACATCGACCGCTATGGCGAATTCTCGTAGCACTTTCAATTCGCCACGTTGGACCTACGGCGGCACAATCCTTGGCGAAATATTTCGGCTCAATCGAAGCTATAACTGCGGCAACTTCCGAAGAGCTCGCGGCCGTTTCTGGTGTTGGTGAGGTGATTGCGGCGGCAGTCGTTGATTGGTTTAGCGTTCCTTGGCATCAGAAGATAATTTCAAAGTGGGCGGCTGCTGGAGTTGACCTGGTTGATCGCGCACCGGTTTCTGAAGTTCCCCAAACTTTGGCGGGGCTAACTCTGGTCGTAACAGGATCCCTCGATGGGTTCACCCGAGACGGGGTGGCAGAAGCGATTGTGGCTCACGGCGGCAAGAGCTCATCCTCGGTCTCGAAGAAAACCGATTTTGTCGTTGTGGGCGATTCGCCTGGATCTAAAGCAGAGAAGGCGCTCGAACTTGGAGTAACTGTTCTAACTGAGGCGCAATTCGTGGCGCTATTGCAGCTTGGACCAGTAACACCGGCTTAAAGCCCGGTTTTAAGGTAGTTCGGTACTACTGGCTCGGGTTAAACTCGG
>CAIQNN010000033.1 GCA_903873185.1 uncultured Actinomycetes bacterium
ATGGTTCGCACCACGATAATCGTGGTCTTAACTACCGCCATGGTCGGTACGTTAAAACTCTTCGATGTTATTCATACGATGACCGGCGGAAACTTCAAGACCGACGTTTTATCGAATCGAATGTTCGACGAAAACTTCGTCTACCTTAATTATGGCCGCGGTTCTGCACTGGCCGTCTTAATCTTCCTTGGGGTTATCCCAATTACTTATTACAACATTCGCGCTATCCGTAAAGAACGGACCCACTCATGAGCCTCCTTTCAGCTTCGCGTAAGAAGAGCCCAAAGCCCGTTACCTCTCATGGCGCCGAACGAGCATTTACCTCGCCTATCTCATCAATAGTTGTAACGGTGATCGCATTACTTTGGACGATTCCCACTTTTGGCTTAGTAGTGACTTCTTTCCGAAAGAAAGAAGACATTTTGAGCGACGGTTGGTGGAACGCTTTTCTTCACCCCCACTTCACCTTCGATAACTTCCATGCGGTGCTCTTTAGCGCCAGTGGTTCAATAGGCGCACAGGGGCTAATTCCATTTGCCATGAACTCCTTGGCAATCACGATTCCGGCGGTTGTGCTCTCGGTCGGAATTGGGTTGATGGCGGCCTACGCCCTTTCATGGATTCCATTCCGATATAGCGATCACATTTTTTACGGGCTTTTCGCACTTCAAGGTGTACCGCTTCAGCTTTCGTTGCTGCCACTACTAACTTTCTTTGCCACCGGAGTTAAATTATTCGGTCATACAATCTTCCCGCAGTTACATATCGTTGGAACCCTTGCCTCGGTCTGGCTGCCGCACGTAATGTTTGGTCTGCCGTTGGTTACCTATTTATTGCACAATTTCGTTTCCACTTTGCCGCGAGAGATTATGGAGGCGGCGCGCGTCGATGGTGCCAATCACTTTGAAACCTTCCGCCGCATCGTCCTGCCACTTTCCACTCCAGCGATCGCCTCAATTGCAATCTTCCAATTTCTCTGGATCTGGAACGATTTGCTAGTCGCGTTGGTCTTTGCTGGTGGCACCGATAAAGTCGCACCACTCACGCTTCATCTCTCTAATCTGGGCGGAAACCTAGGTTCACATTGGGAGAACGTTGCACCAGCGGCGCTCTTCTCGATCATCATCCCGCTGATCGTATTCTTCTCACTCCAACGATATTTTGTTCGAGGTTTATTGGCCGGCTCTGTTAAGTAATTCGCAATCTTGGAAAGTAGGAACCATATGGAACGCTCGGCACTTGAAATTGCAAAACGACTTCCGAGCGATTTCATTTTCGGAACTGCTACCTCTTCCTGGCAGATCGAAGGGGATAGCAAAGGCCGAGGCAATTCCATGTGGGATGACTTTGCAAAGGTTCCTGGAAATATTATTGACGGCACTACCGCCGATCCGGCATGCGATCACATCCACAACTGGCGCAAAGATCTGGACATATTGTCCTGGCTCGGGGTTGATGCCTATCGCTTCTCGGTCTCTTGGCCACGAATTCAGCCAGAGGGCACCGGAAAAGTTTCGGAATTGGGGCTGGCTTTTTATGATCAATTGATTGATGAACTACTTCTTCGAAATATTAAGCCGGTCCTTACCCTTTACCACTGGGACTTACCGAGCCCATTGCAAGCTAAGGGTGGTTGGGTTTGGGAGGGCATCTCCGATATCTTCGCCGACTATGCCGAGATAGTTGCCAAGAAATATGCCGACCGCGTTGAGCGATGGATCACCCTTAATGAACCTTGGTGCTCTGCCTTTCTTGGTTATGCCTCGAAGGTTCACGCCCCGGGGGCGGGAAAACCTGCCCAGGGATTTGAAGCTGGCTACCGATTGATGTTGGCACATGGCAGAGCTATCAATGTCTTGCGTTCAAATAACGCGAAGAATCTTGGAATTGCCTTGAATTTAACTAACATCATTGGCGATGATCCAGAAGTCGCCGAAGCGGTTGAACATTTAGATGGCCTGCAAAATCGTTATTGGTTGGATCAGCTGGCAGGACGAGGGATTCCGCAAGATATGGTTGCCAGAACTGCAAATTTTGTGGATTGGTCTTTCGTAAAACAATCCGAGCTAAATGAAATTTCGCAGCCGATCGATTGGTTGGGAATTAACTATTACACCCCAACCAGAATCGCAAAGCCCTCAAAGGCCGATAGCGGAAAGATTGTTGGCCAATCTGGCGAGGTTAATCCAGGAACTCCTCCCGCCAGCTATATCGCACGAGAACCACGTACCGAAATGGGTTGGGAGATTGATGCCAGCAGTCTCACAGTTACTTTGAAGAAGACTGCAGAGCGGTTGCCTGGTGTTCCACTTTATTTAACCGAGAATGGCGCAGCTTTCCCAGACCAGATCGTAAATGGCAAGATAGTTGATAACGATCGAATCGATTATTACTACAACCATATAAATGCCGCGTTGGACGCAAGGGACCAAGGCGTTGACCTTCGAGGTTATTACGCTTGGTCGCTCTTAGATAATATTGAATGGGCCGAAGGTTGGACCAAACGCTTCGGACTCATTTATGTTGATCAATACACTCAAGCGCGCACCCCAAAAGCTAGCGCCGAATTTATCAAAGAAATCTTGGCAAACCGAAGCAAGCCTTAGTCTTCTAGCCAAACCGTCGTATTCGCTGGAAGTTGAATTACTTCCTTCATCAAAGAGACGCCTGGTTGTGATTGATGCAATATTTTCGTTCCGCTAGTTAGCACTTCGTGCCTTTGATTAGTGGTATTTGAAATCAAGCTCAAGCCAGGTGCGCGCTTGAAATGCAATACTCCAGTTGCCGATGGCTGCCACTCAATCTCAGCGGTGCCACCGAGCGCAGGGTGGCTCTTTCGAAGTGCCAAACTCTTGCGATAGAAATTTAGGAAACTATCGGGATCAGCACTCTCAACATCCATAGCTTGGGTGCTCCAAGAAGCCGGTTGAGGCAACCAAGGCTTGCCCGAAGAGAAGCCAAAATTAGGGCTTTCAGCGCTCCATGGCAACGGAACTCGACACCCATCCCGCCCTTTATCGGCGCCTTTGGTGCGAAAGAAGACCGGGTCCTGCCGCGCTTCATCTGGAAGTTTGGCATCGGCGAGGCCTAACTCTTCACCTTGATAGATATAGATGCCCCCTGGGAGAGCGTGAATAATCATTGAAAGGGCGCGCGCCTTCTCTGGGCTACCTACTCTGGAGACGACTCTGGAGGAGTCATGATTATTGAGTACCCAAGTAGCTGGGGCGCTAACGGTGGCCAGCTCCGAACAAGTTCTGGTGATCGAAGCCTGCATAAGCTCGGCATCCCATTCGGTCAACATAAAATCAAAGTTGAACGCCTGATGTAATTCGTCGGGGCGAACATAGCGCGCAATTCTGGATGAGGGATTAACGAACGCTTCGGCGACCATCATGCGATCGCCACTGTATGAATCAAAAAGTTTGCGCCATGCACGATAAATTTCATGGACGCCATCGCGGTCAAGAAATGGAATATCTTCCAGCAGCGCCATTCGCTCCGACTTATCTTCAAAGACCGCATCAAAGCGCAACGCTTTAGTGAGACCAGCAGGATCGCGATGGTCCACATCAATGGCATCTTTAACTAAGCCGTGCGCCACATCGATTCGAAAACCATCAACACCGCGGTCTAACCAAAATCTAAGAGTGGTTTCAAAATCAACGGCTACCTCGGGATTATTCCAATTCAAATCTGGTTGCGATGAATCGAAAAGATGTAAATACCATTGCCCTAACTTGCCGTCGGATTCGGTTACCTGGCTCCAGGCCGGACCGCCAAAGATTGAGTTCCAGTTATTTGGTGGTTCGTTACCGTCAACACCGCGTCCATCGTAAAAATGAAAGCGAGCGCGTTCGCGCGATCCTGGCTCTGAATGCAGGGCTGCTTGAAACCAAATGTGATCACTAGAGAAATGATTTGGAACGATATC
>CAIQNN010000034.1 GCA_903873185.1 uncultured Actinomycetes bacterium
GCCCCCCTAGCTCAGTCGGTAGAGCGTTTCCATGGTAAGGAAAAGGTCAACGGTTCGATTCCGTTGGGGGGCTCGGCGGGGTAGCTCAGCTTGGTAGAGCAAGCGGCTCATAATCGCTGTGTCGCCGGTTCAAATCCGGCCTCCGCTACCAATCTCTACGGGTGTTACGGGCTTAAAAGCCCAATTTCTTACTTCGGGCAGGGTTCAAGTAGCCTTCTCCTCTTACGAACGGTGAATTTCCTGGCCCTAGGGTCTTAGGGACAGATGAAAAAAGGAGCACGACGATGGCAAGCAAGAGCGCGGATGTCCGCCCAAAGATCACGATGGCCTGCATCGAGTGCAAAGAGCGTAACTACATCACCAAGAAGAACCGTCGTAACGATCCAGATCGCCTTGAGCTAAAGAAGTTCTGCCCACGCTGCAAACTATCTACAACTCACCGCGAAACCCGATAACCGATGCTCGATCCCGACCTAGTCGGGCGCACCTTCGTTGGTGCCAGCAGTACGGTTGTAACTCAGGAAGCAATAACAAATTTCGCTCGCGTTTTGGGCGCGGAAAATTTTGACGTTGCCCCACCCACTTTTTCGATCTCCATCACCCTTGCTCAATCTCAAACGCTGCTACAGGAAAGCGGATTGGATTGGAGCCGAGTCGTTCATGGCGATCAGCGCTTCGTGCTTTCGCGCCCGATAGTGGCTGGCGATAATTTTATTTGTTCAGCAACGATTGAAAGCGCTCGCGTTATGGCCGGAAATGAAATTGTCACCGTTCGATCCGATCTTCATTCTGGTAGCGAACTGGTTGCCTCAACCTGGTCCACCTTGGTGGTGCGAGCATGAGCAACTTCGAAGTTGGCCAGGAATTTGCGCCCAAAACCTTTTTAATCGATCGTCAATTATTGGTGGCTTATGCAAATGCCAGCGGCGATCAAAATCCAATTCACCAAGATGAAGCTTTTGCAAAGTCCGTTGGGCTGCCAGATGTGATTGCCCACGGAATGTTGACCATGGCGCTCGCCGGAAAATATGTTTCCGATCTTGCCGGCGGCAGCGGCGCGGTTAAAGAATTTTCAGCGCGCTTCACCAAGCCCGTTGTAGTGCCAGCGAATTCGGTCGTTGAGCTAGTAATTTCCGCCAAGGTTTCGGCCTTGGAAAATGGGTGCGCCAAATTGGATCTCACTGCGATCTGCGCAGATTCAAAAGTCTTAGGGATGGCTAAAGCGGTAATCTCACTCTCATGAGTGCGCCCCAAGCTGTTATTGAATTAGGTAAGGCGCGGGCGGCAGCTCGGGCAGCTCGGGATTTTTCACTGGCTGACAAAATTCGAGATCAGATTGCCGATCTCGGTTATGAAATATTAGATCTCCCAGATGGTTTTGATTTTCGTGCCAAAACTCGTTTCCCGGTTGTAGCTCGGATTACCGATGTAAGGGCGCTAACCGAGACAAAATTTGATGCCGTTTTTCTCATGGTTGTTGACGGCTTTGCCGAGGATGCTCAGCTCTCGATTCAGAGCATTAAGAAATATGCGGATGGAAATTTTGCCGTAATGGTTTTGATTTCTGGAACTCTTGAGATAGAGCCGTTGGCGACAGAGCTAGATGGGCGCACCTTCTTAGTGCAAGTAACTGAAGGCGCCGGGTGGGGCGAGAGCATCAACGCTCTTTTAAAGATTGCAACTGCACCGGTGGTAATAGTTATGGATCCATCGACGCAACTGACTGGCGATGCGCTTACCCCTGTGCTCGCTGCTCTAAGTACAACGGATTTTAGCGCCGTCGGTTGGCGCGGCGGGCTGGTTAACTTGGCCGACGATTGGCGAAGTACCGAAGATAAAGGTCCTGGTGAAGTTGATGTGCTCTTTAGCTATTTCATGGCGCTTGACCGAGCCGAGGCGATCGAAGCCGGTGCCTTCAATATTCGAGCCCGCTATTACCGAAACGCCGATATTGAATTCTCGCTCCGATTGCGCCAAGCCCATGGTCGGCTAATGCAGATGGAGCTCCCTCTGATTCAAGCTCGCCATCACGGGTATTACGACGCTGATCCGGAATTTCGCGAGTCAGAGTCCAAGAAGAATTACGATCGAATCTTGGATCGCTTCCGCGGAAAAAATGAGATCTTGAGTCCGCGGCGTTAGCCTTCAACCATGGATCGCCTAGCAAATCTGACCACCATGCATATCGGTGGTCCAGCGCGCACTCTTATTCATGCAACAACTGAGTCCGAGTTGATCACAGCGGTTCGCACTGCCGATGCTTCTGGCGAGGCCGTTCTTATTTTGGGTGGCGGTTCCAATTTATTGATTAGCGACGATGGCTTTGTCGGAACTGTTATTCGAATTGAGACGACTGGAAATACTTACGAGATCGATGCTTGCAGTGGTGGGACTTTAACTGTTGCAGCGGGGGATGACTGGGATGGCTTCGTAGCTTTTACTTTGGACAAAGGTTTAGCGAATCTCGAATGCCTCAGTGGAATTCCGGGAACCGTCGGCGGGGCGCCAATCCAAAATATCGGGGCCTATGGTCATGAAGTTTCAGAAGTCATCGCTCGAGTCCGCGCTTTCGATCGAGTTAACGATTGCATCAGCACTTTTGCCGCAGCAGATTGCGAATTTGGTTATCGCACTTCAAAGTTTAAAGTTGAGCGCGAACGATGGGTAATTCTGGATGTTACTTTTCAATTGCGCCGCGGCGAAAGTTCGCTGCCCATTCAATACCAGGAACTTGCAACAGCGCTCGGAGTAACCGTAGGGGATCGAGCTCCGGTTGAAAGCGTAAGAACTGCAGTGCTTAAACTTCGCGCCGAAAAGGGAATGTTAGTTAATCAAACCGACGCCATTTGGTCGGCTGGTTCCTTCTTTATTAATCCGGTTCTCTCACCGGAAATCGCGGCAACCCTGCCTGACGCAGCGCCAAAGTGGGTACAACCAGATGGTCGGATTAAAACTTCGGCAGCCTGGTTAATGGAGAATGCCGGCGTACAAAAAGGGGATCGAATAGCGGGTGCTCAAATTTCAACCAGGCATGTATTGGCCATATCGAATAGCGGAGATGCCACCGCAACAGATTTAGTTGCGCTGGCTAAAGCGGCGCGCGATAAAGTTTTTACTAAATTCGGAATTACTTTAGAAGCAGAAGTTCAACTGGTCGGTTTGAGCCTGGATTAATCCTTTGCTTCACCCAAAAGTTTTTGAACTCGGGTAATACCTTCAACGATGTCATCATCGCTTAGGGCGTATGAAAAGCGCAGATAACCAGATGGTCCAAATGCTTCACCGGGAACTGCAGCTACTTCAACCTCTTCTAAAATCAGCGTGGCAAGTTCCGCCGAAGTTTGTGGTCGTTTTCCACGAATCTCTTTACCCAAAATTTCTTTAACCGATGGATAAACATAAAAGGCGCCTTGAGGAGTAGGACAGGTAATTCCAGGAATTTCATTAAGCATCGCAGTAATTAATTTACGGCGGCGATCAAAGGCAACGCCCATTGCATGGACTGCTGCTAGATCTCCGGTCACAGCCGCAATTGCGGCGCGTTGCGAAACATTGGAAACATTTGATGACAAATGTGATTGAAGATTGGTTGCGGCTTTGATGACATCCTTTGGTCCGATCATCCAACCTACCCGCCAACCAGTCATGGCATAGGTCTTAGCTACGCCATTCAGGATTATGGTGCGATCAGCTAGCTCTGGAACGACAACCGGCATGCTTGGGGCGCTGGCGCCGTCATAGAGCAGGTGTTCATAAATCTCATCGGTGATTACCCAGAGGCCATTGGTTGCCGCCCATTCTCCGATCGCTTTCACCTGTTCCAGCGAGTAAACCGAGCCTGTTGGGTTGGAAGGCGAGCAAAAGAGTAGAACTTTTGTTTTATCGGTCCGAGCCGCCTCGAGCTGTTCTACTGAAACTAAATAGTTTTGGGTTTCATCGGCAAAGACCTCGACGGCGACCCCGCCTGCCAATTTGATGCATTCGGGATAGGTCGTCCAATAAGGGGCGGGCAGAAGAACTTCATCACCTGGATCGAGCAAAGCAGCGAAGGATTGATAAACGGCTTGTTTTCCACCGTTGGTCACCAAGACCTGGTCGGCAGTGATGACATAACCCGAATCCCGCAGGGTTTTGGCGACGATGGCATCGCGCAGCTCGGGAAGTCCTGGGGTTGGGGTGTAGCGATGGTTTGGGCTCTTGCCAGCCGCATCGATCGCCGCAGCAACGATGTAGTCCGGGGTGGGGAAGTCGGGCTCGCCGGCTCCGAAGCCAATTACTGGCCGGCCAGCCGCTTTTAGGGCTTTTGCCTTGCTATCGACAGCCAAGGTTGCTGACTCAGCGATAGCGCCGATTCGACGCGAAACTCGGGATTTGGCGTTTTGGTTGCTCATAGCGCGAAGTCTGCCACGCCTAGCACCCCTTTGGTGCGGGCTAATTTTCGCCCCGCGTTTTACCTATTGCCCCTGGCGCAACTACAATTCCCCTCCTGGCGCTTGCACTAGGTCATGATCACTCATGCCCAGGTAACGCTTGAAGGGCAGTAGCTCAACTGGCCAGAGTTCCGGTCTCCAAAACCGGCGGTTGGGGGTTCAAGTCCCTCCTGCCCTGCAAGTCCGTACGGTACGAACGAAGAACGATTCAGCGGTTAACGAAAATGAAAGAGGTAGTGCGAATGAGTGAAGAGAAGCGCTCGAACGAAGAGTCTTTGGGACTCTTTGGACGCATTGGCCTGTTCTATCGTCAAATCATCTTTGAACTTCGCAAAGTCGTGTGGCCAACACGTCAACAACTCTCTACCTACACCGCCGTCGTATTGGTCTTCGTAGGTTTCATCATCGCCGTTGTCTCGCTACTTGATGTCGCGCTGACAAAGGTTGTCTTCTTGGTCTTTGGTTAGGGGCGCGCTGCACATGTCATTGGAAGATTCCATGGAAGAAGTACTGGCTACAACTCCAGCTTCTGATTCGGCACCAGTTGATGCTTTTGAAGCTGCGCTCGCAGCGACTTCAGCGCCAATTGAAGAAGTCGTCGTTGAAGAAGAAGTTATTGCCGAAGTTGAAGCCACTTCTGAAATCGATGCGCTCGACTCCGAAGAGGCTGAAGATGATGAGAATGCTGAATTCCGTCGCGCCCTTCGCAATGCTGTTGGCGATTGGTATGTAGTCCACTCCTACGCTGGCTACGAGAAGAAGGTCAAGGGCAACCTTGCCAACCGAATTCACACTTTGAATATGGAAGATTTCATCTTCCAAATCGAAGTTCCAGAAGAAGAAGTAACTGAAATTAAAAATGGCCAGCGCAAGCAGGTCAAGCGCAACGTCTTCCCAGGTTATGTTTTGGTTCGTATGGACCTCACCGATGAATCTTGGTCATGCGTACGAAATACCCCTGGTGTCACAGGCTTTGTGGGCAATGCTCACCACCCATCACCACTCACTTTGCTCGAGGTCGAAAATATCTTGGCCCCACGTCCAGTTAAGAAATCAGATAAGCCAGAAATTCGGGTTGTCGATTTCGAGATTGGCGAATCCGTAACTGTTATGGATGGCCCATTTGCAACCTTGCCTGCAACGATCAACGAGATCATGCCGGAGCAAGCAAAACTTAAGGTTTTGGTCTCGATTTTTGGACGCGAAACACCAGTAGAACTTTCATTCCATCAAGTACAGAAGCTCTAAGAAAAGGAAAGAATCATGGCACCAAAGAAGAAGATCACTGCAATGATCAAGTTGCAGATTCAGGCAGGCGCTGCAACACCAGCTCCACCAGTAGGTCCTGCACTTGGTCAGCATGGTGTCAACATCATGGACTTCGTGAAGGCTTACAACGCAGCAACTGAAAGCCAGAAGGGTCAAATCATTCCGGTTGAAATCACCGTGTATGAAGATCGCACCTTCACCTTCGTCACCAAGACACCTCCTGCATCACGTTTGATCTTGAAGGCTGCTGGAATCGAAAAGGGTTCACCAGTTCCTCACAAGACCAAGGTTGCAACAATCTCCCAAGCTCAGGTCGAAGAGATTGCAAAAATTAAGATGTCAGACCTCAATGCCAACGATCTTGCTGCGGCAAGTTTGATCATTGCTGGTACTGCACGATCCATGGGCGTAACAGTTAGTAACTAATAAAAAATATGTAAGTGGGAGAACCTCGCTGGTTCGTTAACCACAGCCCGAACCACTCAGTGCAGATTGCACGGTGTGAACTGAAGGAGAGAAATGAAGCGCAGTAAGAAATATGTAGAAGCAGCCGCAAAGGTTGATGCAAAAACTTTGTACTCACCAGGTGCTGCAGTAAAGCTTGCTAAGGAAACTTCAACCACCAAGTACGACGCGACTGTTGAAGTTGCTCTTGGTCTTGGCGTAGATCCTCGTAAAGCTGATCAAGCAATTCGCTCAACCGTTCTCTTGCCACACGGAACCGGCAAGACTGCCCGCGTTCTCGTATTCGCAGGTGGCGAGCGCGCTGAAGAAGCACGCGCCGCTGGTGCCGACATTGTCGGAGCAGATGAACTGATTGAAGAAGTTGCCAAGGGTCGTTTGGACTATGACGCTGTGGTTTCAACACCAGAGCTCATGGGTAAGGTCGGACGCCTTGGAAAGGTTCTTGGACCACGCGGCTTGATGCCAAACCCAAAGACCGGAACCGTAACCACCGACGTTGCAAAGGCAGTTACCGATATCAAGGGCGGAAAGATCGAATTCCGTGTTGATAAGAACTCAAACTTGCACTTCATCATCGGCAAGGTCTCCTTCACTGCCCAGCAGCTATCTGAGAACTACACCGCCGCTCTTGAAGAAGTCCTTCGTTCAAAGCCATCCTCTTCAAAGGGCCGCTTTATTCGCAAGGCCACAATCTCAACCACAATGGGACCTGGAATTCCAGTTGATCCAACAGTCACCCGTGACGGTGGCGAGAACGTAAACAACTAGTACTACCCAGTTTTGACGAGGGTGAGCCCCAGGGCTTACCCTCGTCTCCTCACCAAAGACTGCAGGTCGCTCGAGGCAACTCAAGCTAAATGTCGCTGGTTCGGTTAGCCGAACTAGAAATGACAACCCGCATAGGTGCAAACGAGACCCTCGTGTGCATTTATGCGCCGGGGTTTTTTCTTTTGGTGCGCGTTTTATTCAGAGCAGTAACCGAGTAGTTAAGTACTGAGAAAGGATGCCAAATGGCACGTCCTGATAAAGCAGCAGCAGTTGCTGAGTTGACGGAAGATTTTAAGACCGCCACTGCAACTGTTCTGACTGAGTATCGCGGTCTATCCGTGACCTCAATGAAGGCGTTACGCCGATCCCTTGGTAGCGATACCAAGTATTCGGTAGTGAAGAACACCCTTACCAAGATTGCAGCTAAGAATGCTGGCGTGGATATCGCAGATGATCTCCTAACTGGTCCTTCAGCAGTTGCCTTCATCAAGGGCGATCCAATTGATGCAGCAAAGAGCCTCAAGAACTTCCAGAAGGAGAACCCATTCCTAGTTATTAAGGGTGGAATCTTCGAAGGAAAGAGCGTCACTACTGCAGAAATCATGAAGCTTGCTGATCTTGAGTCCCGTGAGGTTCTCTTGGCCAAGCTTGCTGGTGCTATGAAGGGCACTATGGCTAAGGCTGCTCGTGCTTTCGATGCGCTTCGCATCAAGCTCGAAGCCGGCGCTCCAGTTGCCGCTGCCCCAGCAGTTGTTGCAGAAGTTGCAGCTCCAGAAGTTGTAGAAGTTGTTGCAGAGGTTGAGGCAGTTACTGCTGACACCACCCCAGCAGAGGTTGAAGTTGTTGCAGAAGTTGCAGCCGAAACCCCAGCCGAAACCCCAGCCGAATAAAGATTTACTAAAGAAAAGAAAAGGAAAACCAAAATGGCAAAGCTTTCAAGCGAAGACCTATTAGCTCAATTCAAGGAAATGACCCTCGTCGAACTCTCTGATTTCGTCAAGGCATTCGAGACCGAATTCGATGTAACTGCAGCAGCTCCTGTTGCTGCCGCTGCTGCTGGCGGAGCTGCTGAAGCCGCCGCAGAGCAGGATGAGTTCACCCTCACCATCGAAGCCGCTGGCTCACAGAAGATCGCCGTTATCAAGGAAGTACGTGGCATCAACTCCAGCCTCGGCCTTAAAGAAGCCAAGGATCTAGTAGATGCATGTCCTGCAGTCTTGATCGAAAAGGGCACCAAAGAGGCAGTCGAGAAGGCAAAGGCAGCTCTAGAAGCAGCCGGCGCAACCGTCTCTGTAAAGTAATTACGGGAAACCGTTTGGAAAAGGGCCCTTCGGGGCCCTTTTTTATGCCCAAAAGAGCTTTTACTGACCTGGTCTGGGTTTGACTTCAGCCATCGAGCGGGGGAAGGCGGTCGTGGAAAAGCTCATCGCCCCACTGGGAACCAGCCATGGAATGACGGTGATCTCAAACCAGCCTGCCGCAACCGCCGGGTCGGCCAACATCAGCTCTCGGGCTCGTTCGACCTCAGTTCGAAATAGGCAGACTCCACGGTATGCGGGGTTGCCGGTTGGTCCAGCGGCCAACAATTCACCGGACTCGTGCAGATCTGCTAAATGAGACATGTGGGCATTTTGTAGCACCCCAGCTTCGGAAGGGCTCATTTCGGGTGGATCTTGCTTGGCCACGAGAAAGCAGAGGCTGAATTGGTCAAATTCCATGAGGGCTCCTAAATGCGAAGATCCAGAGTCGAGTACCTAGTGAAGATTATTCGGCAATTGGCGGAAGATGACTAGGTTAAAAAAATTGGGGAAATCAGCAACGAAAGTGTAAAAAAGAGTATAAGCATAATTAGACAGATGGGGGGGCTTTTGGATACCCTGACCCTTCGCAAATTTATACACCTTTCAGGTTTGGCATATAGCGGCTGAGACCTGGCGGTAGCCGTGCGTGATTACCTGCTCTTTACTGGAGGAACATTGGCCGCGAAGTCCAAATCATTTGCACCTGCCCGAGTTTCATTCGCCAAGATCCGTGAACCCCTTGAAGTTCCTAATCTCCTTTCGCTGCAGCTAGATAGCGTCGACTGGTTATTGGGTAACGACTTGTGGCGTGGCCGACTTGTCGAAAATGAGAAAAGCGGACGAGGCGAAGTACCCAAGCAATCTGGATTAGAAGAAATCTTTGAAGAGATTTCTCCAATTGAAGATTTCCAAGGCACCATGAGTCTCTCTTTCCGAGACCATCGCTTTGAACCACCGAAATACATCATTGCCGAATGCAAAGACCGCGATATGACTTATTCCGCGCCATTGTTCGTCACTGCTGAATTCACCAACAACATCACCGGCGAAATTAAGTCGCAGACCGTCTTCATGGGCGACTTCCCATTGATGACACCTCGCGGAACTTTCGTTATTAACGGAACCGAGCGCGTTGTTGTTTCCCAGATCGTTCGTTCTCCTGGTGTTTATTTTGAGCGCACCATCGAGAAGGCATCTGATAAAGATATTCTCACTGCAAAGATCATCCCAAGCCGTGGCGCTTGGTTGGAATTTGAAGTTGATAAGAAAGATTTGGTCGGTGTTCGTATCGACCGCAAGCGCAAGCAATCAGTAACCGTATTCCTAAAGGCACTCGGCTGGACTGAAGAGCAGATCCTCGAGCAATTCGGTGAGTACGAGTCCATTCGTTTGACGCTTGAAAAAGATAACGTCAAGAGTCAAGATGAAGCGTTACTTGATATTTATCGCAAGCTCCGTCCAGGCGAGCCACCAACCAAAGAGGCAGCTCAGAATCTGATCGAGAACTTGTACTTCAACCCAAAGCGTTATGACTTGGCAAAGGTTGGCCGCTTCAAGGTCAATAAGAAGCTCGGTTTAGATCTTGAACTTTCTCGCGGCCTGCTTAACATCGAAGATATCGTTGCAACGATTCGCTACCTCGTAGCGCTTCACGCTGGCGATGCCTTGATGGAATATGGCAAGCAAGTACGTGTCGAGACCGATGACATCGACCACTTCGGAAATCGTCGCCTTCGTACCGTTGGTGAATTGATTCAGAACCAGGTTCGCACCGGACTTTCTCGTATGGAGCGCGTTGTTCGCGAACGTATGACTACTCAAGATGTTGAGGCAATTACGCCACAAACCTTGATCAACATTCGTCCAGTCGTGGCTTCAATCAAGGAGTTCTTCGGAACTTCTCAACTCTCACAATTTATGGATCAGACCAACCCGCTTTCGGGTATGACCCACAAGCGTCGTCTTTCAGCGCTTGGACCTGGTGGTCTCTCGCGTGAACGTGCAGGCTTTGAAGTTCGTGACGTTCACCCGTCGCACTACGGCCGCATGTGTCCAATCGAAACTCCAGAAGGTCCAAACATTGGGCTTATCGGATCGCTTGCTACTTATGCTCGCGTAACACCATTCGGTTTTATCGAAACCCCGTACCGCAAGGTCACTAAGGGCAAGGTCACCGACCAGATCGATTACCTAACAGCTGATGAAGAAGATGAGCACGTAATTGCTCAGGCCAACGCCCCACTAACCACAGATAGCCACTTCGCTGAAGAGCGCGTATTGGTTCGTCGTCGCGGTGGCGAAGTTGAATACATCTTGGCTGATGAAGTTGATTACATGGACGTCTCACCTCGTCAGATGGTTTCCGTTGCTACCGCAATGATTCCATTCCTCGAGCACGACGATGCTAACCGTGCGCTGATGGGCTCGAACATGATGCGTCAGGCAGTTCCACTGCTTCGCGCTGAAGCACCATTCGTTGGTACCGGTATGGAATTCCGTGCCGCTGTCGATGCTGGTGATGTTGTTCTTGCAAAGAAGCCTGGTGTTGTTACCTCCGTTTCAGCTGATGAAGTTTCAGTCATGAATGATGATGCAACTACCGAGGTTTACTTCCTCGAGAAGTTCACTCGCTCCAACCAAGGCACCAGTCGCAACCAAAAAGTTGTTGTTGGCCATGGCGATCGAGTTGAAACCGGTCAGGTCATTGCAGATGGTCCAAGCACCGATAAGGGTGAGATGGCTTTGGGTAAGAACTTGCTCGTGGCATTTATGTCATGGGAAGGTCACAACTACGAAGATGCGATCATCCTTTCTCAGCGCTTAGTTCAAGATGACGTTCTAACTTCTATTCACATTGAAGAGTATGAAGTTGATGCTCGCGATACCAAGCTCGGACCCGAGGAAATCACACGCGACATTCCAAATGTCAGCGAAGAAGTTCTCTCCGACCTTGACGATCGCGGAATCATTCGAGTCGGCGCAGATGTTGTGCCCGGCGACATTCTGGTTGGAAAGGTCACCCCTAAGGGCGAGACTGAACTAACCCCAGAAGAGCGATTGCTCCGCGCAATCTTCGGTGAGAAGGCTCGCGAAGTTCGCGATACCTCACTCAAGGTCCCACACGGTGAATCTGGCAAGGTCATTGGCGTCAGTCTTAGCGACAGCGAAGATTACGAACTACCTGCTGGCGTTAACCAAGTTGTTCGCGTCTATGTTGCGCAAAAGCGAAAGATTCAAGATGGTGACAAGCTTGCTGGTCGCCACGGAAACAAGGGCGTTATCTCCAAGATCCTTCCGGTCGAAGATATGCCATTCCTTGAAGATGGAACCCCAGTCGATATCGTCTTGAACCCACTTGGTGTTCCAGGCCGTATGAACGTTGGTCAGGTTCTTGAAACTCACCTTGGTTGGGTAGCAAAAGCTGGTTGGAAACTAGAAGGTGATGAGGTCTGGCAAAAGGATCTTCGCGCCCACGGTTACGCCGATGTTGCACCAAACTCAAAGGTAGCCACCCCAGTATTCGATGGTGCCAAAGAAGAAGAGCTAATGGGTCTTCTTAAATCAACGTTGCCAAATAAAGATGGCATGCGTTTGATCGGTGCTAACGGAAAGGCCAACTTATTTGATGGTCGTACCGGTGAGCCATACAAGGAGCCAATCTCTGTTGGTTACATGTACATCTTGAAACTCCACCACTTGGTTGATGACAAGATTCACGCCCGTTCAACAGGTCCTTACTCCATGATCACGCAGCAACCATTGGGTGGAAAGGCTCAATTCGGTGGCCAGCGCTTTGGTGAAATGGAAGTTTGGGCGCTCGAGGCTTATGGCGCTGCTTACACTCTTCAAGAGTTACTAACAATTAAATCCGATGACGTTCTTGGTCGCGTAAAAGTTTACGAAGCCATCGTCAAGGGTGAAAATATTCCAGAGCCTGGTATCCCAGAATCCTTCAAGGTTTTGGTCAAGGAAATGCAGTCGCTCTGTCTCAACGTAGAAGTTCTCTCATCAGAAGGTATTGCAATTGAAATGCGCGATACCGATGAAGAAGTTTTCCGTGCCGCCGAAGAACTTGGAATCAACTTGTCACGAGTTGAGCCAAGCAGTGTTGACGAAGTCTGACGGGGAGAGGGATAAATAATGTTAGATGTTAACTTTTTTGATGAACTGCGAATTGGTCTAGCTTCAACGGACAATATTCGGGAGTGGTCCTTTGGCGAAGTAAAGAAGCCAGAGACTATTAACTATCGAACCCTCAAGCCAGAAAAAGATGGTCTCTTTGATGAGAAGATCTTTGGACCAACCCGTGACTGGGAGTGCTACTGCGGTAAGTACAAGCGCGTTCGTTTCAAGGGCATCATCTGCGAGCGTTGCGGAGTAGAAGTTACTCGCGCCAAGGTTCGTCGTGAGCGCATGGGACATATTGAACTTGCTGCCCCAGTAACCCACATCTGGTACTTCAAGGGCGTTCCATCACGACTTGGCTACCTGCTTGACCTTGCACCAAAGGATCTCGAGAAGGTTATCTACTTCGCCGCCTACATGATCACTTCTGTTGATGATGAAGCTCGTGCCGAAGATATGCCAGCTCTAGAAAAGCGACTTTCAAGCGATAAGAAGAAGATTGAGACCAAGCGCGATACCGATCTTGATACCCGCCAGAAGAAGCTCGAAGCAGATCTTGCTGAGCTAGAAGCTGCCGGCGAGAAGGCCGATGTTCGTCGCAAGGTTCGCGAAGCCGCAGAGCGTGAGCTCAAAGCAACTCGCGATCGCTCACAGCGCGAACTCGATCGTCTCGATGAAGTTTGGGCTCGCTTTAAGAACCTAAAGGTTCAAGATCTTGAAGGCGATGAAGGTCTGTATCGTGAAATGCGCGATCGTTTCGGCGTTTACTTCGAAGGAAATATGGGAGCCGCTGCAATCAAGCGTCGCCTAGAGACCTTCGATCTCCAAGCCGAATACATCAAGCTCACCGAGATCAGCCAAACTGGTAAGGGCCAGAAGAAGACCCGCGCTATTAAGCGTCTAAAGGTTGTCTCTTCTTTCCTTAACACCAGTAACCATCCAGCCTCTATGGTCTTGGATTGCGTTCCTGTTATTCCACCAGATCTTCGTCCGATGGTTCAACTAGATGGCGGTCGCTTTGCTACCTCCGATCTAAATGATCTTTATCGTCGTGTTATCAACCGTAACAACCGGTTGAAGCGATTGGCAGATCTTGGTGCTCCAGAAATTATCGTCAACAACGAGAAGCGCATGCTTCAAGAAGCTGTCGATGCGCTCTTTGATAACGGTCGTCGTGGTCGCCCAGTAACTGGCCCAGGTAACCGTCCATTGAAGTCGCTCTCTGACATGCTCAAGGGTAAGCAAGGCCGTTTCCGTCAGAACTTGCTCGGAAAGCGCGTCGATTACTCTGGCCGTTCCGTAATCGTTGTTGGACCACAACTTAAATTGCACCAGTGCGGTCTGCCAAAGCAGATGGCGCTAGAGCTCTTCAAGCCGTTCGTAATGAAGCGCTTGGTCGATCTCAATCACGCCCAAAATATTAAATCCGCAAAGCGAATGGTCGAGCGTGCTCGTCCAGTTGTTTGGGATGTTTTGGAAGAAGTAATTGCAGAACACCCTGTTCTTCTTAACCGCGCACCTACGCTTCACCGTTTAGGTATCCAAGCTTTCGAACCGCAATTGGTTGAAGGTAAGGCAATTCAGATTCACCCATTGGTCTGTACTGCATTCAACGCAGACTTCGACGGTGACCAGATGGCAGTTCACTTGCCGCTATCTGCTGAAGCCCAAGCTGAAGCTCGAATTCTTATGCTCTCGAGCAACAACATTCTTTCTCCTGCATCTGGTCGACCAATTACCTCTCCTACCCAGGACATGGTTTTGGGTCTCTACTTCTTGACCTCTCTTCGAGAGAATCAAAAGGGTGAAGGCCGGGCTTTCAGCTCAATTGCTGAAGGACTCATGGCTTTCGATCAAGGCAGCTTGACCATGCAAGCCGGAATCAAGATTCGGATCACTAAGAATGGTGAGACCACCATTAAGGAGACCACTCTTGGCCGCGCAATCTTCAATGAGATTCTTCCAGCCGATCATGACTTCGTAGATATCGATGTTACGAAGAAGGAACTTGGAAAACTCGTTAACGAATTAGCAGAAAAGCAAGCAAAGGTTGTCGTTGCACAAACTTTGGATGCTTTGAAGTCCCTCGGTTTCTATTGGGCAACTCGTGCTGGTGTAACCATCTCAATTGAAGATGTTGTTACTCCTGCTCGTAAGCCAGAGATCTTGGAAGGCTACGAAGTTAAGGCCGACAAGGTTCAATCCCAATATGAAAAGGGTCTTATTACTGATGACGAGCGTCGTCAGGAACTTATTGAGATCTGGACCCAAGCAACTCAGGAAGTTGCACGTGAGATGGAAGATAACTTCCCTAAGACCAACCCGGTCTGGATGATGGTTTACTCCGGCGCACGTGGAAATATGATGCAGATTCGTCAGATCGCAGGTATGCGTGGTCTGGTAGCGAACCCAAAGGGTGAAATTATTCCTCGCCCAATCAAATCTAACTTCCGTGAAGGTCTTTCAGTTCTTGAATACTTCATCTCTACTCACGGTGCCCGTAAGGGTCTTGCCGATACCGCACTTCGTACTGCTGACTCGGGTTACTTAACTCGTCGTCTTTGCGACGTGGCTCAAGATGTAATCATCCGCGAAGAAGATTGTGGGACCGATCGTGGTCTCACGTTAAAGATCGCCGCTATTAATAACGGTGAACTAGTTCGTGATGAGCATGTTGAAACTTCGCTATTCGGTCGTAACTTGGCAGAAGATGTACTAGTCGATAACAAGATCGTTCTCTCAGCGGGAACTGACCTTGGCGATCGCAACATCGATCTTCTTGTTGCTTCAGGAGTTGCTGAAGTTAAGGTTCGCTCTGTTCTAACTTGCGATAGCAAGGTCGGACAATGTGCAATGTGTTACGGCCGCTCAATGGCCGCAGGCAAGATCGTTGATGTCGGCGAAGCAGTTGGAATTATCGCTGCTCAGTCCATCGGCGAGCCAGGAACACAGCTCACAATGCGTACCTTCCACACTGGTGGTGCCATGCTCGAGGGTGAGACTCAAATTACCCACGGCCTGCCACGTATTGTTGAACTCTTCGAAGCTCGTACCCCTAAGGGTGTTGCGCCAATCGCAGAGACCGCCGGAGTTGTTAGCTTCCTAGAAGATGCAAAGGGCAAGAAGATCATCGTTACACCAGAAGATGGTGGCGAACCGATCGCTTATCCAATTACGCGTCGTCAGAAGCTCAAGGTCGAAGATGGAATGCGCGTTGGCGTTGGACAGCAACTAGTTGTTGGTGCCATCGATCCAAAGCAGGTTCTTCGTATCCTCGGTCCTCGTCAGACTCAAATTCACTTAGTGAATGAGATCCAAGAGGTTTACCGCTCACAGGGCGTAAGCATTCACGATAAGCACATCGAAATCATTGTTCGCCAGATGCTTAAGCGCATCACGGTTCTTGAACCAGGCGATGCTGATCTTCTTCCAGGTGAGCTCGTAGAGCGAAACCGTTTTGAAACCGAGAACCGTCGCGTTGTATCTACTGGTGGAAAGGCAGCCTCAGGCCGCCCAGAGCTAATGGGTATCACTAAGGCATCTCTTGCAACCGAGTCATGGTTATCAGCAGCATCGTTCCAAGAGACCACTCGTGTTCTCACTGATGCGGCACTTTCAGAGAAGAGCGATCCACTGCTTGGTCTGAAGGAGAACGTCATCATCGGTAAGTTGATTCCTGCCGGTACTGGTCTTGCTCGTTACCGCAACGTTCGCGTTGAGCCAACAGAGGAAGCCAAGGCTGCGGTCTACGCTGCTTATGATGAATATGACTTCACCCCATTCGAGACTCAAGGCTCCGGCGAAGCAGTTCGCTTGGACGAGTTCGAAGTTCGTTAAATCTAGAAAGCGAAAAGCCCCGCACTTAAATTGTGCGGGGCTTTTTTAATACCCAAAATTATTTATTTTGAAATACCACCAGGATTGCAGCAACAAAGTGACACAAGAAAGCGGCGGCAGTTAGCGCGTGAAAGAGTTCGTGGAAACCAAACCAGTTAATTGAAATATTTGGTTTCTTTATGGCATAAATAATTCCGCCAGCTGAATAGCAGAGACCACCAACCGCGATGAGTACGAATACTGCGACGCCACCATGGCGCCAGAACTCAGGCAAATAAATTACTGCTGCCCAACCCAAAGCGATGTAGAGCGGAACATAAAGCCAACGCGGGGCATTGATCCAGGAAATTCGCATGATCGCTGTGAGGATCGCACCGCTCCACACTAGTGAGAGCAAAATTACCGCGCTGTTCTTATCTAATAGGAATATCGCAAATGGCGTGTAAGTACCGGCGATAAGTAGCGGGATATTGGCGTGATCGATGCGGCGCCAGACCGCTTTAGTTTTTGGCTTCCAATTAACTCGGTGATAAAGCGCGCTACAAGTAAAGAGCGTGACGGCAGCCAAGGTAAAAATTCCCAAAGTGATTCGGCCCCGAAGTTTGTCGGCGATTGCTACAAGGGTCAGACCGGCCACCAAGGAGATAGGGGACATGATCAGATGGATCAGTCCGCGAAGTTTCGGCTTTGGCAGCTCGGCTACGGGCTTGGTCTTGAGGGCGGTCATGGCATAACCATAAGGCGCAGGGCAAAAAAGAGAGATATCTGGGGCAGGAGAGTGTTCTGCCCGATATGTGGCATATAAGGTGATATCGCCGACGGACCTTGACCAAGTTACGGTGTGTCGCGTCCCTTTCTTTGCCATCACCAGGAGTACAAGCGACCCGGTTTTGACCTTATGGGGGAGCGTGGGTTAACCTTCGCGTCTGCTCTTTTCTTTTACGGGGCTACCTCATGGATACATTTATTTGTATCTAGCTTGTGTGGAACGGCCGACACGCCCGACCTCGTGGGTCGGAAGGTAGAGCGTAATAAGAAGAGAAATCGCAGTAACGAGATGGAGATGAAGTGCCAACTATTCAGCAGCTGGTCCGAAAGGGTCGCGCCGAAAAGACAACTAAGACGAGCACCCCTGCACTAAAGGGTAGCCCGCAACGTCGTGGCGTATGTACTCGTGTTTATACAACAACTCCAAAGAAGCCAAACTCTGCGCTTCGTAAAGTTGCACGTGTACGACTCACGAGTGGCATGGAAGTAACTGCATATATTCCTGGTGAAGGACATAACTTGCAGGAGCACTCAATCGTTCTCGTTCGCGGTGGTCGTGTAAAAGATCTTCCTGGTGTTCGCTACAAGATCGTTCGTGGCTCACTAGATACCCAAGGTGTTAAGAACCGTAAGCAATCACGTAGCCGCTACGGCGCAAAGAGAGAGAAGAAGGCCTAATGCCACGTAAAGGTCCGATTACCAAGAAGCCTGTTGTTGCTGACCCGGTTTATAACTCACCAGTTGTAACTGCACTCATCAATAAGATTTTGTTGCACGGCAAGCGTTCTACTGCAGAACGAATTGTCTACGATGCACTCGAAGGTTGCCGCGAGAAGTCTGGTGGAATTGATCCAGTAATCACTCTTAAGCGCGCTCTCGACAATGTAAAGCCAACAGTTGAAGTTAAATCTCGTCGTGTTGGTGGCGCTACCTATCAGGTTCCAATTGAAGTAAAAGCTGGTCGCGCAACTACTTTGGCCCTTCGCTGGATGGTTGATTACTCCCGCGCTCGTCGCGAGAAGTCAATGTCAGAGCGTCTCCAGAATGAACTTCTTGATGCCAGCAATGGTCTTGGCGCTGCTGTAAAGCGTCGCGAAGATACCCACAAAATGGCTGAAGCCAACAAGGCTTTCGCTCACTACCGCTGGTAATCCCAGGTTCATTAGAAACTATTTTTTAGAAACTATAAGGAGACTCGCAAAGTGGCAGTAGAGACAGCAATCGACCTAGCGATGGTTCGCAACATTGGAATCATGGCGCATATCGACGCGGGCAAAACCACCACAACTGAGCGCATCCTTTTCTATACCGGCATTAACTACAAGATCGGTGAAGTTCACGATGGCGGCGCCACCATGGACTGGATGGAGCAGGAGCAAGAGCGCGGTATCACCATTACCTCCGCTGCTACCACTTGCGTCTGGCACGACCACCTCATCAACATTATTGATACACCTGGCCACGTTGACTTCACCGTTGAAGTAGAGCGCTCACTTCGCGTTCTTGATGGTGCCGTTTGCGTATTCGATGGTGTCGCCGGCGTAGAGCCACAATCTGAGACCGTTTGGCGTCAAGCTGACCGCTACAACGTTCCTCGTATCTGCTTTATCAATAAGTTAGACCGCACCGGTGCAAACTTTGAGCGTTGCGTAGACATGATTCGTACCCGCTTAAATGCCATCCCACTTGTTCTTCAAATCCCAATCGGCCTTGAAGGCGATTTCATGGGCGTCGTTGATTTGATCGCGATGAAGGCACTTGTTTGGCCAGGGGAGACCAAGAAGGGTGAGGATTACCTCATCGAAGAGATCCCAGCTAACTTGGTTGAAGCTGCCAAAATTGCTCGCCACGAAATGGTTGAGACCTTGGCAAATGCTGACGATGCAATCATGGAGAAGTACCTAGAAGATATTGAACTCTCAAACGAAGAGATCATCGAAGCTATTCGACGCGCCACCATTGGTGACAAGTTGACCCCAGTTCTTACCGGTTCTGCTTTCAAGAACAAGGGCGTTCAGCCAATGCTCGATGCCGTTAACCGTTACCTTCCAAGCCCATTGGATATCAAGGCAATCGTTGGCCACAAAATGGGCGATCCAGAAGTTGAAATCGATCGTCAACCTTCTGAAGATGAACCATTCTCAGCGTTGGCATTCAAAATCATGTCCGATCCACACCTTGGAAAATTGACCTTCGTTCGTATCTACTCTGGAAAGTTAGAGACTGGTTCCCAGATTCTCAACTCCACAAAGGATAAGAAAGAACGAATCGGCAAGATTTACCAGATGCACGCAAACAAGCGCGAAGAAAAAGATTCAGCTGGCGCCGGAATGATTATCGCTGTTATGGGTCTTAAGGACACCACAACTGGTGACACGCTCTGCGATCCAGCCAAGCCAGTAATTCTTGAGTCCATGGACTTCCCAGATCCAGTTATCTCGGTTGCCATCGAACCAAAGACCAAGGCTGACCAAGAGAAGCTTGGCGTTGCAATTCAGCGTCTTGCTGAAGAGGATCCAACCTTCCACGTTAAATCCGATGAAGAGACCGGCCAGACGATCATCTCTGGCATGGGCGAACTTCACCTTGAAATTTTGGTAGACCGCATGCGCCGCGAGTTCAAAGTCGAGGCTAACGTTGGTAAGCCACAGGTTGCATACCGCGAAACTTTGCGTACACCTGTTGCTCGTTACGACTACACCCACAAGAAGCAATCTGGTGGTTCTGGTCAGTTCGCAAAAATTCAGATCGCACTCGAGCCACTTCCAGCAGGAACCGAAGGCAGCTACGAGTTCGTTAATAAAATTACCGGTGGTCGTATTCCTAAGGAATATATTCCTTCAGTTGATGCCGGTTGCAAAGAGTCAATGCAAAGTGGTCCGCTCGCGGGCTACCCACTCGTTGATGTTCGCGTCACTCTTCTTGATGGTGCCTATCACGACGTTGACTCGTCGGAGCTCGCCTTCAAGATTGCAGGTATCGCTGCCTTCCGTGAGGCTGCCCGGCTTGCCGGTCCAGTCATCCTCGAGCCAGTTATGTCGGTCGAAGTTATTACCCCTGAAGACTTCATGGGTGATGTCATCGGCGATTTGAATAGCCGTCGTGGACAGATCCAGTCCATGGACGAGCGTTCAGGTGCCCGCATCGTTAAGGCAATTGTTCCGCTCTCAGAGATGTTCGGCTATGTCGGAGATCTTCGAAGCAGAACTCAAGGCCGCGCTAGCTACAGCATGACCTTCGATTCGTATGCCGAAGTTCCAGGCAACGTCGCGAAGGAGATCATTGCCAAGGTTCGCGGCGAGTAGTCAGCAAGAAATCACTTTTAACCAAACCATTAAACAAACATAGAAAAAACAGGAGGACACAGTGGCAAAGGCGAAGTTCGAGCGGAACAAACCGCACGTCAACATTGGCACAATCGGTCACATCGATCACGGTA
>CAIQNN010000035.1 GCA_903873185.1 uncultured Actinomycetes bacterium
GATTGGTGCGGCAAAGCTTGAAAGCATCCAGTCACCACCGATTGAACGATTGATTCCAGGCAGCGATGCGATGGTAATTATTGAAGCCACGCCAACCAAAGCCCCCGAAAGCGTATGCGCAATAAGAACTGAGCGATTGTTGGAGACACCAGAAAGTCGGGCCGCAAGTGCGTTTCCACCAGTTGCCAAAACTCGCCTGCCGGTCGCGGTGCGACTAAAGAAGAGGGAGAGAAGGACGGAGGTCGCGATCGCGATCATAAGAATTAATGGGAATCCCAATACGCTTTTGGCGCCAAAATTGGGAAGTGAGATTGGATATCCATCGATCGTAAATGAACGAACTAGCCGATATTGAAAACCTAGCAAGATGGTCATAGTTCCCAATGTGATGATGAAACCATTTAGTTGCGTAAGAACCACCAAGGCGCCGTTTATTGCTCCGACTCCAGTAGCGACAAGGAAACCGATAAGTAGCGCCAACCAGATTGGGTAATGATGTTGCGCCATCAATACCGCCATGACTCCAGATGAGACGCCGCCCATGGCTCCAACAGCAAGGTTCATTTGGCCGATGCAAAGAACGACCATTTGCGCCATTCCGATAACGATTGGAACCGCCAAATAGGTTAAGAATCCTTGAAGTGAATTGCGATGCAGCAGGATTCCATGGGAGGTGGCGACCAATATTCCGAAGCCGATAATGAAGATGATGGTTAGCGAAAGTTCCGTCATTCGGTGCTGGAAGAAGGTTTTTAACATTAGCCGCGACCTCTCATCCTGAGAGAGACCAACATTTTTTGAATTTGTCCTAATGAGAGCGCGGTAAGAAGTACGAGTCCAAGAGCGATATTTAGCGTTTCCAAACCAATTCCTTGAACTGAGAGACCTTGCCTAATTACCAAGGTAAGCATGGTTCCTATAAAGGTGCCCAGAACTGCAACCGATCCGCCCACTAATAATGTGCCACCGAGAACTGGTCCAAGAAAGGAAGGAAGCATAAATTGGCTGCCAATAGCCGCGGTAAAAGAGCCGTTGGTGAAGGCGAGCATTACGCCAGCGAGCGCTGCCAATAGGCCAGAGAAGGTGTGGGCAATGATGACGCGTCGATCCACTGGAATACCTGAAAGTTTTGCCGCACGAAGATTAGAGCCAGTGGCCAGAAGTTCCCGACCCAATTTAGTCCGCGCAAAGAGGAAACCCACTAGGGCTAAGGCGATGATTGATGGGATGAGCATCATTGGGAAGACAGAGGGGCCGCAAAGCTTGGCGATGCAATATTGATGGAGGCTGGTGTTTCGCCAGTAGTCCATGCCTTTTGGCTTCGTGATGAAAGCTGCAGTGGCACCAGTAAAGCTGACGTAGATGAAGGTTACGAAGCCGAGCAACGCAAAATCCATTGCTAAGGTCACGATAAAGGCATTGACCTGCGACTTCACGATAATCAGTCCGGTTACAGCTCCGAGGATGGATCCGGCAAGTAGACCGACAATCACGCCTGGGATTAATGAAAAGTGAAGATATTGATAGGCCGAACCTGCAGCAAGCGCAGCAACGGCAGCCATACGGCCGACGGCCAAATTTAGATGTCCGATTGAAAGAGCGCACAACTGCGCCAACCCAATAACGGTTAAAACTGCGCCATCGCGTAGCAATGGATAGAGAACGAAATCGGTATTAAAGAAGGCGCTATTTTTCAAACCAAAGAACAAAAAGAGAACGACGGTCAGCGCCAATAAAATTACTCGTTGGTCTGAAATTACTCTTTTGGCTTTGCTTGCAACGCTCATGAAACCCTCAATCCATCGATTGCATCAAAATCCCAATCAATTCCTAAACCTGCAGCGGTCGGTGCCATAGCATTTCCTGCCTCAATAGCCATTTGGGTATGAGTAATACCCCGCAATTGAGGAATGTGTTCTACATATAGCCCGTTAGGAATTGCTGCCGTTAAACTCACATGTATCTCCATCAGAAAGTGCGGACAAACCTTCACATTGAAAGCCTCTGCCATGTGAGCAACTTTCAGCCATGGAGTGATACCGCCGACGCGAGCCACATCAACTTGAACAAATCCAACTGCCGACTGGTGAAGGTATTGTTGAAATTGTTGAACTGAATACATGGTTTCGCCAACCGCTATCGGAATTGAGGTGGCGGCCGCCAAAATTGCGTGAGATTTAACATCATCTGCTGGCATTGGCTCCTCAAACCAGAAGAGATCTAACGGTGCAAAAGCGGTGGCTCGCCGCTTGGCCTCCGCCAAGGTAAATGAGGTGTTGGCATCAACCATAATGTGCATATCTTTGCCGACAGCTTCGCGCACTGCAGTCAATCGCTCGACATCTTCATGAACATTGGATTTGCCAACTTTAAGTTTAATTCCCGGCCAACCTTTTGCCTTGGATGCTTTGGCACCCGCGACCAGTTCTTCCGTCGTTAAATGTAACCAACCACCTTCAGTGTCATACAACGGGACTCGGTCACGGAATCCGCCGGCCATTACCGCCAAACTTTCATTGGCGCGCTTGCACTTTAGATCCCAAATTGCAGTATCTATGGCTGCGACTGCCAGCGATGTTATCGCTCCAGTTTCTGTGGCCCTAGTCGAGTAATAGATTTGATTCCAGACCTGCTCAACGTTCTTTGAATCTAAGCCGATTAATTTTGGAAGTAAATAATCTTTAAGCATCGCAAGAACCGCGGTACCGCCGGTTCCAATCGTGTAGCTATATCCAATTCCTTCTAAACCTTCGCTAGTTTTAATGCGAACGAAAGGAGTTTCCTGTTTTAAAAAGGCTTGAACCGAATCGGTTCGAACTGTCTCAACTGGAATATCGATTAAGAACGCTTCTGCGGATGTAATTATGCTCAACGAAGAAGCCCTTTCTGATTGGGGAGATCGTGAATTTGGATGACCCGCACCAAGGGGTGCGAGTCATCCAATTCTTTATTGCTATTACTTGCAGGTCATGTACTTCGTTTGGTATGACTTAAGTAGTGCCTTCGAGAAGGCAGTACGTGTTGCGTTGTAGGAGGAGAGGTTGGCCTTTGTGACCAAGAAGGAACCAGAGTCGGTATAGAGACCTGGGGTCTTCATTGTGCAAGCCTTTGATCCAAGGGCTGAAAGAACCCATGAGCCAACATAACCTTGTCCCCAAGGATTCTGAACAACGGTGCCTGAGATTACGCCGCTCTTAATGGCGGCCAAAATCTTTGCATCGTCATCGATTGCGATCACCTTGATTGGCAACTTTGAAGCAGCTACCGATTGAGTGGCAGCGACTGCAGGGTTGTAAGCAGTGGTGACGATTCCGTTGATCTTGGTGCCTTGTGCGGCCATCAGATCGGAAACAGCCTTTGTGGCGGTTTGTAGGTCGGTATCGATATCGGTGATTGTGGTAAGCAACTTAACTTTTCCGCCAGTTTCTGCAATGGCTTTCTTTACGCCATCCATACGACGAATTGTGTTTGCATCAACCGCATTACCGGTTAGGTGAACAAGATTTCCCTTGCCACCCATTTTGGCGATAACGGACTTTGCTGCCAAGTAAGCAGCCTTGCCGGTATCGGTAGAGAGACAGAAGTCGGCGGAATTCTTCTGTGGTTCTTTGACGATGTCATATCCACCTGGGCATGAAGCCAATGAACCGACAGCAAATCCCTTAGCCTTCAAGCTGGCAAAGGTGCTGTTGATATCGGATGGTGAAACACCGAAGATTCCAAATGCGTTGTAACCCTGAGCAGCCAAGGAATCGATTGCTGCATTTTGCTTGGTCTGATCCCATTCGCCGGTCTCATTAAATACTGTTCCGCCAATCTTGAATTCCGCAACGGCAGCTTTACCGCCGGCAATCCAAGGCTGGAAATAAGGGTGAGCTCCACCAGGAACAAGGGCAACCTTGATCTTGGAGAAGTTAGGAGTTCCTGCAGCAAACGCGGAAGATGGAACCGCAAGTGCAATCGCGAGAATTCCCGCTAGTAGCGACTTTTTCATGCATATTCCTTTCGAATTCCTACTGTCGAATTCCTTCAGGACCGCTGTAAGCAAAATCCTATAGGAAGTGGGTGGATTGAGCATTGCGTAAAGGCAGGGCGAAAACAAGGACCCAAGATAACGGTTTTATAACGAAACTATAGGATTTTCTAATTAGTGGTGAAGACGTACGGCAGCATTCGGTCCCGGCTACCCTCTAAATGGGAGACCATGGCGGCGCGAGCAACCTTAGGATCTTTGGCAATCATCGCTTTCACAATCACACCATGCTCACGAAGCGCCTTTTGCTGAGCTGATGGTGAGGTCGGGCTAAGGCGAAAAAGATGAAGGTGGCAATGGCTCTTCAAGAATGCAGATTCAATGAAGCCATTTCTCGCAAGTTTGAAAATTAATTGATGAAAGCGAGCATCATGCTCGGAAAGCTGGCGGTAGGTCGAATAGGTACTTCCGGTATGGATCTTCTTACCTTCTGCAAGCTCTGCTTTTAGTTGCTCAATACCTTCGGAAGTTAAAACCTTGGTCGCATTCTCGACCGCGCGTGGTTCAACCAAGAAGCGAAATTCATAAAGTTCCACCAATTGGCTTGGCGTTAAAATTGGAGTTGCTGAGTACCCAGCGAGTGGTTTGCGCACTACTAACTCATCAGATTCAAGTCGTGCAAGCGCCTCGCGAATTGGAGTTTGAGATACCTTCAGTCTGCGCGCCAGGTCATCGATAGAGACTCGATCGCCCGGTTGAATGTCGTGATCCATTAAGAGCGATTTGATCGACTCATAAATCTCGTCCGTGAGAACCTGACGAGTCTTCTCTTTTTTGACTGCCATTACTTGGGAATTCGCAATCCTTGCATGCCACCATCTATTGCTAGCGAAGTTCCAGTCGTCGAACCTTGGGCGGGACTTGCTAAATAACAAATGGCACTGGCAACTTCGTCCGCGCTAACTAGGCGACCCATTGGTTGGCGAGCTTCCAATTTTGCTCTTTCCAAAACCGGATCCGCCGCTTGCGATAACAAACGTTTAACCCACGGGGTATCTGCAGTTCCAGGATTGACACAATTGACTCGGATGCCATCGGCTAAGAAATCATTCGCCATTGCCATGGTTAAGGAAAGTACCGCACCTTTTGTAGCGCTATAGATCGCTCGCATTGGTATTCCTGCTGTTGCCGCAACTGAGCAGGTGTTCACAATTGCAGCCACCGAACTTTTGCGCAGCAGCGGTAACGCATTGCGAGAAGTTCGGGCAAGCCCAACGACGTTTACGTTAAGAACCCTGGCCCACTCTTCATCAGTTGCCGTTTCGACTGAACCGACTGCGCTGATGCCAGCATTGTTAATCAAAATATCCAATTTAGAAAGTGATGTAAAGGCAGCAGCGACAGAGGCGCTATCACCGATATCGCAGGAGACCCATGTGGCAACACCGGCCATATCGCCAGCGGCAATATCGAAGCCAAATACTGTGGCGCCTCTGGCGGCTAATTGTTGGGCGGTGGCCAAACCAATACCTGAACCAGCACCGGTAACAACTGCTGTTAGCCCTGCAAAATCATGGCCGTAGTCCATTTATCGTTTCACCCAACCCATTCTTTTCCAGTTGGATAAGTGTAGTCGGCAACACTTTTTTCGAACATCTCAGCCCCGGCTCCAGGAAGTGATGGCGCCATATATCGGGCTCGTTCAATCTTGGTGGGAACGACAAAATGTTCGTGGAGATGATCGACAAATTCAACGACTCGATCTGGGTGTTCCCCGCCAACGGCAACGAAATCAAACATTGCCAGGTGTTGAACCATCTCACATAAACCGACGCCGCCGGCATGAGGGCAGACCGGGATGCCGAGCTTTGCTGCCATCAATAACATGGCAATATTTTCATTTACCCCAGCTACACGTGAGGCATCGATTTGGAGAAAAGAGAGCGAATTAGATTGCAGCATCTGCTTGAAAATAACGCGGTTAGCCACATGCTCTCCAGTAGCGACTCGAACTGGCGCAATTGCCTTTGCGATCGCGGCATGTCCAACTACATCATCTGGATTAGTTGGCTCTTCCACCCAATGAAGATTTACATCACCTAATGAGTTGATCCATTCGATTGCTACAGGCACATCCCAGACTTGATTCGCATCAATCGCCAGGCGAACATCGGGACCGATAGCTTCTCGTGCTAATTTCAAACGACGCTTGTCATCTTCGAGGGAAACTCCACACTTCATCTTTATCAAGGTGAAACCATCAGCAACGGCTTGCTTTGCCAGGCGAACCATCTTTTCGTCGGTATAGCCCAACCAACCAGGGGTGGTGGTGTATGCAGGTAGGCCATCACGCACTAACTCTTTTTCTCGGCTTTCTTTTCCGACGGCGGCTTTCTCAAGAAGTTCCAAAGCTTGCGCCGGCGTAATTAAATCTGTGATGTAACGGAAATCCACTAACTCAACGATCTCCGCGGGTGAAAGATCTGAAAGGTATTTCCAAAGTGGTTTCTTTGCGTGTTTTGAAACTAAATCCCAAGCGGCATTTATAACGGCACCAGCCGCCATGTGTGTAACACCTTTTTCCGGGCCAAGCCAACGCATTTGAGAATCTCGCACCAAACTACGAGCAAATGCCCCCATCGTTTTTGCGAGATCATCAACATCTCTGCCAACCGCGTAACCAGCAAGAAGATCGATCGCGGCACATTGCAGGTCATTGCCGCGACCGATCGTGAAGACCAAGCCGTGACCAGAAAGTCCTGGTTCATCGGTCTCCAGTACTAGATATGCCGCTGAATAGTCGGGGTCCTGATTCATTGCATCCGACCCATCAAGGCCGCGAGAGGTAGGGAAACGGACATCCACAGTTTTGAATCCAGTTACCTTTGGCATGGATCGCTACCTCCCGCTAATTATTCTTAAAGTCCTTACCGTAAGAGTTCAAGATCCTATACGATATTTGACATGGCGCGACATAGCAAAAGAGTTTCAATCAAAGGTACCTCCCTTGAAGTGACCCAGCTGGGTCTAGGCACTGCGCCTTTGGGCGGCTTATTTACCTCCGTCGATGAGCAAGATAGCGATGATCTGATTGTCGCCGCCTTCGAACATGGGATTAATTTCTTCGATACCGCCCCCCAGTACGGTCACGGGGTCGCGGAATTGCGATTAGGTCGCATCCTCCAGCGAATCGGGAAGCCTTATGTGCTCGAAACTAAGGTCGGGCGAGTTCTAAATCCCACCAATCAGGCGGATAAGGCATGGTTCGCAGATGCAAATCCACACCTGGAGCCAGTCTTTGATTTCTCCGCTGACGGCGTAAAGCGTTCCATTGAAGAGAGTCTGAAGCGATTGGGAGTGGATCACATCGACATCGCGCTGCTTCATGATGCTGAGGATCATCTGCCGCAGGCAATTAATGAGGCTTACCCGGTTCTGGATTCTTTCCGCTCTCAAGGTGTAATCAAAGCGGTCGGAATGGGGCTCAACCTCTGTCAGCCTTCCGTGACAATTATGAAAAATACTGACCTCAATGTGGCTCTGATCGCGGGCCGATATACGTTGCTGGATCAAGAAGGGCAAGAGGAGTTATTCCCTCTCGCGCTCAAGAAGAATGTTTCAATCTTGGCGGCCGGAGTATTTAACTCAGGAGTACTTGCGAACCCAGTTACCGGAGCAAAATATAATTATGTGGATGCGTCTGATGAAGTAATCAAGAGGGCGCAAGAAATCGGAAAGTTCTTACGTGAGCGAGATATTCCATTAACCGCTGCCGCGCTCCAAATTCCGCTACGCCATCCTGCAGTAACAGCAGTATTGACTGGTTCCAGAAATAGAACGGAACTCGAGTCAAACATTGAGGATTTTGACTCTATTATCCCGGATTCGATTTGGGCAGAACTTGAGTCATCAGGCTTAGTAGCGAAATTGCAGGTTTCATAAGATGACAGTGAAGCGGATTTCCTCACTAATAAATGTTAAACCCGAAGCGATAGCCGAATACGAACGAGTCCACGCCGCGGTCTGGCCCGAGGTGTTAGCAACTTTGCATCGCTGTAATGTGCGTAATTACTCGATTTTTCGCTACAACAATCTCCTAGTTTCTTATATGGAATATGTTGGAACCGATTATGAAGCAGATATGGCCGCAATCGCAGCAGACCCTAAGACCAAAGAGTGGTGGCTTGTAACGGACCCAATGCAATCGAAAGTTGATGGTGCACTTGATTCAGAATGGTGGCATGTAATTCCTGAGGTTTTTCACCTTGATTGATCAATACACTCCAACAATGAAACTTGCGGCGCTTAAAACCTCTAAGCATTCCCATCAACTATCGATTCTTGAAGCGGGAATTCATTACGCAATCCCCGGAATAACTTCGCTCACCGACTTGCATGAGCTAACGCTGGCAGAAATTCAAAAGTTACTTAAAGAGCGCGGCGAAATAATTACTGGAACGCCAGTGGCGCCAATCTCGCCTGAAATTGAACTATGGGGTGCCGGAGTTACCTACTTGCGCTCCCGCGATGCTCGCAAAGAGGAGAGCGGCGTTCCTGACGTTTACCAAAAGGTTTATGAAGCTGACCGACCGGAACTTTTTTATAAGAGTAACGCGATCAGAACTAACACTTCCAATCAGCCCATAGGAATTCGGTTCGATTGTCCAGCCTCCGTCCCGGAACCAGAAGTCGCAATATTTATAAATAAATACCAAGAAATAATTGGCTATTCAATTTGTAACGATGTAACTGCGCGAACAATTGAAGGTGAAAATCCGCTGTATCTATCGCAAGCAAAAATCTATGTCGGTTCAACCTCATTAGGCCCAGATATAACACCAAGCTGGCTGGTTCCATCTGCAGCTGAAATGAAGATTGAAGCAAAAATTACTCGAGCTGGTGAATTAGTTTGGCAAGCCCAAACTTCCCTTGGAGCGCTTAACCGAACTCTTGCTGATTTAGTTTCATACCTATTTCGCTGCCAATACTTTCCTTATGGCGCGATCCTTTCCACGGGCACGGGAATAGTGCCACCTATGGATATAGCTCTCGAAGCCGATGACACTGTTGAGATAGTTGTTGAGGGCGTTGGCACGCTACGAAATAGCGTGGCGATTATTCCGGAATCACCGAGGGGGTACTTGGTATGAAGCCGATAGTTGCATGGACGCAGTGGGTTGACTTGGTTGGTCCGGATGGCGTCGAGATGCGCTCCCCTGCTAACTTTCCATTAGATAGTTCGGACTTATCGGAAATAACTTTCTACGTTCCTACCTATTTCATTGGCAAAAAAGGCCTGGATTACGTGCCCGAGATGAGTAATTTGGAAACTCTGCAAATGCCTAATGCTGGCTACGAAGATGCGCTCCCTTACCTCAGACCAGGCATGACTCTATGTAATGCCACCGGAGTACATGACGCCTCAACTGCGGAATTAGCAGTTGGTTTAGCCATCGCCGCCAGACGAGGCTTCCCCCAGTTTATGAGCAATCAAGCCAATGCAATCTGGGATCATCGTCGATGGACCTCATTTAGCGACAGCAAAATTGGAATTATTGGTTACGGTTCTATTGGACAGCAAATTGCGAGAAACCTTTCTGGATTTGAAGTCGAGGTAATCGGGTTTAGCAAGTCTGGGCGTGCGGGCTCTAAGTTGATATCTGAGTTAGACGAATATCTACCGAATTTGGATATTGTAATTTTGATCTTGCCACTAAACCCAGAATCCCAGCATTTATTTGATGCCCGCAGATTGGCGTTAATGAAAGATGGCGCCCTGATTGTCAATGTCGCTCGCGGACCAATCATTGAAACAAACGCTCTAGTCGCCGAATTGAATTCGGGGCGGCTCTTTGCGGCGCTTGATGTAACTGATCCAGAACCGCTTCCAACTGATCACCCACTATGGCACGCAAAGAATGTTTTGATCTTGCCGCATGTTGGCGGCGATACCACGGCCTTTGAACCTCGATGCCAGAAACTAGTGCGAGACCAGCTTGAACTATTAGCAACCGGTAAATCTCTTAGGAACATCATTGTTGATGGGAGGGAGCAGAAATGAGAATCGATTCTCATCACCACGTTTGGGATCTTTCAGTTCGAGAACAAGGCTGGATGGTGGGTGACGCCGTAGCGCCAGTGCGCCGGAATTTCGATATGAACGACTATCGAGCAGCAAGTGTTGGTACCGGCATAGAAAAGACCGTCCTGGTCCAGACCGTTATGTTGTACGAAGAAACACCAGAGTATTTAGCTCTTGCCTCCAGCGATGAATTAATTGCAGGTGTAGTTGGTTGGTTAAAAATTGATGCCGAAGATGCCATTGAGCATTTGGATCACTACCAAACCCTTTTGGGCCACGAATATCTTGTTGGTATTAGGGATATTGCTCATGATTACCCAGATCCTGATTACTTGGGGAAGGCGGCGGTCATCGCCAACGTTCAGGAGATAGGCCGAAGAGGATTTGCTTACGATATTTTATCTAAGACACCTCAAATGAAGGCTTCGATTAAATTGATTGAGAATTGTCCAGAGACCACGCTAGTTATTGACCACATTTCGAAGCCCATGATTGCAGATGGGGTAATGGAGCCTTGGAAAGAACTAATTAAAGTTATGGCCTCCTTCCCAAATACCTATTGCAAAGTTTCGGGAATGGTCACTGAGGCGAAGTGGAATGAGTGGAAAGTAAGCGATTTTCGCCCTTATTTCGAGGTTTTGGTTGAGAGCTTCACCCCGGCCCGATTAATGTTTGGCAGCGACTGGCCAGTATCAGTGTTAGCTGGCGGCTATCGTAAGGTCATAGATCTGGCGGAAGAATTGACCACGGATTTCAGCGCCAGTGAGAAAGAAGATTTTTGGAGCGGAACCGCAATTCGGGCGTACAAGTTGGATTTGGGAGCTTAAAAATGCGAAGTGCGGCCTGGTACGGTGGCAATGGTAAAGATGCATATCTGCATCGGGCCTGGATGCGCAGAGGTAATCCTGATTCTGCCTTTGAAGGCAAGCAACCAAATATTGTAATTATTAATACCGCCTCTGACTTATCGCCTTGCAATATGCATTTAAATGAGGTCGCGCAATCAGTTAAAGATGGAATTTGGGCTGCTGGTGGTGTTCCACAAAATTTACCGATGATTTCACTTGGTGAAACTAATGTGCGACCAACTGCAATGTTGTGGCGCAATTTGGCAGCAATGGCTACCGAAGAGATGATCCGGGCTAATCCCGTAGATGGCGTTGTTTTGCTAGGTGGCTGCGACAAAACTATTCCGGCTCTTCTCATGGGGGCGGCCTCAGTTGATTTGCCGACTCTGGTTATTCCTGGCGGACCAATGCTCAATGGCTCGTTCCGCGGCAAAGCCCTTGGTTGTGGTACCGATGTATGGAAATACAGCGAAGATGTCCGAGCTGGAAAAATGTCACAAGCCGATTTCAATGCCTCCGAAAAATCTATGATCCGAAGTAAGGGCCATTGCAACACCATGGGTACCGCTTCAACTATGGGATGTATGGCAGAAGCTTTAGGTATGACATTGCCCGGGCTAGCTGGCACGCCTGCTGCTGACTCGCGGCTTCTTGAGATGTCACACGAATCCGGTCGCAGAATTGTTGAAATGGTTTATGAAGATTTAAAACCAAGCGACATCTTGGTTCGCGGTTCCTTTGTTAATGCCATCGTTGCATTGGCTGGAATTGGTGGCTCCACTAATGCGGTTATCCACTTACTGGCAATCGCAGGAAGAGTCGGTGTCGACCTTACTCTTGATGACTTTGATGAAATTGGGTCGCACATTCCGCTACTTGTGAATCTTCAGCCGGCTGGCGTGCATTTGATGGAAGATCTCTTCCGCGCAGGTGGTTTGCGGGCCGTACTTAATGAGTTAAAAGGATCGCTCGATAGCAAGGCCTTGAATGTAACTGGTAAGCCACTCGTAGATTCCTTGGCAGGTGTAGAAATCTACAACGAGGATGTCATTTCAAAGTTGGCCTCGCCACTGCAGTCTGACGCTGGAATAGCGGTTTTATACGGGAATTTGGCGCCCCAAGGCGCAGTAATTAAGCCCGCGGCCGCAAGTAAGAAGCTCTTAAAACATCGTGGTCCCGCTGTTATCTTTGAAAGCATTGAAGATTTTCATAATCGAATCGACGATCCTGATCTAGATGTCACCGAAGATTCAGTGCTGGTGCTTCGAGGTTGCGGTCCAATGGGTTATCCGGGCATGCCCGAGGTTTCCAACATGGCAATTCCAAAGAAATTGCTAGAGCAGGGCATCACCGATTTGGTTCGAGTTTGCGATGGCCGTATGAGCGGCACTGCTTATGGAACTGTTGTCCTTCATGTTGCACCAGAGGCAGCAGCCGGTGGTCCACTTGGGTTATTAAGAAATGGCGACATTATTATTCTGGATGTTGATGCGCGGACTTTGGCGGTTGATCTCCCCGACTCAGTATTAGCAGAACGATCCTTGCCTTTGGAAACCGCAAATAGTTTCGCCGCTCCAAAACGTGGTTGGGAGCGCCTCTATATTGACCATGTACAGCAGGCCAATCTTGGAGCGGATTTAGATTTCTTAGTTGGAAAATCTGGTTCCGCGGTTCCGCGCGAATCTCATTAATCTTCGCCGATCTTTAACTGAAAGGAAATTAGAAAATGCGAATTGCCCGCCTCGGAGCTTTTGAAGCCGAACGCCCCGCTGTAATTGTTTCGGACCAGGAGGCAGTTTTCGTAGACGACCTAATAGCTGACTGGAATCGAGTTGAGC
>CAIQNN010000036.1 GCA_903873185.1 uncultured Actinomycetes bacterium
GAAAGCGAAGGCGGAGGCCGCGCCAATGAATACTGAGATCAGCGCATTGGCGCTGGCGATCATCACTGAGTTACGAATCCACGCACCGTATGGAACTGCCGGATTATTGAAGAGCGCCTTGTAGTTCACCCAACTGAATTTGCTTGGAATCAGCGATGACGATGCCAGGGAACCGGTCGGGTTGAAGGAGCTCTCAATAACAATGTAAATCGGAAAGAGCGTGAAGACAATCAAAATCCAGATGTAAACGTGCTTCCAGAGGTTTTTAGTTTTCATTAAAAACCATCCAATACTTTAGAACGACGAAGACTCCAGAGCGAAAGGCTGCCGACGATGAAGAACATAATCATCGAGATCGCGCAGGCCAAGCCAAGGTTCTGTTCGCTTGAACCAAAAGCGGTTTTATATGTGTAAGTAATCAAAATATCGGTGGCACCTGCCGTCTTTCCATGAAGTACATCGGTTGGGCCACCAGCAGTCAGCAAATAAATCAAGTTAAAGTTATTAAAGTTGAAGGCAAATGATGAGATCAGAAGCGGCGAAAGAATTTGAAGCATCAGCGGCAACTTAATCAATCGCAACACTTTCCGAGGTGATGCACCATCGATCGAAGCAGCTTCTTCAAGTTCGACCGGGATCGCCTGAAGTGCCCCAGTGGAGATCAAATAGAAGTATGGGAAACCGAGCCAGAGGTTAACCAACAAAATAACGCCTTTAGCTAGCCATGGACTGTTGAACCAATCGATGTTGGTGTGGAATAGGCCATTAATGGCACCAAACTGTCTATTAAATAGCCCGTTCCAAATCAAGATACTCATAAAGGATGGAATTGCATAAGGCAAAATTAAAATGGAACGATAGAAACGGCGGAAGGCAATCTTCTTATCCAGGGCAATGGCTAACAAGAAGCCTACGCCGAACATCATGATGACTGTTAAGAAGGCAAACGAGACGGTCCAGACAAATACGCCGATAAATGGACCACGAACTGTTGGATCGCTGAAGAGGTGGGTGTAATTTCTAAAGTTATTAAATGCGCGCCAGCCAGGAGACAATTTCTCGGTCTTATCCGACACATTTGCGAAATTGCCATCGCCATTATCTTTGTAGGTGCGCTTTAGCATTGTGTTGGTGAAGGTGTCGGTTCGCTGGTCGTAGACCAGTGATTGGGTCAGCAGAACTGCAACATCTGCCGATTGGGGCGCGATGAATTGACCATTACCCAGTGGAAATTTCAGTGCGCCAATGACGCTGTCCGCGCTGGCAGTTTGTTCGGCGGTAAGTGGCACAAAGCCTGGAGCCGATCCAGCAACGCCAATTCCATTGAGTGAGTAAGAGCCCTTTTCAAGCTTTGTCGTACCGCTTTGGGTTCCGAGATAAACCTGCTGGGAACTTTGTTCGGTCAGTAGCGCTGCCCAGTCGCCATTCTTTTTACCCAGAACCATGTCGTATGAAGTATTTGCAGCATCGGGGGCTAAGCCGGTTTGAAGCAATTGCGTAATGGCTTGATCCTTGCTGATTTCATTGCCGGTCTTGTAATTGAATGCCGACATTGAAATTGTGTAGAGAATCGGGACAACCACAAAGACTACGAGAAGTACCAGGCCGGGAAAGAGAAACTTAAAAGGCAGGGTGAATTTCGCAAAATAGACAAAGTTGGTTCCGAAAGCCACAAGGGCGATAACGATTGCCAACGGGGTGGCGTGTTTGTGGGTTGAGGCGAAGAACATCGCGATCAATATTGCATCGATGACTGCGATAAAACAGATTTTAAATATTTGGGCGGGGAGACCGGTGAAGCCTGCCAAACGATTCATTTCCAGGCCCCCTTTCAAACTTAATAAACGCAACCTAGCAAAGATTAAAAGCCATGAACAGGTTATCTCGTGAAGAGGGCAGTTGATGTGAAAATCACACCAACTGCCCTCTTCTTAATTCCTAATTAATAGGAAGTTGTATTAGAGATTCGCTGCAGCGTCAGCGAAGTTCTTGGAAAGAATGGCGGCAGCAGCATCAAGTGTTGCTGAAACATCCTTACCCTTTGTGAAGATATCGGTGTAAGCCGAACCAAGCACGTCGTACCAGTTAGAACCGCCAGCCTTGTCATCAAGTGCTGGTGATACCTGTGGGGTACCAGTTAGAGCTGCAGTAGCAACTCCGAGGGTGTTTGCATCGGTGATCTTTGCAGCAGAGATGCGGTTTGCTGGTGGTCGGCCTGATAGAGCGCTCATAGCGGTCTGACCTTCTGGGCTGGCAAACCATCCCATAACAAGCTTCTTTGCACCAAGGTCTACACCGTGTGCCGAAGCAAAGGTGGTGACATAAGAGCCTGAGTAGTTAACCCATTGCTTTCCATAAGAACCGGCAACTAGTCCTGGAACTGCGCCAATACCGAAGCTGACTCCGGCAGTTTTGATGCCGTCAAAGTTCCAAGCGCCAGTGTTAGCGAATGGAATCTTTCCGGCCTTGAATGCATCGCCGCAACCATCCCATTGGAAGAAGCCGTTGGACTTGCCATCGGCACCCAAGAGAAGGGACTTGACGTTTGACTTAAAGGCTGCAGAGTTAAAGAGGACCTTGCTGTAATCAGCATTGGAACCCTTTGAAACCCAAGCGCCGCCGCCAAGTGCGGTAATGATTGGCTGTGATCCCCATGTACCTTCAAGGGCACAAATTCCGCCGGTCAATCCCTTTGAGACTTTGTTGGCGGTGTAGTAATCAACCATTGCCTTGAAAGTCGTTGGAGCAGCAGCACCGAATAGTGTCTTGTTCCAAAGGAAGGCCGTGGTGTCAACATCTAGTGGAACACCGTAGATCTTGCGCTGGAATGACATTGCTGCAATACCAGCTGCTGGGATCTGTGACTTCAGAAGGGCGCCGTATGGAAGTGGTGCAAGCTTTCCGGACTTTGCACCTTGCGATGCGAAGGAGGCAGGACCTGTGATTACATCTGGACCGCCAGCGGCAGTTGCCTTATCCCACGCACTCTGAAGAGCGGTAAGAGCTGAGAAGAACTTGACCTGGATTTTGTATCCGGGTGCAATTGTGGTGTTGCCATCAATCAACTTAGTAAGTTGTGGTCCGCGGGTTTCGTCGGCCCAAACAATGATGGTCTTTGTTGCAGCATTTGCACTTGGAACTAAAAGTGCAGAAGCCGCGAGGGCTGCAGTAGCGATAACGCTAACCACGCCAAAGCGCTTTTTCATCATTAATAATCCTCCATGTATTGGTGCTGCCCGAGGG
The DNA here is from genome assembly GCA_903873185.1 of uncultured Actinomycetes bacterium. Classification (GTDB taxonomy): domain Bacteria; phylum Actinomycetota; class Actinomycetes; order Nanopelagicales; family Nanopelagicaceae; genus CAIMZW01. Next base: position 3,244 of record CAIQNN010000036.1, read on the forward strand.
AGGCAACGGCGTAATTACACTGGAGTAAATGAAGATAGGCAAGCCTAAGGTGCGAGCCACCCCGTTAATCAGGCGGTCGTTACAAGATTGTTATAAAAAAGCCCATATTTAACGCGATTTCTCGCTAATTGTGAGGGGTGCTCTCAGGGCCCTACCAGCCAGCAACTTCGCTAGCAGGACGAGTTCCATGGCCAACATATCGAGCCGAAGGACGAATCAAACGGCCAGTTTTCTTCTCTTCCAAAATGTGTGCCGACCAACCCGCAGTGCGAGCGGAGGTAAACATTGAGGTAAAGAGGTGTGCCTGAACTTCAGCAAAGTCCAAAACAATTGCTGCCCAGAATTCGACGTTGGTTTCCAAGACTCGCTCTGGATGACGCTCGTGAAGTTCAGCGAGCGCTGCTTGTTCTAGCGCTTCAGCAACTGCGTAACGAGGTGCCTCGAGTTCACGGGCAATGCGACGCAAAGTGCGAGCGCGTGGATCTTCAGCACGATAAACGCGGTGACCAAAACCCATTAAACGTTCGCCGCGATCCATGATGCCTTTTACATATGCACGAGCATCGCCAGATTTTTCAACATCTTCGATCATTCCAAGAACGCGAGATGGGGCACCGCCATGAAGTGGGCCAGACATTGCACCGATCGCACCAGAAAGTGCTGCGGCAGCATCGGCGCCGGTTGATGCAATAACGCGAGAGGTAAATGTTGAAGCATTCATTCCATGTTCGGCGGCGGAAACTAAATAGGCATCGATTGCTTTTACATGCTTAGGGTCCGGCTCACCGCGCCAACGAATCATCATTCGCTCTACTGAGGTTGTGCCTTTATTAACTTCAGATTCTGGAACGGCTGGAAGGGAATCACCGCGAGCTGCTTGGGCAACATAAGAAAGGAGAAGCGCAGAAGAGCGCGCCACATTGTCGCGGGCTTCTTCGATAGTTGAATCTAGAAGTGGCTTGAAGCCAAACTTTGGGGCGAGCAGCGCGATCGCGGCTTGAACATCAGCGCGCACGTCGCCGGAATGAATAGGAAGGACTTCTGGTTCTGCGACTGGTAATCCGGGCGCGAACGAATCATCAACCAATAAACCCCAGACCTTGCCGAATTCAACTTTGCCAACGAGGTCTTCGATATCTACTCCGCGATAGCGAAGGGAACTGCCCTCTTTATCGGGCTCGGCGATAACCGATTCAAATGCAATTACACCCTCTAAACCTGGCTTGAAATCTTCGCCCACAGCGCACTCCCCTTGGAAAATTAAACAATTCGACGCTCGTATTCTGCTCTTATATGTAGTCACTTCCAAACCATATTCGGCGCGAAAAAGGGGGAAAGCAAGTGACCTGCAATACATCCCGCGCTGATTCTGGTCGCTATGAGTAAGTTGTAGCCATGACCGAATTGGATAAAGCTGCAATCGCTGCCATGCGCCGCTCATATGGCGAGACCGGATTGACGGAGAACCAAATTTCAACAGACCCAGTCACCCAATTTCATACTTGGCTCCATGAGGCGGCTGCCAATGTCGTAATTGTCGAGGCAAATGCGATGGTGCTCTCCACGGTTGCCGATGGCCAACCCTCGAGCCGAACCGTCCTGTTAAAAGAGTTATCCCCCGCGGGTTTTAGTTTCTTTACCAATTACGGCTCCCGAAAGGGACGGCAAATAGCAGGCAACCCCGCGGTTAGCTTGCTCTTTCCTTGGTATGCCATGGAACGACAGGTAATTGTCTTAGGCCAGGCTAAAAAGATTGCCGAAGCCGATTCCGATAACTATTTTGCGGGCCGGCCATGGAGCAGTCAGATCGGTGCTTGGGCCAGTTCGCAATCTGAAGTGCTAGAGGATCGAAGTGAACTGGAAGGGAAATATCAGGAGTACGTCGCCAAATATCCCGAAGGAAGTTTGGTCCCCAGGCCGCCACATTGGGGCGGTTATGTGGTGGTCCCTACCAGCATCGAATTCTGGCAAGGGCGATATTCCAGGTTGCACGATCGCATTAGGTACGAGGTCACAGCTAATGGTTGGAAGGTGCGTCGCTTCTACCCTTAGGCTTACGCAGTGACTGATATCCAAATCCCAGAAAATATTAAGCCCTCAGATGGTCGTTTTGGTTGCGGCCCATCAAAGATTCGCCCTGCCGCACTTAGTGCGCTCGCCGCAAGCGGCACCACCATCCTTGGTACCTCTCATCGCCAGAAGCCCGTTAAAAATGTGGTCGGTCGGGTTCGTTCCGGCCTTACCTCACTCTTTAATCTGCCCGAAGGCTATGAAGTTGTCCTTGGCAACGGCGGTTCAACCGCATTTTGGGATATCGCGACATTTGGTCTGATTGAAAAGAAATCACAGCACTTAGTATTTGGCGAGTTCTCCTCGAAGTTTGCCGCTGCATCGAAGGAAGCTCCGTTCTTGGATGAACCAACAGTTATTAAATCCGAACCTGGCTCTCATCCACTTTCAATTTCCGAGGCTGGCGTAGATGTTTACGCCCTGACCCACAATGAAACTTCAACCGGCGTTTCGATGCCGATCATTCGTCCCGCAGGTACCGAAGGTGCGCTCGTTCTGGTCGATGCCACCAGCGCTGCCGGTGGTCTGGCTGTAGATATTTCGCAGTCCGATGTTTATTACTTTGCCCCGCAAAAGTCTTTTGCCTCCGATGGCGGTCTCTGGATCGCAATCATGAGCCCGGCGGCAATCGCGCGAGTTGCAAAAATCAAGGAATCTGGCCGATGGACGCCAGCTTTCTTTGACCTAACAATTGCAATTGAAAACAGTCGATTGGATCAGACATACAACACCCCGGCTCTAGTAACGCTGATGTTGTTAGCTGAGCAGATCGAATGGATGAATCACAATGGTGGCTTGAAGTTTGCTGCCGGTCGCTCAGCCGATTCATCATCACGGCTTTACAACTGGGCTGAGAAAACTTCGTACACCACACCATTTGTTACCGATCCAGCAATGCGTTCCAAAGTAGTTGGCACCATTAACTTTGATGACTCGATCGATGCCCTTGAAATCGCAAAAGTTCTGCGTGCTAACGGAATTGTTGATACCGATCCATATCGCAAGCTCGGAAAGAACCAACTTCGAATCGGCATGTTCCCAGCAGTAGAGCCTTCAGATGTTGATCATCTAACTGCCAGCATCGAGTACGTCGTAGAGCGTTTGGGAAAGTAAGTACAACATGAATTACAAGATCAGAAGAGTTGTGACCTTGGCGGTCTTAATTGGTCTAACTCTTCTGGTTTTGAGCGGCTACCGAAAGTAAATTACTTGACCCTGGGATTCTTTTTAACAAAGCGCCAATAACCAAGCAACGCCGGAATCACGGTAAATAAACCACAGAACGCCAACGCTTCTCTGATTCCAATTTGAGTTGAAAGCCAACCGAGAAGTGGTGAGCCAAAAGGTGTGCCGCCGAGGAAGACCATCAAATACAAACCCATAACTCGTCCGCGCATTTCCGGGTCGGTCGTTGTTTGAACATAGGAATTTGCGGCGATCAATGTAGTCAGCGCCAACATGCCACACACCGGAAGTAACAGGGCGTAGTTGGCATAAGAAGGGGCCGATGACAAAACTATTTCGGAGCTGCCAAAAGCTGCCGCGAAGAACATGATGAACCTAGGACTTCGGCGCTTATCTAATTTGGCCGAAAGTAGGGCGCCCGCCAGCGAACCAATTGCCAAAATACTTCCCAGCCCGCCGTAAGAGGCAGCGCCTTTATTGAAAACCGTGGTTGCCATCAAAGCATTGAAGATTTGAAAATTCAGACCAAAGGTGGCGGTAAAGAAAACAGTTACCATCACGGCGATTATGTCGCGTCTAGTTTTTATGTATTTCAAGGCATCTCGAATCGCCGCCTTTGATTGCGGCTCTACTTCTATGTGCAGATCATTCTCTTTCATCATTAGCAAACCTGCGATAACAAAGAGGTAGGAAGCGGCATTAAGCATGAAGGAGGGACCAGTTCCAAACCACGCGATCAACAACCCAGAAAGTCCAGGTCCAACCAGTCGGCCGGCATTAAAATTCGCCGAATTTAGGCTGATGGCATTTGCCACATCACTTTTGCCAACAATTTCAGAGTTAAATGCCTGACGTACTGGCGCATCAATTGCGCCGAATGCGCCAAGAGAGAGCGCCAAGAGATAAACGTGCCAAAGTTGAACGTTATGTGAAATGACCAACGTGCCCAAAATCAGCGAAGTCAGTCCGCCGCCGATATTCGTCAGCAGCAAGAGCTTTCGCTTATTGAATCGATCCGCAAGTGAACCACCGTAAAGACTGAGCGCCAGCGAGGGCAAGAATTGCAGCCCAGTAACTAGCCCGAGATCACGACCGCTGTGGGTTAACTGCAGTACAAGCCAATCTTGGGCAACGCGTTGCGCCCAAGTTCCAATATTGGAGATCGAGTTGGCGGCGAAGAAGATTCGGAAATTTCGATGTCTGAAGGCTCGGAGCGAACCAGAGTCAGAGACCATTACTTAAGGATAGCCACTTTCAATTAGGCTATTGCCATGAGATCTCCGGTCTTCGCAATTATCGCAGGCACGATCCTGTGGGTCGTTGCCTTTGTTATTGCAATCGCAAGCAGCGCCGCCACAAATACGATTTGGATCTGCGTTAGTGGCGCCACATTAGGGCTGGTTGGATTGCGCTACACAATCAGACGTGGACGTCGCGGCCAACTTTAGCAACATAAACCGAACTAGTTCTTCGGGTTTATCAACCCTCGAACTGTCCGGCTAGCAACATAAACCGAACTAGTTCTTCGGGTTTATCAACCCTCGAACTGTCCGGCGATGCCTCGCAACACCTTCGCTAATCGTTCAGCTTCGGCACCTTGGGGATGACGGCCATGTCGAAGACCATTTCCAACCTTGTCCAAAATTTTGATTGTGTCTTCGATCATCGTTGCCAAATCATCAGGATTGATCCGATTATTTTCCACGATCGAAGCTGGTGCTTCGATTATGCGAACGGAAAGCGCCTGTGGACCACGACGACCTTCTACGATTCCGAAATCTAATTTTGTTCCCGGCTTGATCGTTGTAATCCCATCAGGAAGCGCCGCGGCAGCAAGGTAAACATCTTCGCCCTCTTCGGAGGAGATAAAACCAAAACCCTTTTCGAGGCTAAACCATTTCACTCGACCAATTGGCATGGTGAACTCCATTCTTTTATTGCGCTGCGTTAGGCCGAATCAAATCGGGCAGAAGGTGAGTTTAACCCACGCCCATTGAATGGCGGGAGGTTATTCGGGAACTACTAAGGCTTCAGAATGAGCGCCGCAGCCGTGGTCAACTGAGACAACTCGGGCATCTTCGGGTGAAATCGCATTGGAGCAGACGCCAAAGGCAGAGCGAAGGGAGCCAGCAATCGGGATAAAGAAGCCACATGAGGCGCAAGGCAGCGGTGCCGCCATGGCTAATGGTGATTTTGGACCGCGGTCGCCTTCGTACCAACGCTTGCTGGCTTGGTCGCGGCCAATGATAGAAAGGGTGCGGGCTCGCCCTAAGCCAAGTTCCCACAACGCAACTGCCTCGAGCTCTTCTTCGCCTGGAAGGGCGGCAAAACCCGGAACTAAACGCTCATCATCGGCAGAGGTCGGAACTATGTCCCCTACGCCCACATCGCCAGGCTGAATTCGATCGATATAAGGCACCCACTCTGGCGCAATAAGCGATTGGGCGCCTGGAAGCAAGACAACATCGCACAGGGTTGCGGGTGAAGTTTCATCGACTTTTGCAACGGTTACCGCCCAGCGCCACCCACCATAACCTGGCAGGTTCGCTTCAAATAGATAGGTACCAATTCGCTCATCTTCAGAATCGATCGAAACTAATTGGCCAACAAATTCGGCGTTCTGGGCATCCTCGATGGCAGCGGCGCGCGCGATCGCAAGCGCCCCATAGAAATCCTGCTGACCTTTACCCTGTTTCATACCTATACCTTAAAGCAAAAAGCCCCCGAGCAATTCGAGGGCTTTTTGGCTTTAACGCTTAGGGGGACTTTAGAAGTCCATATCCCCGCCACCTTGCTGGTTAGGAACTGGGCGCTTCTCTGGAATATCCGCAATTACCGCTTCGGTAGTTAGGAAAAGAGCTGCGATAGAAGCCGCATTCTGGAGGGCAGAGCGGGTGACCTTGGCAGGATCGATGATCCCAGCCTTGATCATGTCTACATATTCGCCAGTTGCCGCATTGAGACCGAAACCAGTTTCGAGGTTTCGAACCTTCTCTACGACTACGCCACCTTCGAGGCCAGCGTTGATCGCAATCTGCTTTAGTGGGGCTTCAATGGAGAGCTCCACGATGCGAGCGCCGACTGCTTCTTCGCCAGTTAGGTTCAACTTTGCGAAGGCAGCGGTTGCAGCCTGGAGAAGAGCAACGCCACCACCGGCGACGATTCCTTCTTCTACTGCAGCCTTGGCGTTACGAACTGCATCTTCGATGCGGTGCTTACGCTCTTTCAATTCAACTTCAGTTGCAGCTCCGGCTTTGATGACGGCAACGCCACCAGCAAGCTTTGCTAAGCGCTCTTGGAGTTTTTCACGATCGTAATCGGAATCGCTCTTTTCGATCTCGGCGCGAATTTGATTTACGCGACCCTTGATCTGCTCGGCATCGCCAGAACCTTCAACGATTGTGGTCTCTTCTTTTGCAATGACAACCTTGCGAGCATGTCCAAGTAGATCCATGGTTGTTGCCTCGAGCTTGAGACCAACTTCCTCGGAGATAACAGTGGCGCCGGTAAGGATTGCAATGTCTTGCAACATTGCCTTACGGCGATCACCAAAGCCTGGGGCTTTTACGGCTGCAGAGCGGAAGGTGCCGCGGATCTTGTTAACAACCAAAGTTGCAAGGGCTTCGCCTTCAACATCTTCGGCCAAGATAACAAGTGGCTTTCCGGATTGCATTACCTTTTCCAAGATTGGAAGTAGGTCCTTAATGTTTGCGATCTTGGAGTTCGCGATCAAGATATATGGATCTTCGAGAACGGCTTCCATGCGATCGGTATCGGTGGTGAAATAAGGCGAGATGTAACCCTTGTCGAAACGCATACCTTCGGTGAGCTCGAGCTCAAGTCCGAAAGTGTTGCTCTCTTCGACGGTGATTACGCCTTCCTTGCCAACCTTGTCCATGGCTTCTGCGATCATTTCACCGATAGTGGTGTCGGCAGCAGAGATAGAGGCGGTTGCAGAAATCTGTTCTTTGGTTTCAACTGGCTTGGCCATCGCTGAAAGTTCAGCTGAAATTGCTTCAACTGCTTTTTCGATGCCGCGCTTTAGCGCCATTGGGTTTGAACCGGCAGCAACGTTACGAAGACCTTCGCGAACTAGGGCCTGAGCCAAAACGGTGGCAGTAGTAGTTCCATCGCCAGCGACATCATCGGTCTTCTTGGCAACTTCCTTTACTAGCTCGGCACCGATCTTCTCCCAAGGATCATCAAGTTCGATCTCCTTAGCGATGGAGACGCCATCGTTGGTGATTGTTGGGGCGCCCCACTTCTTCTCTAGAACCACGTTTCGACCACGGGGTCCGAGGGTTACTTTCACAGCATCAGCGAGCACGTTCATTCCGCGCTCGAGACCGCGGCGGGCCTCTTCATTGAAGGCAATCATTTTTGCCATAACGCAATATCTCCCTTATTCACTTCAAGTAAATCGATTGGGTTTATCTACCTCTGGCGGGGCGAGTTATCACTCACACCGTCCGAGTGCTAACGCCAAATCTAGGGCAGGGGCGAGCATTGGGCAAACTCAAATTGTGAAGGAAATTAGCTTTTCAGCCGGCGAAACTGGCTCTTATTGATTTCAGCCAGTGAAACTGGCAGAACGGGCGCTGGTCCGGGCTTCCCGAAGGCGGCGCAGGCGCTTAACCAGCATTGGCTGGGCCAAAAGGGCATCTTCGCGGTCGATCAGGTTATTTAGAAGTTGGTAATAGGCAGGTGGATTGAGATCAAAGAGCTCTTTTACCGCGCTCTCCTTGGCTCCTGCGTAGCGCCACCATTGGCGTTCAAAATCCAGGATTCGAAGTTCAAGATCGGTCAAATTTACGACCGAGTTCCCCGCAGTGGCGAACTCCTGGGTAGTCAAAGCCAAGTTTTCCATTCGCTAAGCATAGGAGGCGGGTGGGACAAATTTGGGCATTTCTGCCAGAACCAGCGTTTAATTTTCGATTCGAAAAATCACAGCGTTTCTAGTATCGCTTCCAAATCGCTCTTCTTAGTCCATGGATTCACGATGGCAAATCGCAGAATTGGTTGCCCATGATGTGCCGAAGGCGTCACAAAACCAATCTGATCTTCCAATAATTTATCGGACCAGATTTGGTAGGCCGGCGCCGCCCAACCTTTTCGAGTGAAGGCGACAACGGACAAGGTTGGTTCAACAACTAGTTCCAAATTTGGATGGTTACGAATTAGATCGGCAGCGATTCGTGCCATCTCCATAGTGGCTTCGACCGCCTCTTCATACTCATTGGTGCCATGAGCTGCGAGTGAAAACCAAAATGGTAATCCGCGAGCGCGCCGGGTTAAGTGAATTGCGTAATCAGATGGATTCCATTCGCCATCATCATCCAAAGTATCAAGATATGCCGCATGTTGCAGATGTGCTTTTTTACCAAGTTCTGGATTTCGATAGATCAAGGCACAGGCGTCGAAGGGCGCAAAAAGCCATTTGTGTGGATCGACAATTAATGAGTCCGCCTTCTCCACCCCTTTAAAAAGTGGACGAACTTTTGGTGCGCAAAGCGCCGCTAAACCGTAGGCGCCATCGACATGGAACCAGATTCCGCGCTCTTGTACGACATCGCCCACCGAATCTAAATTATCGATGATGCCTAAGTTTGTTGTTCCAGCAGTTGCAACAACGGCAAAGATTTGATGGGTCGGATGCTTGGCATGATATGAATCGATTGCTGTTGCAACCGCTTCCCCTTGGAGTGAACCGTGTTTGTCCGGATCAATAAGAAGTATCTCGACATCCATAACGTTTGCGGCCGCGGTGATTGATGAGTGCGCTTCCGAACTGGCTGCTACCACCCAACGTGTGACGCCACTTCGTTTTTCGCGAAAGTGAGTACGAGCCGCGACCAGCGCAGAAAGATTTCCGATCGTCCCACCCTGGACAAAAACACCACCCGCACTTTGAGGTAATCCGGCTAAATCTGAGATCCAGCGAAGTGCCTGGTTTTCGGCGAAGACCGCACCCGCACCTTCCAGCCAAGAGCCGCCGTACAAAGCAGTTGCGCCTACAACTAGATCAAAGAGGTTGGCATACTCACTTGGAGCGCTGGGGATGAAGGCTAAATAGCGGGGATGATCGGTAGAGATACATGCTTTTGCTAAAACTTCACGAAACAACTCCATCGCAGCTGGGCCACCAAGGCCTTCGGGCGTGATGGTGTTTCCAGCCAAGGCAAAGAGTTCTTCTGGAGACTTTGGACCGTCTAACGGCGGATCCGATTTAAGCCGATACAGGCTGTATTCCATTACTTCAGCAGCAAGCGCTTCGACCTCGGCGTTAAATTCATGCATGGGCTGATTGTGCCAGTTAACTCATCAGGTTAATCAATCGCCCTTTTTATTGCTCGCCTTTGCTTTCGCGCCCGCCTTAACCAAATTGCGGAGCATGGTTGGAAAAACGATCACATGAAAGGGAAGGATGACGAACCAGTAAAGCTGACCGCCAAGGCCGCGCGGGGAGAAGGTCGCCTCTTGCTCGACTTTGGTTTTGACCTTCCCGGCCTCCTCAATTTCAGAAATTCGGAACTCTAACCACGCTTTGCCAGGTAAGACCATCTCGGCATACAAGCGCAACTTTGAATTTGGAACCACTTCTTCAACGCGCCAAAAATCTAAACTGTCGCCGACGCGCAAGTGAAGTGGATCGCGGCGGCCGCGGCGCAAGCCAACCCCACCGAAAATTCGATCCAAGAAGCCACGCAACCACCACAAGGTATCGGCGCCATACCAACCAGTGTCGCCACCAATTCGCTCGATCGCCGACCAGATATCAGCAATTGGAACTTCAACGACCTTGCGCTGATAGTCGCGATACATCGTTTCGCCAGCCCAATCGGGATCGCTTTGTGCTTTTTGCCACGGAACTGATGGGGCAGTCGCATCAGACCAACGAGTCTCAACTTGATTTGATGTGATTCGCGAAAGTGCCAGTTCGATAGAAGTTTTCAGATCTACCAAGCCCTCTTTTGGGGGCGGAATAATGGCATCGATACTCTTCTTCGGGTCAGCAACAACTTCGCTGATTAGCGATCCAACCAACGGGCGCGCCAAACTAGTTGGTACAGGTGTTACCAACCCGATCCAATGACTTGAGAAACCCGGCGTTAAAACTGGGACTTTGATAATTATTCTTCGCCGCAATCCCGATAGCTTCGCGAAAGTTTGCATCATCGCCTCGTAAGAGAGCACTTGGGGACCACCAATATCAAAAATTCCCGCCACTGGCTTCGGAAGTTTTACAATACCAGTTAGGTAATACAAAACATCACGAATCGCAATTGGTTGGGTGCGATTTGAAACCCACTTTGGCGTAATCATGATCGGCAATCGGTGCGTTAAATGGCGCAGCATTTCGAAAGAAGCAGAACCAGATCCAATAATTATTCCGGCCCGAAGTTCGGCAACTGGCACGGTACCTGCAGCTAAATCTGTGCCAGTCTGTTCGCGAGATTTTAAATGCTTACTTATGTGTTTATCGTTTGCGATTCCGCCCAGGTACACAATCTGCTTTACCTGCGAATCACTCGCAGCCTTTGCGAAGTTGCGCGCCATCGCTGATTCCAACTCATCGAAATTAGAACCTTGGCTCATCGAGTGAAGTAAGTAATAGACAGTATGTATACCAATCAGGGCCTTACTCACAGATTCGAAATTGTTGGCATTACCTTCGGCAATTTCCACTTCTCCAAACCAAGATTGTCCGGTGATCTTCTTTCCATCCCGCACAAAAACTCGAACCTGGAAACCTTCCGTTAACAATTGGCGGACTAATCGCCCACCTACATATCCAGATGCGCCTGTTACAAGTATTAGGCGGTTATTTTCGGAAGCTCGGCTCATGTAATTAACAGTAGACTCAGCACTACCTTTTCGACACTTGAAATGACGGGAATCACTTTATGACTAAACCTCGCGTACTGATTCTCGGTGGTGGCTTCGGTGGCTTGGCCACAGCCAGAGCTCTGGGATCACGCGCGATAGTGACAGTGGTGGATAAGCACAACTATCAAACCTTTCTTCCTCTGCTTTACCAGGTTTCAACTGCTGGGCTGGCAGCAGATCACGTTGCCTATCCAATTCGCGGCGTGCTTCGAGAATTTCATGGCAACTTTCGAATGGGTTCACCAATTTCCCTTGATCACAAAAACAAAGCGGTGAAACTCGATAGCAGTGAGACGCTGGAATTCGATCATCTAGTTGTTGCGATGGGATCGGTTACTGCTGATTTTGGAATTCCGGGAGTCGCAGAAAATGCCCTTGGAATGAAGAGCATTCAGGAAGCGCTAGAGATTCGCGCCGAAGTCATGCGCCGTTTTGAAGACCTCTGTCGTTTTCAAGATGAGACCAGGCTCTCAATTGTTGTAGTCGGTGGCGGCCCAACCGGAGTTGAAATGGTTGGCGCTTTGGCCGAGCTAGTACGTGGCCCACTTAAGAATGATGAAGCCCATGCCGCCAAACATATGGATATTTATCTGCTTGAGGCTGGCCCACGATTGTTACCGATGTTCTCGGAATCGCTCTCGGAAAAAACGAAGAAGACTCTTGAACGAATGGGCGTAACAGTCCTTACCAATACGGCCGTAAAAGCAGTGGAATCGCGAAAAATATTATTGGGCAGCGGTGAATATCTGCCTTCCGAGGTCACAATTTGGGCGGCGGGCGTTAAAGGATCGCCAGATTCAGAATTTCTTAATATCCCTCTGGCTGGCAACCGAGTCGATGTTGATGAAAACCTGCAGGTTCGGCACTATCCAAATATTTGGGCGGTCGGCGATATCGCCGGCGCCAAAGGTGCTGATGGGCGCTTTCTTCCAATGGTCGCACCAGTAGCAATGCAACAGGGTCGATTCGTTGCCGAGCAAATTATTCGAGCAAATAAAGGTTTAGAACTGAAGAAGTTTTCTTATAAAGATAAGGGTTCGATGGCCACAATCGGCCGAAACAAAGCCGTAGTCGAAGCTGGTCCAATTAAGTTTTCAGGACCATTGGCCTGGAGCGCTTGGCTTTTCCTTCACCTCTTTTATTTAATGGGCGGACGAAATCGAATTGGAACCATTGCCGATTGGTTCTGGAATTACCTGACCTTCGACCGCGGCAATCGTCACATTCTGGATTCGATCTAGCTATGTCCCAATTACTAACTGCTGGGTACTTGGAGCTTCGAGGTCATAAGACTTGGAGCAAAGAGTGGGCTAACAATGGGGAACCTGCGCTGCTTTTGCATGGCGGTTTGAGCGCGACCGAAGATTGGGAAGAAGGCGCTCTTCCTGCAGTTGAAGATAAATTTCATGTTTTCGCCTACGACCGTACAGCTCATGGCCGAACCGGAATTCGCGAAGGCTTTTATCATTTTGATTTCCAATGCGACGAGGCGATCGCCTATATCGAAGATGTGATCGGCGCACCTACTCATCTGTTGGGCTGGAGCGATGGTGGCATTATTTCTTTATTGGTCGCACTGAAACGACCAGACTTGGTTAAATCTATTGTTGCGATTGGCACCAACTACCATTGGGATGCTGGAATGCCTTTTAATGATGAACCCATAGTTGTCAACGTCAGCGAAGAAGATGCTGCGGAGTTTGCCGATCGTTCCCCTGATCCAGCTCACATTCAAGCCAGCATAATTCAGCGGGCTTTCGAAGTTTGGCGTACCGAACCGAATCTAACTCCATCCGATTTGGCAAAGATTAAATGTCCCGTACTAGTTCTGACGGGTGATGATGAACCATTTTCCAATCATCACACCGTTGAACTTTATGAGGCACTACCTAATGGTCGATTGGCAATAATTCCTGGGGCCTCACATTATGTAGTTAAAGAAAAGAATGAACTCGCGGTCGCAACAATCAAAGACTTTTACCAACACCCAGAATTTCCCATAACCAAAGCGCCAAGATTACGAGGGCGCGAAATTACTTCGGAAGCCTAAGCGCACCAACTGCGTGGGCGGGCACAAAAGCGCTGTGTGGCGCTATCGCCGAGACCTTTTGGTAACTGAATGATTGAATCGGCCTAGGGTCAGCTTCGCCGCGGTTAGGCCACATTGAAAATGCGCGTTCGGCTTGCGCAGTAATTGTGAGTGATGGATTAACGCCCAGGTTTGCTGTGACGCTGGCGCCATCGACAATATGCATTGTCGGATAGTTCCAGACGCGATGGTAAGGATCGATAACTCCGACGTCGGAGCTGGCACCAATAACGCAGCCGCCGACGAAGTGCGCCGTAAATGGTGCGTTTATTAAATTACCTAAGTTTCCGCCAGCAATGCCACCACGGTTTGCTGCTATTCGTCGCACAACTTCGTTGGCTTCTGGGATAAAGGTGGCGTTGGGATGCTCGGAATTATTTTCCGATGTTAAACGCCATCCGAAAATGCCGCGCTTGCTTGAAATATTGACCGAAGAATCCACGTTCTGCATCACCAAAGCAATTACCGTTCGTTGACTCCACTTGCGGACATCTAAAATTCGCAGCACTTGCGATGGATGACGAAAAGCTATCCCCCACCATTGACGCCGGCGATCTTTTGCCTTGGCGCCATCGGTCATTAACGTCTGCAGTCCACCCATCAAATTGCTGCCTTTGCCGTAACGAACTGGCTCAACGTGAGTGTGTTCATTGGGAAAGAATGATGAAGTAATCGCAGAACCTTGACTGAAATCAACATCAGTATTGGGCATCAATGCACCAACCAGTGATTCGCTGTTAGTTCTTGAAAGTTTGCCAAGGAAGTTAGAAATATTTGGCAGAGTGCCGTCGGCTTTCATGCGATGAAGCAACTTCTGAGTGTTAAAAGTTCCAGCAGCGACTACGACTTGGCCACCAGTGAAAATTCGCGATCGCCCAAACCAGGATGAGCTCTTGCGCGCTGAGATCCGCCAAGAACCATCAGCCAGTTCTTCGATTTTCGTAACGGTATGTTCTGGAAATACTTGCGCCCCTGCACTCTCGGCCAACCCCAAATAATTTTTTGGTAACGTATTTTTTGCGTTGAACCGACAACCTGTCATGCAGCCACCGCATTGGGTGCAACCATGTCGATCAGGTCCTACGCCCCCAAAGTATGGATCCGCGGCGAAGACACCTGAGCCTTCACCAAAGTGCACTCCCAATGGCGCCATTCGAAAGGTGTGGCCGACCCCCATTTCTTCGGCAACTTCTTTCATCGCTTGATCTGAGGGTGAAAAATAAGGGTTCTCTTCCACGCCCAACATGCGCGAAGCTTGGTCATACCAAGGCAAGAGTTCAGCTTTCCAATCAGTAATCGAGCGCCACTGAGCATCGTTGAAGTAGGTATCTGGTGGCACGTACAAGGTATTGGCATAGACCAGCGAACCGCCACCCACACCGGCCCCAGCTAAAACCAGTACATCGGGAAGGGCATGAATTCGTTGAATGCCGCGAAGTCCCAAACGAGGAAGGAAGAGAAAACGAGATATTCGCCAAGAAGTCTTTGGGAAATCCTTATCGGTGAAGCGCCGACCGGCTTCTAGAACGGCAACTTTGTACCCTTTTTCAGTTAGGCGAAGAGCTGCTACCGAGCCACCAAATCCTGAGCCAATGATTAGTACATCAAAATCCCGATCCATCCCCCAGTCTTACCACGCATTAGGCAGTAAATGAAGGATTATTCGCTCTCTAACCAAAGATAGCGATTGCGATCACTTTGTTGCCCGGCCATAAGTTCAACATCAAATTCACCAGAACGACGCTGCCAATCATTGGCCGACAATAACCGCGAAAGTCCCGCGAGGTTTACTGGGTTATCAAGATCAGAAACGGCAACTTCAAGTTCTACTGGACTCTGATGATCAAAAACCGAAGTAGCGATGACAATCTTGGAATCGCTCTCTAAAATTTCAACGATGCGACCTTGCTGTGGCCAATCGATATTAGACGCGGTTTGAATATGCCAAAAACCGCGCTTGCCTTCGGCACCAATAAAGTCCACATGATGTTCATGGTTGTGTCCTGCTAGCCACAGAATTATTCGAGGCTCACTTAGAAGTAATTCATTCAATTCCACCTCACCGATTCGACTCTCGACACCCGTTGGTGAATAAAGGTTGAAGAGAGTGTCAGCCGGATGATGCGAGAGCAGTACAAAATACTTTGGCGCTGGATCCGATAACTCCTGCTTCAGCCAATTAAATTGAGTCAAGCCAAGAGAACCTTGCCATCCACCGTGTTCGTTAACGGTATCCATTGAAATCAAGCGAACTTCGCCAATGTCCCGAGACCAATACTTCGTTCCAGCTTGTGCATTCTCCGTTTGGAGCCCATGCCCATGGCCGCACTCCAAGTGAATCTTGGCCCAATCAGCAGCCTGATTAATCCGCCGTGACTGATCAGCGGCGATATAACGAAAGGTTGAACCGGATGAATCTGGATAACTAGTAGGCCCAACCATTTGAAATTTGCCAAACATTTCAACCAAGTCAAGATCGGGATCCAGAGCAGTGACTCTTCGATCCCCGGTTGCAAAATTGTTGATGTATTCATCGGCTGCGACGGTCCCCTGCAACAGCGCATCATGATTGCCATGGGTTGCAAACCATTGATGTACTAAACCGGTTGCCTGAAATGGCTTGCGAACTGCGGCAAGCAAACCCGGAACGGTAGGCAATCCGTAAAGAGCGCGAGGAAAGTCTTCAGCGCATCCATGGGGGGTGCCTTCGGGGTTCCAGTAAGAAGGATCGTAATCGTGTGGATCAGTGGTGGCGACCCCCTCCCAGCGGTCTAAATTGCCAGAGTCAGGATGAACTAAGCCGCCATCCATAATCGATAAGTACCAAGAAAGTTCATTATTTTGTGCATTATCGGTTACATCGCCAGTTATCACGACCGCATCGATTGGGCGATCCGTAACGATTCCGGTCTTAATCGAGTTAATCGTTTGAACCATTGCTTCCAAGGTTTGCGTCGTCAATATTTCTTGCGCTCGATACGTTCCAACATATTTAACGTATTGCGAGTAAGGATTATGTGGATCGGCAAATCGATCCAGAATTTCAACGCGCGCCGGAGATTGCGCATCGCAGATGTGTAGATCTGAGATGTGCACCAAACTTAAAACAGATTTGGCCCCGGGCTCAGGTGTTACACCAGTGAGTTCTTCACCTGCTTCAACCGTTAACGGCCGCCAACCTTTTTCATTTGCTTCGCCTCTTGCTAACCGACTAATTTGAGAATCTTGGTTAAGCATTGGCGACCATGAGCTCCTCCGAAGTAATTTTCACGGCAATACGACTACCGACATCGATTTTCTTTGCTTCTTGGCTGGTTAAGTTTACATAAACCAAGTTTTCGCCACCTAAATCTACGCCCAGTTTAGTCATTGGGCCCAGAAAAGACTTGGTGATGATCAAGCCAGCTTTTGATTCTGGATCAGCGTCGGAAGCGATCGCAATATTTTCCGGACGAACTAAGGCAATAACCGCTGAACCGCTTCCAAAGGAAGCAGAATTTTGGGATAGCTCTATCTCTTGGTTGAAAACTTTGACTCGGCCACTGCCTTCAATTTGGGCTGAGATCTTATTGGTGACACCGACGAACGAGGCAACGAAAGCACTCTTCGGCTTGTTGTACAGGTTGGAAGGTGAATCTATTTGTTCTAATTGGCCCGCGTTCATTACGCCAACTCGATCCGAGACCGACATCGCTTCCTCTTGATCATGGGTAACGAAAAGCGTCGTTGTTTCAGTCTCAAGTTGAATGCGTCGGATTTCTTCCCGAATCTGAACTCGAACTTGCGCATCTAAAGCCGAGAGCGGCTCGTCAAGTAAAAGTACTTTAGGAGCGATTGCTAGGGCCCGAGCAAGCGCCACGCGCTGTTGTTGGCCACCAGAGAGTTGGTTGGGGTAAGCATCGGGGCGGTGGCTCAAATGCACCATCTCTAGTAGTTCCATGCTCTTCTTGCGCCGAATCTCTGGCGAAATTTTACGAACGCGCAGGCCATATTCAACATTTTCGATCACAGTCATATTTGGAAAGAGGGAGTAAGCCTGAAAGACCATTCCCATGTTGCGCTTATCTGACGTGGAGCCCGTGATGTTCTCGCCATCGACAAAGATTTGGCCATCATGATGCGGATCCAATCCACCCAAAATTCGAAGTACTGTGGTTTTTCCGCAACCCGAAGGGCCAAGCAGCGAAACCATCTCGCCGGTCTGCATCTCTAAGGAGAAATCCTGAAGTGCAGCAACGGTTCCGTAGTGCTTGCTCAAATTCTGCAAACTTACTTTGGTTTCCAAATTCTTAGCACTCACAGCGCCACCTCTTCTAGTTCTATCTCTTCAGCGGTTCGCTTCAAGCGAATGCCTTTCCAGTTTTGTGCCGATTGAACAACAATTAAAAGCGTCCATGCGCCGATCAACGAGAACATGGATAAGGCAATGGAACCTAATACATTCCCTTGCGCAACTCGGGTAATCCAAACTGGAAAAGTTTCCCAGTGGAGCAGCGAAGTCAACGTAAATTCGCCGAAAGATAAAGTGATTGCTAAGAAGAGCGCCGAGTTAATCGATCCTCTGATGGCAGGAATGATTACCGATAGAACAGTGCGAGTGAAGCTAGCACCAAGACTTCGTGATGCTTCGACAAGAGTTTTCAATGGGATGGATGCCAGTCCAACATTTAGAGATTGGAAGGTATATGGAATTGCAATAACAACATAGAAGAAGGCCAGCTCATATTCGGAGTTCTGGACAAAGAGCGGCATGGCTTTTTGGGCACCAATTGCCAACGAAACGACGGGAACTACCAAAGGCAGAATCGCAAGAAATTCGAAAAACCGCTTAAATTTCTGGCCCTCTAAATGTAAGAAAACCACCGCAGGGACAACGGTAAGAAGCGTCAGTACGGCTGCCACGGCGGCAAGCCGGAGCGAAGTCGTGATGTTCGTAAAGAAATCATCTTGTTGAAAAATCCAAGAATAATTAGCCATTGTGTGGCCTTTATTCCCGTAACCCCGAAGGCTAAATTCAATCGCTGATGCCACAGGCAGAACGAAGAAGATTAATCCGGCGGCGAGAATTAAATAACGAGTTGCCTCAAAGATTCGAGTTTTCATCGACCACGCGCCCATCGCAATGAGAAACCGTAGAAAATCATTACGATCGCAGACACCACAACCATACCTACTGCTAGCGCATCGCCAAGGTTTGCCTGATCGGTGATCACGTTACCGTCAATCAACGAACCGATAACCAACGGCACTAATGCGACGCTTCCGCCGGTTAAAGCTCTTGCGGTAGCAAACGCAGAAAAGGCGCTGGCAAAGAGCAGAAGCGTTGAAGCAAGGAAAGCTGGAAAAAGAACGGGGATCAAAACCCAACGGATAAACTGTAAATTCGAGCCACCTAAAGAGTTATTCGCTTCGCGCCACTCGTTACGCATTCCGGCCAGTGCAGGAGTAAATACCAACAACATCAAGGGAATCTGGAAAAAGCTGTAAACCAGAACCAAACCACTGAAGCTATAGAGCGTGAAGCCGTGACCGTAAATATCAAAACCAAGTTTTTTCAAGATCGTGACGATCCCACCTTGGGCGCCAAAAGCCGCAATAAACATAAATGCGAGCGGTACGCCGCCAGAGTTCGCGAGCACACCAGAAAGCATTGCGATCCCAGATTGCAGGGACTTGCTGCTCTTATGGACATAAAAGGCAATGATCGCCCCAATGAGTCCGGCGCTCAGCGCTGAGAAGAAGGAAAGTTGAAGTGAAACCGAAAAGGCATGCATATATGGCTTGGTAAACATCAAGCGATAAGCCCCAAGGTTGTAGTGACCTTTGCCATCAGAGATTGAATTCTTGATGATTTGAAAGATTGGCCAACAGAAGAAGAAGATGAAAACGAGCGAGAACGGGGCAAGCGGCAAAGTTTTGAAAATTGCCGAAGAACCACCACCCTTCCGAGTGGCGGTTCCGCGGTTAGTAGACATAACTGTCATCTATAGAAGAATCGTGGAAATTAATCCGCGAATTCGACTTAGAGGTTTGGCCAAGCAGCTACGAGGATCTTCTTTGCAGCAGCTTGTGCATCTGCATTAGGAGTAACTGCAGCTAACTTGCCAGCGTAGGAAGTGATTGAAGCTGGTGGCGCTACATTCAACTTCTTGGCAACCATGGCAGGGAACTCAACAGGAGTTGCGCCACCGGTGATGAAGATGTTCTGTCCGCCGAGGATCTTGGCAAACAATGCAGAGCCAGAGAGCTTGAGGTCAGCAGCTGTTAGTTGGCTGGTGATCTTGCCCTTGTTCTGGGAGTACATGAATTCTTCCCACAAGCGAGCACATGCTGGGTGAGGTGCGGTCTTGTTGATTGCTTGGTTGTAAGGAGTTCCTTGAAGAACTGCATCGGAAGGAATAACGAACTTAACATCCTTGCCTAGCGCCTTAACAGCAGCGACAGTTCCTGGACCATTGAAGTTCCAGTTAAGAACAACCTTGAAGGCACCAGCAGCGAAGTTGGTTGAGTTTCCATTAACAGCAACAAAGTTGCCATTGGCCTTAAGAGCCTTGTAGAAATCAATGCCAGGTTGGATGTTGTTTACTGATCCACCGTTGGCAACAGAAGCTGCGAATACGCTCATCAAAGCCTGTTGAGCCTGAGTTGGGTCACCAGAGATAGCAACCATTCCCTTGAATTCTGGCTTCAAAAGATCCTTGATTGACTTTGGTGCGACTGGGATTGATGTGTCGTACATGATCGCGATCTGACCGGCATAGTCACCGTAGTACTTAGCGTTC
Source organism: uncultured Actinomycetes bacterium (assembly GCA_903873185.1). Classification (GTDB taxonomy): domain Bacteria; phylum Actinomycetota; class Actinomycetes; order Nanopelagicales; family Nanopelagicaceae; genus CAIMZW01. The sequence continues at coordinate 23,257 of CAIQNN010000036.1, forward strand.
AAGTTATCTTTGTAAGCGGCTGGGATGGCGCTCCAGGTCTGGACGCGGTATTCCGCGAAAATGTCGCTTCCGACTGCATCATCCAAAACAGAAGTTCCAACGTCAACAACATCTGGCTGCTTCGAAGCAGGTGCAGTCTTGATGGTCTGAACTTCGTAAGCAGATGATCCATCTGGATTGTCATCGTAGATCTTTACGCCGAAGGCCTTTGAAAACAGGTCCATGGCTTCGCCAAAGTTTGCCCAGTCACGAGGAAGGGTAATTACGTTTAGCTTTCCTTCTTTTTTACATGCTGTAACGAGGCCATTCATGCCTCCAGCAAAGTCTTTGACTGATGTTGCATCGGATGCCTTTACGGCTCCTACTGAGGCAGATGAAACTGCCACTGGGAGAATTGCAACAACGATTGCTGCAATTGCTCCAAAAGCTACATGCTTACGCATAAGTCCTCCTTGAGAGATGTAGGGGTAGCAAAGCCCTTGAAGTTTTCAAGGAAGGGCGTTTTTGGGATTATTTTGGTTATCAGAAAGTTAACATTTGGATTCAATCTCAAGGCTAGCCAAGAAGTGAAAGTAACTCTGTACTCCCGATCAATACGGTCGTAGCCCCGGCGGCAGCCAATTCCGTCGCAGAGTGAGCGCCAGATGTCACACCAACAACCAACGGCGCACCAGCTCGAACCCCACTTTGCATATCGGCCTGAGTATCGCCGACCACCACAATCTCTTCAGAAGAGACATTCGCCCCAGTAGTCACATTGAATAGTTCTATGGAGCGGAAGATCATGTCTGGCGCTGGACGGCCTTCATCCACTTCCGAAGAAGCAACTGAGACATCGATCAAAGGCAACCAATTTAAATTGGTCAAAATTCGATCCAAGATCTCCCTTGGGAAACCGGTGGTGATTGCAATCCCAATTCCGCGGTTACGTAATTCCCGAAAGAAATCACTGATTCCTTCAAATTCTTCAAGCTCGCCCGCTGAAACTAGCTCGATATATGCGGCGACAAATTTGTCATGCGCCTGATTGGCCAGATCTAAATCGCCATCAAAGAGATGTAGGAAGACATCAATCTTGCGCTGACCCATTGTGGCATTTACATAATCGGTCTTTTCCGCGAGATCGGCCGAATCGGGTTCGACACCCATCCCAATTACCGCCTTTTGAAAGGCGCGAACAACCAGATCGTCATCCTTCGCAGTGGTTCCGGCAACATCAAAGATTGCTAGTTTAGTTAGCGCCATTGGATCATCGTCTCTTCCGCTATCGCAGGCGACAAGGTATTTCCTCGACCGCCACCACCTGTTACGACAATCGCGCCAGGTGCAATTGCCTTTCTAAAATATGTTTCGGAGCTGGTGGATTGGCTGTAAACACCATCCCATCGACGGGATACCACTGGGGCAGTTCGTCCAAAGATGGCGGAAATAACGCCTGAAAGATGCTCATAGGGCTCTTCCAAGATTTCGTGGTCAAAGGGTTCGTCATATTCATGTGTATCTCCAATGGTTAAAGTTCCATCTAATCGTTGGACCATGAGCAACTGCATCTTTCTTCGAGCTGCGATCTCCGATTGCGGCGGAAGCGCGGCAAGAGACAAATCTTTAAACGCCGGGTAATACCGAAGTGAATCGCCATCCGCTACTGAGTGACCAAGTTTTGCCGGCAGTGGGACGGTTGCGCCCATCTGCAATCGAACTCGACGGACAGGAGCATCGGCAAAGAAACTAGAAAGAAAGCCTTGGTGTGAGGAACCTGGGCACATAACCATCAAGTCGCCAGAAATAGTTTGGCCCTTTACATCGATTATGTGATTGCCAGTTTCACTGTGGTAGAAATCCATTACATCAAAATTCGGCATCCACCGATAATTTTCATCGGCTTTCAAATACTCGCGCAATGAAACCAGGAGTCGATTTGGTTCGGCAGCAGCGTCTTGGGTGCAGCGCAAACCCCCAATGAAATCTCCAGCCAGTACGGGCTCTAGAGCAGTAACTTCCTCTTTAACCAATAGCGAGAAGCCACGAAGATCGGCATCTGGCATGGCCGCTGCCTCTTGCAGCACTTGCCACTCGGCTTCATTGCGAGCGATTGTGATTGAGCCATTTGCTCGAAAGCCAGTGGCTGGAACGGCAGCCCCGACTTCGCCCCAAATTTCTCGCGCCCGCAAAGCCATCTCGAGTTCGGCGCCAACTTCCCGGCCGCTAACCCAGATTAAGCCAAAATTGCGAATCGAAGCTGATCTGGCGATTTGTTCGCGTTCGCACTGAATTACGGAGTAACCCTCTTTAAGTGCCAAATAGGCGTGCATAGTGCCGATAATTCCGCCACCCATGATCACGACTTTTTTCATTTGATGCACTCCCCCTGATTTGGGAGTAAGTGGAACACGCCCAGGCAACGCGATATCAATCAGAAGGTGATCTTTAGGTGAATTCTTTTTTAGCGATTACTCCGACTTTCGGCGGTGATAACTAGCACCACACCTGTAATAACAATCGCGCCACCAATAAATATGGATGGACTGGCTTTTTCATGCAAGAAAATTGTTCCTAAGAAAACAGCGATCACTGGGTTTACATAGGCATAAGTTGAGGTCAACGAAACTGGGGCATTGCTCGCCAGCCATAAGTAGGCGCTGTAAGCGACGATTGACCCAATTAAAACTAAATACAGCAAAGCCCACATCGATGAAGCAGATGCATGTGCGAAACTGCTAATCCGCTCACCCCGGATGAGCGCAACTATAAAAAGGCTCAATCCCCCTGCGAACATCTCATATGTTGTCAGAACCAGCGCATTCTTCGGCAACGCAACTTTACGAGAGAGGAAAGTTCCCAAAGCCCAACCGATATTTCCAATAAGAATCATGACCATCCAGAACAATAATTTCCCATTGCTCGCTCCATTAATTGCATGGACCTGGCCTGGTTTGAGAAGTATCGCAACTCCGCAAAATCCGACAACTACGCCGATCCAACTTAACTTAGCGGGGTGATCGCCAGTCATCGCGCGGAAGATAGCAATCCAAAAAGGCATGGCAGAAATTATGAGAGCCACAATTCCGCTCGGCACGGTGTGCTCGGCAAGTGAAACATTGCCAATACCAAATCCAAGCAGGAGAAATCCCATGATCGATGCTGCTGCAATTTCACGGCCTGGCACCTTGAGCGCCTTCCAACCATCCTTCGCGATCAATACCAAACCCAAGATAACCCCGGCGCTCATAAAGCGGATTGCCATCGAGAGCAGTGAAGGCATAGTTTTTATAGCTATTGCGATTGCAAAATAGGTCGATCCCCAAATCAAATAAACCGTCCAGAGGTTTATCCAAGTTGTTCGCTTTTTATTGATAGTAAAACCAACCATGCTTGATTGTAAAGGGTATTTAGTTCGTGGCTGTTGCCACCATCAACCAATCGACGACGTCTGGTGCGCTCCAGCCTTCGGGGTGAAGCTTCAATAGCTCCTTTGATCCTTCAATATCCGATCCCAAGGTAACGATCGGGAGTTCGTCGTAACCACTACGACGGTGCTGACCCAATCCAATGTTTGCCGTTAGCCCATTGCACAAGCAATGTCTGCCGTGAGTCTCTTCAGCAATTCCGCCTTTTTTCACATACATATCTACTGGTTCACCAGGGCAGCGGTAATCGATACGGCCATTGGGATTCAAAAATGGTGTTCTCAAATATCCTAAATCACAGAGCGCACTTCGGTTTTCCATTGCGTCGGCATCAGTCAAACTTCCAGCTAGATGTGCAATTTTTATTGGAAATCCCGTTGGTGAAGCGGCTGCATCGGTAGCGATTTTTAAATGATCTAAACGAATTTCTTCCAATAACTGCGATCTAATTTCCTGCGCTAAACCAGAATCATTGCACAACGCAAATAAAGTACCGACTTGCACGCCTTTTGCGCCAAGAGCAAGCGCCTCTTTTAATTTATCTGGGGAGCCATATGCACCTGCCAACCAAAATGGAATTCCAAGCGTGGCCATCTTTACTAAGTTTGGCTCATCTCTATCGGTATAAATCGGCTCATTCTGCTCGTCATACTTCTTGCTACGCGGTGGCGCATTGTGACCGCCAGCGCGATGACCTTCAATCACGAAACCATCTGGTCGCGTTAGATCATCTTTTGCTAGGTATGAAGCTAAAACATCTGATGAAACGATAGCGACAAATTTTGGCGCCACCATCTTTGGTAGGTGTGCACCCAATACAGCTTTTGGATCCAACTTAAGAACTACTGGATCAGTTCCGATCACTTCAACGTGTATCGAACCTTCTTCTCCCGCCGCAAAATTCTTTATCAAACTAGGAATCTCTCGGGGAATTCCCGCGCCCATAAGAACATAATCGACGCCCGCCAACATGGCACCCAAAATCGAGGCAGGTGTGGCCATTTGTATTTTTTCCAGAAAGTTAATTCCTACAACACCATCGTGACCTTCTTTTGCCAACCAAACTTCAGCAAAATTACTGGCCACGACAAGTTCGGTTGCCTCTTGGCTAGGAGTCAATGAAGGTTTTGGAACAAGCATGTAGGTCTCATCATTTTTACGTGGCTCAGCACGGAAGTAACGAGTCAAAATTCGATTTGCGACCTCTTGTGATGGGAAGTGTGACAAGGCGCGACGAATGCTGCCATCCAGGTCACCATTTTGAAGTCGGCGAACAATCACGGTATCTACCGCAGTCCCGGAGACCACGCCCATCTGACCTTTAAGTGCAACTGATTTGGCCAACGTCCAATTAGAGAGACCAACGCCCATTCCACCTTGAATAATGGTCGGGAAGGTTTCAATTTGGCTCATGTATGAACAGACCTTTCTTGCAGATAACAACGGCACCACAATAGAGAGTGACTGGTGAGTAGGAAAATCTAACTACCGAGCCACCACTCCTTCAGGCGACTTTACGCTTCAAAGGGGCTGCCGCGAAGTATTTAGTCAAAGATAAGCTTGATTGGCACAGCCTTTAGCGCCTAAGGATGTCGATGCGACCCTCTGGGCTTCAAAATTAGGTTTGGCAGGGCTGGGGCTGGAATATAACCACCGATGCGACTAAGTGCACCTATGAACGCGGGCAGTTAGCAACCAATTCAGGTTACGATGGGATTATTGCCAAACCTTGTAGATTTGCTTTTTCTTATGTGGTTCTCAATCGTGCAATCGCCAAGTATTGGAGTAATCAATGACCGAAAGAGTTCTTTCGTTAGTTGAACAAAGAGAGTCAAGTCATCTAGGTGCTAAGTTGATGAAAGTTATTCCGTATGAGTATCGGGATAATTTTTACAATGTGTTAAAAGAACATACAAAGGTCGAAGATTTACCCGAACCTTACAGAACTTATATGAGCAATCCGTTTCAAAGTTATATGAAAGAATAATTCCGACACTCTTTTATGATAAAGAAAGTTCTAACGACCATGAATAGTTGCGTTAAGAATTGCGCTTTGTTTTACGACATTAACGGATGCGCTAAAAGTTAGAAGTCGGACCCGAGTATTTCATCAGCCCGTGAATAGATGGCGCCCATCAGGATTGAACTGACGACCTTCCCCTTACAAGTCCACGCAACCTATTAGTGAGCCGAATCAATAACTCTTCGTCTGAATGCAACGCTGCCAATTCGGGGCGATTGAGCCAGTACAAGAGTAAGCACTGACAGCGAAAGGGAGACAATTTGTTCACGGAGAATTTCATGGGGGTAAATTAGATTTACCCAGCCTTGACACAAGCTGATCGCAATTTGACCGAAAGCAACAAAATGAAAAAGATTCAAGTTCTTGAAGGAATGCACAATTACGAATAAATAGATTGTTAGAAAGAAGAAAAGTACGGGAATTATTAAAGACCCAATTTGAGATTGATCAAACGATCCGTTTTGAAGTGAATTGCCATACTCGAAAGCTTTTATCCACCCTACGAATGGAGCGCCAAAAACGCCGGTCTGGTAATGATTTGGGAAGACATGAAATACCCCCTTTATGTACACATACCAAACTGAAAGAACTGGGATTCCTGCAATGATAGAAATTAATCGGATCATTCGCTTTTCAAAAAGAATCTTTCGATTAAATGCAATCTCATAAATGAGGACCGTAAGAATCAAAATCACATATTGCTCTTTATCAAGACAAAGAAAAATGGATAGCAACATCAATATCCAGGCTTTGGTTTCATTCTTGACTACGAAATAAAGGAATGTTACGACGAGCGCCATTCCAATTGTTTCGGTAGTTGAATTAATGGCGGCATAGTAAATTCCAGGATTTGCAATAAATAAAAGCCCAAGCCATGGTGAGAGTTCAAAATGCATTGCCAGTTTAGAAAGATAATAAATCCCAACTCCAACTCCCGCGAGTGAAAGAAAAACCAGTACGAGTGGCACAAATTTCGCATTTCCGAAAGAGAGGAGGTAAGCGAGCCAACCATGCAGAGGGTGCCCGTATCGGTAGGGAGCTTGATCGATCAATTGATGAGCACGCGAAGTGGCGAGTGGATCAATACCAATTGCGTAGTAATAGACACCGTCGTAGTGAGATACGTTATTAACAAAAGCAAAATTGGCATCTGCCGCTCGCGCTAATGTGCCGTACGGTTCACCACTGAACATATGAATATAGGCGGAAGGGACGAGGCGCCAATTTGTGGCGGCGATGAGAGCCAGGAATGCGCCCAAGACTCCTAAGAGCGCAATTTTTACTTCCCGCACAGGGGCCTGATTTGTCACGGAAGAAGTGTAAGTGTCATAAAACTAGAATGGAGCCCCCCGTCAGGATTGAACTGACGACCTTCCGCTTACAAGGCGGATGCTCTACCACTGAGCTAGGGAGGCCAGGCCCGCAATTACGTCCAGGCCAGTGGGCAATTATGACACGCTTCAATCAGAGCTGAGACCCCGCGCTTGGTCAGCGGGAAAATGCTAGTAAGTTCGGCTCATGCGCTTAGGAGTTCTGGATGTCGGCTCAAATACCGTTCATCTGCAGGTTGTGGACACCCATCCAGGCGCCCGACCAAACCCAACCTTTAACTATAAAGAGGAACTTCGCCTAACCGATTACCTAGATTCGGGAAATAACATCTCCGAGGAAGGAATCACACAACTGCGCCTCTGTATCAAGCATGCCGTTACTCAAGCAAAGTCGGTTCAAACTACAGAGCTCCTCCCATTTGCAACCTCGGCGCTTCGAGACGCGAACAATGGCGAGGCAATAATCAAGCAATTAAATACTGATTTCGAAATTGATCTGCAGGTTTTAACTGGGGAAGAAGAAGCAAAATTAACGTTTTTAGCCGCCAGGCGTTGGTTTGGTTGGTCTAGTGGCCGATTACTAGTGATTGATATTGGTGGCGGATCCCTCGAGATCGCCGTGGGGGTTGATGAATCTCCCGAAGTCGCCGTTTCGTTGCCGCTTGGTGCCGGGCGGTTGACTAAAAATCATTTAGTTGGCGATCCCCATACCGAAAAAAGTATTCGTGCTTTAAGAGACCATATTGAATCGCAATTGGATGAAGTTTTGCCGGCGCTGGTGCATCATCAAGTTTCTGACCGAGCAATTGCGACCAGCAAAACGCTGCGAACCTTGGCTCGATTGGCGGGAGATTGGTACGGCGGCAACGGCAAAGTTATAAAGGTCGATGCCATTAGAAAGATGTCCGTACGGCTGGCGGAGATGACGTTAGATGAACGGACCAGGCTGCCCGGAGTGTCCGCAAACCGAGCCCGCCAAATTGTTGCAGGAGCCTTCGTTACAGAGAGCGTGATGCGCAATTTAGATCTTAATGAGCTGGAAATTTGCCCCTGGGCGCTGCGCGAGGGCGTAGTACTTAAATGGATGGATTGGATGGAATCTTAGAAAGTATTTAGATCGTTGGGGCGGCTAATCGATCTACTTGAAAGACTTCCTTCTTGCGATGATGAACTACCCAGGCCTCACCTGGTAATAGCTTTGAATCCGGGAGTTCCACATCAACTTTTCGCGTTAATTTCTCTAACATTCGTGGCAAAACTGGGTTGTGACTGCAGAGTAAAAGGGTCTCTTTTTTCTTAATCAAATCTTTAGCAAAATCAATCGCCTTCTCTTTATTCCTTTTGAAGGTGTATTCGCTAAGTTGCTGGGCAACAATCGGCTCGATATTTAGCGCTTTTGCCATAAGTGAGACGGTATCCATGCAACGTACGGCATCTGAAGTATAAATCTCTTCCAAACCAAATACTTGATACAGCGAGAGCATGCGTTTGGCTTGCAATTGTCCTGTTAGCTCCAGCGGTCGATCATCGTCATCGCCTTGCCACTCTTGGCGAGCCAACGCTTTAGCGTGGCGCAACATGATGAAGGCCTCAGAATCAAAGGGTGAATCAAGGAATTTTTGCAGGATCTCGCGATCACTTTCGCGGGTCAGTCGATCAAGTCCATCGGTAACCGATAGCCACTCCATGGCATCTACTTCGTTATTGGCGTGAAAGGCATGCTCTTCGCCGATAACTTTCGCAGACCAATAGCTAACTTCTTTCAATCCATCGGGCACGTAATATTCAACAGTTCCGATGAAGGGTCCCAACTTAATTTTAAGATTAGTTTCCTCCATTACTTCGCGGTAAGCGCAAGCAATAAGCGTCTCGCCAAGCTCCAATTTTCCTTTTGGTAGCGACCAATCGTCATAGCGAGGGCGATGAATTACCGCGACCGAGATTGATTCGTCCTCATTTGCACGCCAAACCACAGCGCCTGCGGCATAAATTGGAGAAGTCATCCGCGCGCTCGATAACGCTCAATAGAAAGGGTATGTAAATCTTCGAGCGGAGCACCCGCGGAATCCAATTTCGTTCTGCCCCAACCGCCGTAGTTATCCATACTCCAATGAGAAATCGCTGGAGAGAGGTAATCATCGATCGTTTGAATTAAGAATTTCTTGTGATCGGCCTGGACGATTTTGACCATGCTTTCGACTCTTCGATCTAAGTTTCGATGCATTAAGTCAGCACTACCGATCCATAATTCTTCTTCGCCACCATTTGCGAAGTGAAAAATTCTCGAGTGTTCTAAGAACCGTCCCAAAATCGAAAAAACTCTAATATTTTCCGAGAGCCCAGGAACGCCGGTTCGAATGGCGCATATGCCTCGAACTATTAAATCAACTTTAACGCCGGCAATTGATGCCTTATAAAGATGCTCAATAAATTCTTCATCCAAGATCGAGTTTAATTTCATGCGAATATATGCCGGCTTGCCGGCTTTATGGTTCTCAATTTCTTTCTCAATGCGCTCGAGCAATCCGCTTCGAAGTGTTCGTGGCGCGACCAATAGTCGAGAAAAAGAAGTCTGAGGCGCGAATCCCGAAAGTTGGTTAAAAAGCTTATTGACATCGTCTCCGAGCACCGGATCAGCACTTAATATTCCAAAGTCTTCGTACGAGCGTGCGGTCTTAGGATTGTAATTACCGGTACCCATGTGGACATATCGCCGGATTCCCTTGGTTTCTTCGCGAACGACCAGTGATAATTTAGCGTGGGTCTTATAGCCAACCAGGCCATAAACCACATGTACGCCGACATCTTCAAGCGCCCTGGCCCAACGCACGTTAGCTAGTTCATCAAAGCGAGCTCGAATTTCGACAACGGCAAGAACTTGCTTTCCAGCTTCGGCAGCTTCGATCAAAGCTTGCACAATCGGAGAATCACCAGAGGTGCGATAAAGCGTTTGCTTAATGGCGAGTACATGAGGATCGCTTGCGGCAGCCTGAAGAAAGCGAACCACTGAAGAGGTAAATGATTCGTAAGGATGGTGCAAAATAATTTCACGTCGACGAATCGCATCAAAGAAGTCATCATTTGAATCTGGGTCGACATCGCGAAGATCCGTAGCAACTTGATTTCGAAATGCTGGAAACTTTAATTCTGGTCGATCAATATCGGCCACGCGAAAGAGGCCAGTTAAATCCAGTGGCTCTGGATATCGGCTGATTTCTTGCTCGCGAATTCCAAGCTCATCCATAAGTGTGCGAAGCAATTCCGGTTGAATTGAGGAATCAACTTCGAGTCGCACAGGTGGTCCAAATTTGCGGCGAAGTAACTCTTGCTCCATTGAGGCCAGTAAGTTTTCAGATTCTTCTTCTTCAAGTTCAAGGTCCGCATTTCTGGTCAATCTAAAGGTGTAGTAATCCTTGATTTCCATTCCTGGAAAAAGCTCGGAAAGATTGGCGATGATTACTTGCTCAAGCGGAATGAATCGCTTTGCTTCGTACTGCGCGGCTTCTACAAATCGCGGTAAATTTGAAGGCACCTTAACGCGCGCAAACAATTCCTGATCGCTATCGGGTTTGCGAACTACCACTGCCAGATTGAGTGATAGACCAGAAATATAGGGAAATGGATGCGATGGATCGACTGCTAGTGGCGTGAGAACTGGAAAGATTCGTTCGTGAAAAATTTTGTTAACGTAGTTCTTTTCTTCCGGATTTAAATCACTCCACTTAGAGATTTCAATTCCCTCGGCGGCAAGCGCTGGCAAGATTTCACCGTGAAAAACTTTTGCCTGTCGATCGGTAAGTTCTTGAGTCTTGCGGGAGATCGCAGTCATTAATTGAGCCGGTGCGTAACCCGCCGTATTGATTTTTGTGATTCCTGCATCAAGCTTGCGCTTGAGTGTTGCAACCCGGATCATAAAGAAGTCATCGAGGTTTGCGGAGAAAATTGCGAGGAACCGACACCGTTCAAGCAGCGGCGTGGCTGGGTCTTCGGCTAGCTCTAAAACTCGCTCATTGAATGCGAGCCAACTCAACTCCCGATCGATAAGCCGCTCGCGCGGGTTTTCGGCGATCGAATGGGAAGACATGAGGAGTAGTTTGCTAGAAAAGGGTGAACAACAGGTAACCAAATAGTCGTTATTGCCTGAATTGCCAGATTAGGAGAGCAAAACGGGGGCGGAATGCTTAGCCGAGCGCCCATCCCCGGAAGACCTGCCCCGAATCCGACGCCACACCCATGGCAAGGCAAAGCCAACTAACCAGGAGAAATCAGCGCGGAAATCGGCGAAAAAGTGGGATTTTGGCGCCGGCGGTAATGGAATTTTCCAACCTGGGTCAAAGGGCGCGCCCAGAACTTCGAGCACTCCTTGGGCAACCCGCCAATGTCCGGCTTCGTTCAGATGCAATCGATCGGTGGCTAAGAAGCGGCGATCAGAGAGAAAGAGTGCCACATTCCATTCGATCAGCAGGGCGCCAGTTTCAGCGGCCACGCGTCGCACATTTTGGTTGAAATCTTTGAATCGAGTCTCCCAAAGTTCAGCGGTCTTACCTTTGCCAGTTGCCTTTTCGATCACGGTGAAGAGCATCAATGTCGCGCCAGTTTCGGCGAGCTCTTTTGCGCCGCGCTCGTATAACGCGAAAGTAATCTCGGGCCGGTAGTTGGGCCGCAAAACATCATTAGCGCCGGCATGAAAGGTGATCAAAGTTTGTGGTCCAGAAATATATTTCTTAGCAATGGGGATTTGATCTTCGATTACTTGCCCCAATAATTTGCCGCGAATTGCCATATTAAAATAGGTGAATCCCGGCGAAAGCGTTGCCAAGGTGTCAGCAGTTCGATCGGCCCAGCCACGGTAATTGCCATCATGAATTTCATCGCACATGCCCTCGGTCATTGAATCTCCGAGGGCGATGTAACGATCAAAGGTCGGCATTATTGTTTGGCTCGCTCCTGGGCAATCCAGTACATAACTACGGCAGTTGCAACACTGGCATTAAGTGATTCAACGGTGGACTCCATTGGAATTGAAAGTACCAAGTCGCACTTTTCGCGAGCAAGGCGCGAAATTCCCTTACCTTCAGAGCCAACAATTAAGTAAACCGACTCGTTAGCCAATGAGAATGCGGCAAGTGATTCATCGCCTTCCGCATCTAGACCGACCACGAAGAAGCCAGCTTTCTTTGCATCTTCGATAGAGCGAACCATGTTGGTGACCTGCGAAATTGGCAATCGTGCTGCAGCACCTGCCGAAGATTTCCATGCCGAACCAGTCATTGAAGAGCTGCGACGTTCTGGAATAACCACACCATCGGCACCAAACGCCGCGGCACTTCGAACGATTGCACCTAAGTTATGTGGATCGGTGACGCCATCCAAGCCAATGATTAACGCTGGTTTTTTGGCATTTGAAATCAAATCGGTAAAAGGCTTGTATTGAAATGGCTTGATAACCAATGCAATACCTTGGTGCATGGTGGTACCAGTAAGTCCATCAATAACCCCGCGCGAAACTTCTTTGATGATCAAGTTCTGATTCTTGGCCAACCGAATTGCCTCAGCCATGCGCTCATCAATTTCAACTCGTTCGGCAATAACCAATTCCTTTGCCGGAATTTTGGCGCGAAGTGCCTCAACGACGCTATTGCGACCGGCAACAGCATCGGCATTGGGCCTTGTTTCTAGTCTGGTGGCGGGACGGCGATTGGAAGTGCGCTTTGGCGCTGCTTCGGCTTCGCGACGTTTTCTACCGGGACGCATCAACGTACCAATGTCCAGCGAGGGCCTGAGGGCGTATCTTCAATGAGTATTCCTAACTCTAAAATCTGATCGCGAATTGCGTCAGCTGCGGCAAAGTCTTTTCGGGCACGTGCTGCTTCTCGTTGGGCAAGTGCCAAACTAACCAAACCATCCATCGCTGAATGTGAAGAAGATTCATCTACCGCAAAGGCGGGATCAAATGGGTCGCAACCCAATATTTGAAGGGCGCCGCGAATTTGAGCGGCGGTGCTGGCAATCATGGCCAAGTCATTGGCGGTTACTGCAGTATTTCCTTGGCGAAGAAGTTCGGAAATTTCTGCCAGACCCGCAGGAACAGCAAGGTCATCATTCATCGCAGCAGCAAAGGCTGGAGAAATATCAGAACCTGGTTGCGCTCCTAAAAGTTCTTCGGCGCGAAATAGAAAGCCCTCAATACGACGAAAGTTAACTACGGTTTCTTCGAGCGCTTCAAAAGAAAATTCCATCATTGAGCGATAGTGCGCACTACCCAGATACCAACGAAGTTCGATGCCTCTGACCTTTTGAACAATTTCTGAAACTAGCAATGAATTACCCAAAGACTTGCTCATCTTTTCACCAGAGGCGGTGACCCAAGCATTGTGCATCCAAACCTTTGCAAATCCCCAACCGGCAGATTGGGACTGCGCAATTTCATTTTCGTGATGCGGGAAAATCAAATCGAGACCGCCACCATGAATATCAAATTCTGCACCTAGGTATGCGTGGGCCATGGCGGAACATTCGAGGTGCCAACCAGGTCGACCAGGGCCCCAAGGCGTTGGCCAGGATGGATCTCCGGGCTTGGCGCCTTTCCAGAGCGCGAAGTCGCGGGGATCTTTCTTGAAAGTTTCTTCGGAATCGTCAGCTGATTGGAGATCATCCAATTTCTGATTTGAAAGCGTTAAATAGGATTTAAGCGAGCGCACTGATAGATAGACATCGCCGTTACCAGGCGCATATGCCGAGCCGTTATCAATCAAAATCTGCATGAGTTCGACCATTTGGGTGATGTGACCAGTAGCGCGCGGTTCATAAGTCGGGGACAAGACATTTAGCCGTTGATACGCCCAAGTGAATGCTTGCTCATACTTCATTGCAACTGCCCACCACGGAATATTTTCGTGAACTGCTTTATGCAAAATCTTGTCATCAATATCAGTCACGTTACGAATGAAAGTTACATCAAAGCCTTCATGCGTTAACCAGCGGCGCAAAATATCGAAGTTAACACCGCTGCGAATATGGCCAATATGTGGCGCTCCTTGAACAGTTGCACCGCAAAGATAAATGCTGGCTTTGCCGGGAAGCAGCGGAACGAATTCGGAGACTTCGCGAGTTAAAGTGTTATAAAGATTTATTGTCATAACTTGGTCACCAATGCGCTGGCCATCACGAAAATTCCTTCGCCGCGTCCAGTAAAACCAAGACCATCAGTTGTCGTTGCTGCAATCGAAACGGGCGCACCCAGCGCTTCGGTAAGAATGGCTTGTGCTTCAGCTCGCCGCGGTCCAATTTTTGGTTCCACTCCAACGATCTGCAGCGCAACGTTATTAATTGAAAAATTATTTTCGGCAACAAATTTTCGCAAGTGCTCCAGCATCTTTACACCTGATGCGCCGGCCCATTCCGGCCGATCAACCCCAAAGAGCTCACCGATATCGCCCAACTGGCAGGCAGATAGGACGGCATCACAGAGCGCATGGACTGCAGCGTCGCCATCGGAATGTCCGACCAAGACCCTAGCTTCTGGCCAAATTAGGCCAGCCAGATGGCAGGGCCCGCTCTGCCCGTATTGGTGGGCATCAATTCCGACGCCAGTTCGATGGTTATCGATCAATGATCAACGCTTTCCACGATTACTTTGAGCGCAGCGGCAACTGAATCTTCTTCTGGACCGTCTACTTGAACGACGATCTGGTCGCCGAACTTAACTCCAAGGGTCATCACGCGCAGCACGCTGGCGCCATCGACCGCGGCGGATAGCTCCCCGCTCTCAGAAACCTTAGCCAAACTCACCTTGCAGCCTGAGCTTTTGGCGCTGGCAGCAAAAAGAGCGGCTGGGCGCGCATGGAGTCCTACGGCGGCGGCAACGGCAGTTCGAAATTCTTTCATGGGTAAATCGTATCTGTAACGAAAGTAGTGTTTAATGTGAACATCTATTCAAGCACTTGCACGAATGTGAAAGTAGGGAAAATGGTCGCACAGTCCTTATTGATGGGTCATCCGCTCTCTTCGCCGGATCATGCCCGCCATGCCTTGCTATATATGTATCGTATTCGCAAATTCGAAGAAGCAGTAGAAGATCTATTCGGACGCGGCATGATGCACGGCACAATGCATTTATCGATTGGGCAAGAAGCAGGTCCTACTGGAATGTGTTTGGCACTTCGTTTGGAAGATCAAATTACCTCCACCCACCGCGGACATGGCCATTGCATTGCAAAAGGCGCTGACCTAACGCGAATGATGGCGGAATTATTGGGAAAGAAGATCGGTTATTGCGGTGGCCGTGGCGGCTCAATGCACATTGCCGACGCTGAAACCGGAAACCTGGGTGCTAATGGGGTGGTTGGTGGCGGTATCCCAATCGCGGTTGGCGCAGCGCTAGCTTCAAAAATGCAACATAAGGGCACAGTGGCGGTCTCCTTCTTTGGCGATGGCGCTATGAATGAAGGTGCCTTCCATGAAGCTGCGAACTTGGCTGCCATTTGGAAACTGCCCGTAATTCTCTTTTGCGAAAATAATCATTACGGAATGAGCTCTTCGACCGAAAAGGCATTTGCAATTGATCGCTTGGCTGATCGTGGCCTCGGCTACGGAATTCCTGGTGTCACCGTGGATGGCAATGACGTCGTTGCCGTTTATGAAGCCTCTGAAGCTGCAGTTGCCCGCGCACGAAATGGCGAGGGTCCAACTTTGATTGAAGCAATTACTTATCGTTGGAAGGGACATTCGCGCTCGGATAAGAATTTGTATCGATCTAAGGAAGAGATTGACGAATGGAAAGATTTAGATCCAATCCCGAAATTCATTCATCGCGTTCTGGAAGCGAATCTTTTGCGTCAGGATGAAATTGATGCAATCCAAAAGCAAGCGACCGATCAGATTATTGAAGCGGTTAACAATGCTGCCGCAGCTGAGTCGGCCGAACCTTCGGGATTGCTCGAGGCAGTATTTAAGGCGGTAAGCGCATGAGCGATCGTATGTTGACCATGGCCGAAGCTCTGCGCGAAGCAATGGGTATCGCGATGGAGGAACGACCAGAAGTGTTCATCCTTGGCGAAGATATTGGAATTTACGGCGGCGCATTTGGCGTTACCGGCGATCTTTACCATCGCTTCTCGCCGCTTCGGGTACTAGATACCCCAATTTCAGAATTAGGAATTGTTGGTGCTGCTGTTGGCGCAGCGCTCTCAGGTATGCGTCCCATAGTCGAAATTCAGTTCTCGGACTTCACGGCACAGGCAATGGATCAGATTGCAAACCAAGCCGCGAAGATTCACTTCATGCTTGGCGGGGCGTTGCATGTTCCCCTAGTTCTTCGCACCCCACAAGGTTCCGGAACTGGCGCTGCTGCTCAACATTCGCAAAACTTAGAAACTTGGTTTGCCAACGTTCCTGGGTTAAAAGTGGTTGTTCCATCTAACCCGGCTGATGCAAAGGGACTGCTTCTCTCTGCGATTGATGATCCGAATCCGGTTATCTTCCTGGAACACAAATTGCTCTACAAGATTCCTGGTCGTGATCCAGTTCCGGAAGGCGCCATCCGAATTCCGCTCGGAGTTTCCAAAGTTGTTCGCACCGGAAAAGATCTCACTTTGGTTGCAACCGGAATTATGGTTAACAAGGCTTTCGAAGTTACCGAAAAGTTGGAAGCAGAAGGAATTTCAATCACGTTGATTGATCCGCGAACGATTTCGCCTTTGGATATGTCACCGATTCTTGAGTCGGTCGAAAAGACTGGTCGCCTTCTTGTAGTTCAAGAGGGTCCATCTCATGGTGGCTTCATCAACGAGGTCATTGCCCGCGTAAGCGAGAGTTCCAGTTTTGGTTCCCTCATTGCCCCAATAAAACGACTAGCGGGGATGAACATTCCAATTCCATATGCGCCACAACTAGAGAAGGCCGCCGTTCCGCAGGTAGCAGATATTGAAGTTGCGGCCCGCAATCTAGTTAAGGAATGGCGATGAGTTTCCGCTATCCAGTAGTCATGCCGAAGATGAGCATGACTATGGAGACCGGGGAACTAATTCTCTATCACGTTAAACCTGGCGACCGGGTTAGCTCCGGCGATGTGCTCTTTGAAGTTATGACTGACAAGATCGATATGGAGGTTGAGGCTCCGACTGATGGCGTCATCGAACAATTAATCGGGGAGATCGGCATCGATATTCCAATCGGTACCCCGGTTTTAATTATGCAGACTGATACCGAAGTCATGGCTTTTGATTTTGGCGGCGAAGCGCCAACCATCCCGGCTCCACCAGAGGCGATCGTGGAACCAGTTGTTCTTCCAGAGCCCGTAATAGTTCCAGAGCCAGTTGTTGTTCCCGAACCCGTAATAGTTCCAGAGCCAGTTCGAGCTGAAGTCGGCGTCAAAGCGGTACCAAAGGCTCGTATTGTGGCCGCCCAGAAGGGGATCGACCTGCAATCGGTTGTAGCGACCGGTCCAGATAACACCATTATGTTGGCTGATGTAACACAAATCCGACCATCGGATGAAATTCAGCGGCGCCAGAGCGCAAATAAAGCGCTGATTGCAAAAGGCTTGGAAATGACGCGGTTAATTCCTCAAAGTTCGTTCTCGCGTACTGTCTCCACTTCGGTCGATACCGCAGCTTTGCTTGCCGCATGGGCAAGTGTCTTGCGTTCGCGCCCCGAGCTAAATATTTCTCCTAAAGATGGCAGCGAACTTTCCTTCGTGGGTGTAGCCGTAATTATCGAATCAAAATATGGGAGCGCGCTGCCCGTATTTAAGGATCCGGATTTACTTGGCGCCCTTGAACTTTCGGAATTGGTTTCAACTACAACCAGCGCAGCTGAAAATGGAAAAGTTCCACTTTCCATGTTGAGCGGCGCGACCACGATAGTCTTTGATCTGCGTCGCTATCACATGAGCGCCACCACGCCACTTCTATTCCCAAATCAGCTGACCTCGATAACTGTTGGCGAAAATATTGATGGCACGCAAATCATTTCGCTGACAATTGATCTGCGTTATTGTGACTTTTATGATGGCGCACTTTTGCTCGACCACCTTATTTCCGTACTCTAACGAAAAGAGATTTGCGTGATCGCTCTTAATGGTGTTGCCGCAAGCTCTGGTGCGGCGCTGGGACAATTCTTTCTGCTGACCACTGAAATACCAGCAACCTCCCCTGCACCATCATCGCTAACTCCTGACGAAGAAAAACGATCTCTGACTGCCGCTATTGAATATGTCGGCGCCGATCTATCCGAGCGAGCAGAGCGTTCAACTGGCGAACTTCGCGACATTTTGTTAGCGGTCAGCGAAATTGCAACTGACCCAGCGCTGATCGAAGAAGCTCACACTTTTATCGATCAAGGCCACACCGCCAGTTTTTCGATCTCGCAGGCAACCAATATCTTCAAAGAACTCTTGGAATCATCCGGTGGTTATCTGGCCGAGCGTGTAAGCGACGTCGCCAATATCTGCGATCGCATTCTCTGCCGAATCGCGGGCGTGGAGTATCCAGAAATTCCTCACTTCCAACAGCCAACCATCTTGATCGCTCGTGATCTCTCGCCAGCCGACACCACTGATCTGCAATCAGAACAGATCCTGGCAATAGTCACAGAGGGCGGTGGACCAACGAGCCATACTGCGATTATCGCCAGATCTCGCAGCATTCCGGCAGTTGTTGCTTGCCCTGGAATCGTGGAATATGCCAAATCCCATTACGGGCAACTGCTCGCAGTCGAAGCGACAACGGGCGAAGTTATCTTCGATCCACCAACTGAAATTCAAAGTCGAATCATCGCCAAGATCGAGCGAATTCGAAAACGAAAAGAGCAACTGGTCACCCGCACTCCCTTTGGCTACCAAACGGTCGATGGCCGGACAATCCCGATCTATGCAAATATCGGTCGAGTTGCAGATACCAAAGTTGCAATTGAAGCGGGCGCTGATGGTGTTGGGCTGCTTCGAACCGAACTTCTATATTTGGATCGCGCGACCGCGCCTTCACTCGATGAACAAATTGAAATTTATACCCAACTCTTCCAACCATTCGCAAGCCAAAAAGTTGTGATTCGAACTCTGGATGCCGGCGCTGATAAGCCAATGGCATTTATCAATTTCGATGATGAACCAAACCCAGCACTTGGAGTTCGCGGCTACCGAACCATCCACGAGCACGAAGATCTCATGCGCGTTCAGCTTCAAGCAATTGCGACCGCAATCAAAAATACTGGAACCGATGTATGGGTGATGGCCCCCATGATCACGCTTCCAGAAGAGGCCCAAAATTTTGTTGACCTTGCACGAAGCTTCGGAATCAAAACTGTCGGCGTAATGATTGAAGTGCCTGCGGCGATTTTTCACGCCGATGAGATAACTAAAATCTGCGATTTTGTTTCGATTGGCACCAATGATTTAGGACAGTATCTCCACGCCGCTGATCGCGAGTCAGCACCACTGGCAGGATTTAACGATCCATGGCAACCGGCATTGCTCCGAGCCGTTCATTTGGTAGCCCAAGCCGGACTTCGCAACAACTGTCCAGTCGGTGTGTGTGGCGAAGCCGCTTCAGATGCCGCGCTTGCAGCCGTTCTGGTGGGACTTGGAGTCTCCAGCCTCTCATGCAGCGTTTCGACCTTACGCGACGTGGCAGCTGGCGTAACGGCCTTAAGTTTTTCCGATCTTCAATTGGCGGCGGTCGCTGCGCTTGGTGCGCCCACTTCGCAAACTGCTAAAAATTTGGCGAGGGAGCATCTTCTTGCCCTCGAAGAGTTAGGTTTATAAGAAGTTACTAATCGGTATCTAATTCTTAAGATTTTTCTCAAATAGTGGCGAAATATCCTTGAAACAATATGTTGCTTGCACCACACTTAGCGAAATGTTCAATGACTGAACGGATGTGACGATTTTGAAGCAACGCGAAACGGAGCTCATCCTTCGCGCTGCCAGGCTCTATTACGAGGAGCATCAATCGCAAGACCAAGTCGCCTCCCTCATGGGAACCTCGAGATCGAACATTTCCCGCATGCTCTCCGATGCCAAGCGCCTGGGATACGTTGAAATTCGAGTCGTAGCCCCTATTACCCGCAACGAGGCGCTTTCATCGCAACTTCAGAATCTCCTGGGAGTCAAAGAGGTCCAGGTAATAACCACGGATAAGAACGAACTTACCTTCAGCGCCGTCGGCCGCGCCGCAGCCACGACGCTCGTTAATAGCCTTAGTAACAATCAAACCATCGCGATCTCATGGGGCCGAGGTCTAGAAGCCACTGTCATAAATGTACGCAATGAAAGCTTTTCCGGCTTAAAGGTGACGCAGCTGATGGGCTCCCTCTCTTCGGTCACCACCTCGGCCAGCGCCGAGGAAGTCGGTCGCAGGCTTGCTAAGAATCTCAATGCTCAGTTCATTCCTTTCCTGGCACCCGTCGTTGTCAGCAACTCCAAGACCCGAGATTCCATGCTCGAAGAAGAGAGCATCGCAAAAACCCTAAAAATTGCCCGCAGTGCCGATATCGCACTTATCGGAATCGGATCTCGGACTTCTTCCTCTTCCGAAATGGTCTTTAGTGAATTTAAATTATCTAAGGCCGAAAAAGATGCGATCTATGACCGCTACGCCGGCGATGTAGCTGCCCGTTTTTACGACATCAAGGGCCAAGCCCTAAATTCTAAAATGGATAAATGCGTACTTGGCTTAACGCTTGAAGAGATGTCGGCAATTCCAAAGGTGATCGCAGTTGCTTCTGGTGGCGAGAAAGTTCAAGGTGTAATCGGCGCAGCTCGTTCGGGAATGATCGATACGTTGATTGTTGACCTGGTCTGCGCAAATTCCATCATCAAATCCCTAGCCCCATCGGCGGTGAAGAGCGCGTGACTTACTTAACCAAACTCCTTTTAGTTATCGCTGCAATGTGGGCATCGCAATTAGCGCTGGCTTACTTGCAAGCAAAGAAATTCCAAGCTGATCTCAGGTCGCTAAGACAATACGGAACCGTCGCCATTGGTATGGGTGGACGGCGTTATCGCGGTGGGCGGGCATTCGTTGCTCTGGCTGCCGATGAAAATGGCATGATCGTGACGGGATTGGTCCTTCGTGGGCTAACCGTTTTCGCGAAATCAAAGCCGCTCAATACCTACAACGGATTCTCACTGACCGACATAATCTCGGGTACCCGAGTTGTACTGGGTGAACCAAAGAAAGTGCAAGAGGCCACACAAATGGCAGCTCAGCACATTCAGGATCATCTAGCACGGGTCGAGCAGGGAGAGTAATGATCGAGAAATTCCAGATGGATCGATCATTGATGTACATCAATCATGTCTTAACTTACTTAGGAGGTGTCTAGTGTTCCTGCATCAACTGATCACGCTATCAGCTGTAACAGTGGACAAACCAACGGGTGTTCTTGGCGCGTTGGCAACTGGCGCTGAAGACTTCATCAAGGTCTTCAACAAAGGTGGAACGGTTCTTCTCAGTCTTATGGGTGGAATCCTTCCAACGTTGATCGTTCTTCTGACTGCAGTAAATGCACTCGTAAGAATTATCGGCGCAGAACGAATCGAAAATCTAGGCAAGGCTGCATCACGTCCTGGTCTCCAGTGGTATCCAGTTCGTTACATCATCCTTCCTTTTGTTGCCGTATTCGTTCTAACAAACCCAATGGCATACACAATGGGTCGCTTCCTTCCAGAACGCTTCAAGCCTGCGTTCTACGACTCCGCAGTTTCGTTTGTGCACCCAATCCTGGGAATTTTCCCACACGCTAACCCAGGTGAACTTTTCGTATACCTCGGTATCGCAACAGGTATCAAGGAACTCGGCTTCGGCTTGGGTGACTTGGCTATCCGTTACCTACTTGTAGGTCTTGTTGTCATCTTCATCCGCGGAATCGTTACTGAACGAATCACCGCGCGAATGATGGCTAAAGCCGAAAGGAGTGCATAACCATGGAAGGTTTCACAAACTTAATCGTACGGATCGGCCGTGGCGTCGGTGGAGTAGTAGGAACTCTCTACCAGGCAGGTCGTGATTCGGTAGATACCGTAATCCGTAACGTCATTCCATTTATGGCGTTTATCTCCTTCATCATCGGTTTGATTCTGACAACCGGTATTGGTAACTGGATCGCTAAGGGACTAAAGGGCTCTGCCTCTTCACTTCCTGGCTTGCTACTTATCTCTATCGTCTGTGCAATTCCAATCCTGTCTCCTTTGCTTGGACCAGGTGCTGTTATTGCTCAGATCGTCGGAACCTTGCTCGGTGTTGAAATTGGTAAGGGAAATATCCCTGCGCAATACTCACTACCAGCACTATTCGCTATCAACCCACAGGTTGGTTGCGACTTCATTCCAGTAGGTCTAGCTCTCGGTGAAGCCGAGCCTGAGACGGTCGAAATCGGTGTTCCCGCGGTTCTGTTCTCCCGCGTTATCACCGGTCCATTGTCCGTAGTCATCGCATACTTCGCCAGCTTCGGCCTGTACCACACCAGTAAGTAAGCACGATCGAAACCAAGGTGCGGGGCAACTCGCACCTTGGTTATCGCAAGGCAGTACGTTGAAACTCACATCCAAATTTAATTTTTACAACATATTCTTGGTTATCAAGATTCTTAACTAGTTCAAGGAGAACAAAAATGGGCGAATACAAGAGCGTCACTATTTCAGCCGGACGAGGCGGTTGGGGCGGTCCACTAACCATCACACCTACCGATGAAAAGCCGTACATCTATTCGGTAACCGGTGGCGGTATTCACGCTGTTGCGCAACGCATCGCCGACATTACCGGTGGAATTCCTTTCGATGGTTTCAAGAGCAGCGTGCCCTTCGACAAGATTGCCGTTGCCGTTATCGACTGTGGTGGAACTGCTCGAGTTGGCGTTTATCCAATGAAGAAAGTTTTAACCGTTGATATTCATGCGACCAGCCCTGCCGGACCGCTCGCCAACTTTATTACCAAAGAACTCTTTGTCTCTGGCGTAAAAGCGGATGACATAAAGGAAGGTTAAGTTTTGTCTAATCTTGTCTATGCAACAACCATTACAGCAGTTGGAGAACTTGTTCCCGATTTTCGGGAACAAGGAGTCTTGGTCTTCTTTGGTGAAAATGCACCCATTGAGCTTCACGAATTTTCAATCCTTCACAAACCTGATGTCGAAGTGCGAGCACCACTAACCGGTGACACCATTCGATTATCAAATAATGCATTTAACGTTTTAGCTGTGGGATCGGTCGCCAGCGACAACTTGCTCAACCTTGGCCACCTGGATCTAAAAGCAAATGGTCTTCCCGAGGCAGAGCTGCCTGGAGATGTAAACGTAGAAGCAGGCGAATTACCGATGGTCAAAGTAGGCGACCGTCTTGAAGTTTTTTCCGCCTAATCGTTTTTCAAGCAGGACAACAGAAAAGAGATAAAAGAAGTGGCATATTCCTCGAAACTCAAAGCGCACGCTGAAAAGCTGGGCCGCGATGTAAAAATTGCATTAGTGGGCGCTGGCCAGATGGGCCATGGTTT
This sequence comes from uncultured Actinomycetes bacterium, assembly GCA_903873185.1. Lineage (GTDB taxonomy): Bacteria > Actinomycetota > Actinomycetes > Nanopelagicales > Nanopelagicaceae > CAIMZW01. The sequence continues at coordinate 46,505 of CAIQNN010000036.1, forward strand.
TGGCTGCCAAGTAGATCGCATGCCTGGTTTAACCGTCTCGCTAGTAATAGATATCGATCCGGCTCGAATTATGGCGCTTTACGCTGACTTAGGTGAAAACAATCCAGTAATCAGCACCGACCAAAATGAAATTGCGGCAGCGATTTCTGCCGGCAAGCGAGTCGGAACCACCACCTCTGCATTCCTATCAGAACTGCCAATCGACTTTGTTGTCGAAGCAACTGGTGTCCCAGAAATTGGCGCCCAAATCACTTACTCCTGCTTAAAAGCCAAGATGGATGTCGCCGTATTGAATGTCGAAATGGATGTAACCATTGGGCCGCTGCTTCATAAAATTGCGGTCGAAAATGGCGTGGTTTACACCGTCTGCCATGGCGATGAGCCAATTGAAGCCAAAGTGCTAGTTGACTTTGCGCGCGATCTAAATTTTGAAGTTATCGCCGCCGGCAAAGGCAAGAACAATCCATTTGAACCGCTCAGCAACCCTGATTCAGTTCGGGCAACTGCAACTGCAAAAAACATGAACCCAAAGATGCTTTGTTCTTTCACTGATGGCTCAAAGACCATGACCGAGATGGTGGCGCTTTCAAATACCACCGGCATTCCGCTTTCAAAGCGTGGAATGAACGGCCCAGCTGCCACTGTTAAAACCCTTCAAAATGTCTTTGCTCCCAAAGAAGATGGTGGAATTTTGGATAAGAAGGGTGTCATCGATTATTGCACTGGCGATGTTGCCCCTGGTGTATTCGTCATCGTAAAGAGCGATTCCAAATACATCAATCATGAGATGAGCTACCTAGGTATGGGCCCTGGCCCTTACTTCGCGCTCTACCGTCCGTATCACTTAGCTTCGGTTGAAGCTCCACTATCGGTCGCCCGAGCTGTTGTAGACCGTGAGTCATCGCTATTCGCTACTCACTTAATCTCTGAAGTTGTAGCAATGACTAAAAAGGATTTAAAAGCTGGCGACAAGATCGACGGCATTGGTGGCTACACCGTTCGTGGTTACGCCGACATCGCCGCAGATGCCCGTCGCGATAATTTGGTACCGATTGGGCTGATTCAAAATGCGATTGTCAAAAACGATGTTCCAGTTGGAACACTTCTGACTTACGATGATGTAGAACTCGATGCAACTAGCTTGATAGTGAAACTGCGCAAAGAACAAGACGATATGGGCCTCACCTACGCTAGCTAATCGGTTTCTTCTTTAGGATCTGGAATATGGCTAGTTAGTCCAAGCTCTTCCATTAAACGTCGCTGGCGTTTGGTTAGCGGGTCGCGAACCTTCTTGGGTTTTGCGGCCCGTTCGCTTTGATTAACTGAAACTTCGTCGTGAACAACTGGCCGATTCCCTCGCAGCCCAAGCTCTTCCATCAATTCCTCTTGGGCTGGCGTAAATAGCCCCTGAGAGCTCCGCTTTGCAGCATGTTTTGCCTTTATCTTTGCCGCTCGCTCTTCTGGAGTGTGCTGGGCAAAGCCAAATTTGCTCCGAAGTGACATAACGGCAAGTCTGACACAATTGCCCCATGAAATCCGAAATGCGCGTTGCGGTAGTGGTTCTCGCCGCCGGCTCGGGTTCGCGTTTTGGACATGTAACTAACAAGGTCTGGTTGCCTCTGAGCGGACGACGAATCATCTCCCGATCCATCGCAAACGCCGCCAGGAGCTTCCGTGGCTGCCGAACCATTTTGGTGATCAGTCCAGATGATTCCGAACTCGCCCGTGCCACCTTGGAGCGCGAAGTTTCTAACATCACCGTTGAAATAGTTCTCGGCGGGGCAACTAGGCACGACTCGGAATACCGAGCGCTTCAATACTTGGCGCCGCAAATCGAAGCTGAGGAAATCAATGTGGTCCTGATTCACGACGGTGCTCGGCCTTTGGCGACCAGTTCGCTCTTCAAGAAGATTGCCGAGGCGGCACATCGTCACGGAGGTGCACTTCCTGCAATTCGAGTCTCCGCAAAAGAGATGGATATTCAAAGCAACGAAGTGGTCGTGCGGGTCCAAACCCCACAGGCCTTTTCGGCGCAGGAACTGCTAACGGCGTATCGTCAGGCTTTCATAGATAACTTTCATGGCACCGATACCGCCGCCTGTATGGAAAAATATTTTCCAGATATTCATACAATGGCAGTCTCAGGTGAAGTTGCCAATGTGAAAATTACCTATCCCCAAGATTTAGCGATTGCCGAACATGTTTTAGAGAAGCGGAGGTACAAAGATTGAGCAACGAAGAGCTCGATGTGCCACTTCACTGCACGCAATGTCAACAAGAGACAGTGCATCACCTTCGCTATGCCGGCCGACTCTTGGTATCCACAACCTGTTCAATCTGCAAAACGCAGGTAAAGCATGAAGATCATGATTTGCGTCTCCATTACACAAAAGATCTACAGCATCGAATTGCTACGAAACCTTGGCGGCTTTGGAAGCGATTTTGGCGGGCACCAAAGGCGGTCTTCTGGTCCTTTCCAAAGAAAGCGCTAGGGCAACCATTCAAGATTTGGCGCGAGTATCGCAATATTGGGCGCTAGTTATTAAGATCAGACTGTGCCTAATGAGAATTTCAAACGCCAGTTTCCGCGCCCTAAAGATCTAACTCCACTTCTTCAATTTCAACTTCCCACAATTCACCGAAAGCGGCGCCGGCTGGAAAAGGCGCTTACGATCTGGGACCTTCGAGAGATTGCAAAACGGCGAACCCCAAAGGGACCATTTGATTACACCGATGGTGCCGCCGAGACTGAAGTTAGTTTGGAACGTTCACGTCAGGCATTTCTAGATATTGAATTCCAGCCCAATATTTTGCAAGACGTTTCCAAGATCGATATGTCGCGTAAAACGTTGGGGGAAACCTTCGCCTTACCTTTTGGCATTGCTCCGACGGGTTTTACTCGAATGATGCACTCCGAAGGTGAACGTGCTGGCGCTCGCGCTGCCGAAAAATTTGGCATTCCATTCACACTTTCAACACTTGGAACAACAACAATCGAAGATGTAGTTGCAGCCGCTCCCAATGGCACCAATTGGTTCCAGTTATATATGTGGAAAGACCGCGAAGGCAGCATGGCATTAGTTGAACGTGCGCAAAAGATGGGCGTTAAGAATTTAATGTTGACGGTTGACGTTCCAGCCTCCGGTTACCGAATGCGCGATTACCGAAACGGCTTGACTGTGCCACCGCGATTAAATGCATCCACGATCGCCAACGCGCTACCCCGCCCGGAATGGATTTGGAACTTTCTCACCACCCCGCCGATTAGTTTTGCCTCGTTATCAAACTGGCCCGGCACCGTTGGTGAGTTATTGGATTACATGTTCGACCCAACCATGACATTCGAAGATTTGAAATGGGTGCGCAAGCAGTGGAAGGGTACTTTGACCATCAAGGGTATTCAAACGCTCGAAGATGCAAAGCGCTGCGCCAAATATGGGGTAGATGCAGTGTTGCTTTCAAATCACGGTGGCCGCCAGCTTGATCGTGCGCCAGTTCCATTGCATTTGTTAGGAGCAGTTCGTAAGGAGCTAAAGAGCGACCTCGAAGTTCACTTGGACACCGGCATCATGCACGGCGCCGATGTTTTGGCGGCTATCGCTCATGGTGCGCAGTACACCTACGTTGGCCGCGCTTATCTCTATGGCTTAATGGCTGGTGGTCAAGAAGGCGTAGAACGTGCACTTGAGATCATGAAGACTCAAATGGCTCGTTCCATGAAATTGTTGGGTGTCAGTTCATTGGATGAATTAGAACCCAAGCACGCAAAATTCTTGGCTACCCATCAAGGTCTTGGATCACTGCCGAAGTAATTAACGCGCTACCGTTTGTTGCCAATGCAAGAACGACTCCAATAGCGATAGTTCGTCTTCGGAATTCACGCGAATTGATTCTGGATCAGAATCCACGTAACCAATTCGCGCTGATTTTGTCAGTGGCAAGAACCAACCAGTACATTTCTTGGCATCCTGTAACTTAAAATCAATGGCGCTCATTCGGTAAATCTCTGGTGTTGAAATCCGACGAATCGAAGTCCGATCGATCGTGTACTCAATTAATTCGGCTTCAGATACCGATTTCAAAGTTTCTGTAAATGCCGAAGCTGCCCGGACCGCATCCACTTCGGTCAGCAGCGCTTCAAGCGTGCGGTGAAATTGTGCCAACCTGGTCAGCGGTCGATTGGAATCATGTACTGCAACCAGTTCAAAGAGCGAGCGCTCTGGGGCTAATGCAGCAGCAAGCTCGATTGGGTTACTGGGATCGCAAATCAAAGGGATGAAATCTATTTTGGCGCCGACCAATTGAGTAACCACGGCATCGGAAAGATTGCCCGGCATGGCAACACTAATGGCAGATTTTTGCCCCGTCGCCCGCGCAAAATCACGGGCAACAGTGGCAGCGCAAACCAGGACTGAACTTTCGCCAAGTTTGGCGAGCGCCGTCGCCGAAGTCACGGCAAGAATGACCTTTAGCGGTGGAATACTCACGATGGCTTATTCGTGGGGATTTAAGAAGCTAGAACCTCGTCGAGGATGATCCCGGCTTTTTCTTCATCAGTACGCTCCGCGAGCGCCAATTCCGAGACGAGAATCTGCTTGGCCTTGGAGAGCATTCGCTTCTCGCCGGCAGAAAGCCCACGATCTAAATCACGACGGTAAAGGTCGCGAACAACTTCAGCTACCTTGATGACATCACCAGAGGCGAGCTTTTCGACATTTGCCTTGTAGCGGCGAGACCAGTTGGTTGGCTCCTCGGTATATGGCTGACGCAGTACATTGAAGACCTTATCCAGGCCGGCGCTGTCAACGACATCGCGAACGCCAACAAGATCGACATTTTCGGCTGGAACTCGGACGGTGAGATCGCCTTGGGCAACCTTTAAAACTAGGTAAATCTTGTCTTCGCCTTTGATGGTCCGGGTCTCAATAGCTTCTATGAGAGCCGCTCCGTGATGGGGATAAACAACGGTTTCGCCGACCTTAAATGACATTCAATGGCCTTTCGGTAGGGACCAAGGATACCAGTAGTGAGAGTGGGGTCTCTAGCCACCCTTGAGAGTCTATTTTCGGCTTATTCACGCTCAGTTGATAGCCTTCCCCCCATGTCTTCAACCTTTAGCTTCGCAAAGTTCGGTGGCGCAAAACGAACAATTGGCGCCCTTGGTTTGAGCGCTTTGCTCGCCATCTCATTGACCGGTTGTGGCGCTACGGGCTCAGATGCCCCGACTCGCAACATCAAGAAAGTTACCGATGGCGCCGAAGGTGATTCGGGCGCAGCCAAGGTTCGCGATCTACTGATTGTTGCCCAACCAGATGGCTCTGGCGCACTCGTGGGAACTTTTCTTAACGATGCAACTGCTGATCAGTTAGTCAGCATCACTGCAAACGGAATTCCACTTGCTTCCTCGCTGCCACTGCCGCTAATTGTGAACAAGCCCGTTATTTTTTCTGGTGACTCTGCTAATGCCACCGGATCATTCCCTGGACTAAACCAGCCAGCAGGAAATCGCGTCCAAGTTGTTGTTACTTTCGCAACTGCCGCGCCACTTACATTGAATGTAATGGTTCGCGACAAGACCGATTACTTCGCCAGCGTTGGCGACGCAGTAGCTAGCGCTACGCCTTCGCCAAGCGCCAGCAAGTAATTCTTAATCGTCGAACTTATAGCCCAACCCACGCACGGTCTGAATAAATACTGGGTTGGCTGGATCTGATTCGATCTTGGCGCGCAAGCGCTTGATGTGAACATCCAAAGTCTTGGTATCGCCGAAGTAGTCGCTTCCCCAGACGCGATCGATCAATTGCGAACGAGTAAGTACGCGACCTGAATTTCTAATCAGAAATTCCAGTAACTCAAATTCTTTAAGTGGCAATGGCTGTGTTGCGCCATTAATGGTGACGATGTGTCGCTCTACATCCATGCGAACTGGACCAGCCGCTAAAACGCCATCGGCGATGCTGTCTTCTTCACCATGACGACGAAGTACGGCGCGAATTCGGGCAACCAATTCCCGAGAAGAGTAAGGCTTAGTTACATAATCATCGGCACCGAGTTCTAGACCAACGACCTTATCGACTTCGGTGTCTTTGGCTGTGAGCATTATGACTGGCACATTTGAACGAGTGCGAAGTTGGCGACAAACTTCAGTACCTGGCAGGCCGGGCAACATAAGATCAAGCAACACTAAATCAGCGCCGTGACGATCAAATTCTTCAATCGCCGAAATGCCATTGTCAGCTACTGAAACATCAAAACCTTCGCGACCCAAAAGGTAAGCGAGGGCATCCGAGAACGATGCTTCATCTTCGACAACGAGGATTTTTGTCATTGGTTTGCCTCCACGGCAGTTATTTGTGGCAAAGAGTTAGCCTCTTCGCGAAGTAAAGGGAGCCTGATGGTGAATGTGCTTCCAGCGCCTTCAACGCTCCAGACGGTTACATCGCCGCCATGATTGGCAGCAACATGTTTTACGATTGACAGGCCCAATCCGGTTCCGCCAGTTAAACGTGAACGAGCCGGATCTACCCGATAAAAGCGTTCGAAAATCCGCTCAAGGTCACGTTCGGGAATTCCAATTCCTTGATCCGAAATGGAAACTTCACACAGACCATCATTACTTCGAAGCGCAACAGCCACCCGAGTTCCTTCCGGGCTGTAGTTGATCGCATTCTCAATTAAATTATGAATTGCCATGGTGATCTGATTGCGATCGCCCTGCACTTTGGCTTCCGATTGGGCGCTATAAACAATGGTTATTCCGCGTGCAGCTGAAGTTAATCGAGATTGATCAATCGCTTCCTGAACAAGATCACTCATAACAAAGGTTTTAGCATCCTTTAGCGGGTCATCATCTTGCAATCTGGAAAGGTCGATGATCTCCTGCACTAAATCGGTCAAACGCTTCGCTTCGGTCTGCATCCGATTGGCAAATCGGGTGATTGCTTCTGGATCATCACTGGCGCCAAGAACTGCTTCGCTAAGGATCGAAAGGGCACCGATTGGAGTCTTTAATTCGTGCGAAATGTTTGCCACGAAATCGCGGCGAATTGAATCCAGGCGACGCATTTCGCTGTCATCGAAAATCAGAATTGCAATTAGACCGAGTTGTCCGATGGGAAGAACGCGAACCAACAGGTCATGGGTTCCAGCACCGATCGGGCCTCGGGGTAGTTCAAGAGTCGCTTCCTGCAAATGCCCAGATCTGCGAACGGCGCGGACCAACAAGATCAATGAATCATTCAGAAGCGCTTGCTCACGAACCAAATTGAAGGTCGCAATTCCCGCCGATGCATGAATCACCAGTTCGCCCGGGGCGACCACAATGGTTTCGGCATCAATACTTTGAAGTAGATCCAGCAGTTCGGGGCTTAACTTGAATTTCGGGCTGGCCTCAACAATCTCGGGCTCCGAGACCATCATCCGCTTTATCCAAGACACAGCCCAATCGTAGGAGGCAACTGAGTGTCAAACCTTCAAATTACCCCTTTCAGGCTCAGATAGCGCCAACTCTTTACCTCTTGTTTGGGACTTGTTCACCGATCGCGCCTGATCTGCTGCTTTAACCCATTATTCTTTCGGTATGCGTAATGCCTTTCACGATGAGCTCTACTCGATGCGGACCGACTTGCTTCGGATGGCCCAGTTAGTCGAGAGCGCCATGGGTAAAGCCTCACAGGCGTTGCTCGGCGCGGATTTAACTTTGGCCGAAGAAGTTATTGCCGAGGATGTAGCGATCGATGACATCCAGCACGACCTTGATGCTCGAACGATCAACGTGATGGCCCGCCAGCAGCCAGTAGCTTCTGACCTGCGCACCTTGGTAGTTGGCCTGCGCATGAGCGCTGACCTCGAGCGAATGGGCGACCTGGCCGATCACATTGCAAAACTGGCTCGGATGCGTTTCCCAAGCACTGCAGTTCCACCAGAACTCACAATGACCATTGATGAGATGGGTAAGTGCGCCGGTCGGATCATAAACAAGATGGCCTCTGTCATTGAGCACCGCGACATCGTTCGGGCGCTAGAAATTGAAGTTGACGATGATGAGATGGATATCTTGCATCGCAAGATTATTTCCACGCTTTTAGATGATAACTGGACGCATGGAATTGAGACTGCCATTGATATGACTTTGCTTGCTCGATATTACGAGCGCTGCGCCGATCATGCGGTTTCGATTGCTCGCCGGGTCTACTTCTTGGTCACCGGCGAATATTCACCTATACGTCCTTAATTTAAAAGGTTACTTCTTCCCCTGATTTGCAACCGCTTCGATTGCTTCGCGAGCGGCTTCCGGATCTAGGTATTGACCACCGGTTTTAACGGGGGTGAAATCGTCATTGAGTTCATAGACCAACGGAATCCCAGTTGGAATATTTAAACCAGCGATCGCTTCATCTGAAATACCATCCAAATGTTTTACCAATGCGCGCAATGAGTTTCCATGTGCTGTAACCAACACAGTATTGCCCGCAGCTAAATCCGGAACGATGGCATCAAACCAATAGGGCAACATGCGATCGATAACATCTTTAAGGCATTCGGTCTTTGGAAATTGCGAACCTAAATCGGCATAGCGTGGATCTCCGAACTGGCTGTACTTATCGTTATCGGCAATCGGTGGTGGTGGCACGTCGAATGAACGTCGCCACAACATAAATTGCTCTTCGCCATATTCGGCCAATGTCGCTTTCTTATCTTTTCCTTGCAGCGCGCCATAGTGGCGTTCATTAAGGCGCCATGATCGTTTCACTGGTATCCAGTGGCGATCAGCAACATCCAACGCAAGCTGCGAAGTATGGATCGCGCGACGCAGTAACGAGGTATGCAGAACATCGGGAAGCAAGCCAGCCGCTTTGAGAAGTTCGCCGCCGCGACGGGCCTCTACCTCACCCTTTTCTGATAGTCGAACATCCACCCAACCAGTAAAAAGATTGAGGGCATTCCATTCACTCTCGCCATGGCGAAGCAGGATCAAAGTTGAGGTCATGGTGGGATTCTGCCACACCAGTTATTACTTTATTAAATGGGTAAAAGCCGCCAAATTTGCGAGTGATTCGCCGCGAGAAACTCGCCAAGCCCACTCTCTGCGAATCGCAGTCGCGAAGCCCAACTCCAGCAGCGGGTTAAAGGAAGAGTCGGAATATTGAAGCACAGCACCGATAATTCGATCCAACTCTTGATCAGAGACTGCGGTAAGTGGCAGCCTTCCAACCAAGAAAATGTCACCAACTTCGTTTATGGCAAAGGTAACCGCATACATCGAGGCATTTTTCTGCAATAACCAGGCGTGGACTTCCGCCAGATTCTCGTCAGGTTTGCGAATCACAAAGGCGTTGATGCTAAGCGAATGGTCGCCAATAATCAGAGCACAATGGGTCTGCAATTTCTTTTCCCCAGGCAAGGTCAGCAAAAAAGTATTGGGAGTCGAACGCTCAAACTCTAAATCATGGGATTCAAGAAACTCTTCAATTATTGAAACTGGATCGAGCATGAAAAGTTATGCCAACCAGAGTGATTGGGCACGCGGTTGTGAAATAACTTGATCATAAACTTCTAAGGTGCGCCGGGCAGTTGCTTCCCAACCAAAGTGCGAAGCGTGATCAACGGCGCCAATCGATAACATAACACGGCGTTGTGGCTCGGCGATCAATCGCGAGATAACGGCAGACCATGCTTTTGGATCGTGACCATCGACTAATGAACCAGAAATACCGTCAGCTACGGCGGTGCGCAGGCCGCCAACAGCAGTTGCAACTACTGGCGTTGCGCAAGCCTGAGCTTCTAATGCAACCAGACCAAATGATTCGCTATATGAAGGTACGCAAACTAAATCAGAGGCGCGATACCACTCGGGCAATTGATCGCGAGTAACCGGTGGCTTGAAATGAATAATATCTTCGACGCCCAAGAACCTTGCCAAATTCTTTAACCGGTCTGGTTCGGTTGAGCCGCTTCCAGAAGCACCACCAATAATTACTAAAGCTAACTTTGCGCGCAGGTGCGGGCTATGGGAAATCATTTCTGCAACGGCTCGAACCAAAACTTCTGGCCCCTTGTGTGGCTGAATTCGGCCGACAAAGGTAAGCATGATGGCGTCGGGTGCAATGTTTAACGCTTTGCGTGCTGCAGCGCGACCATGGCCCGGTGTGAAGCGACCCAAGTCCACGCCAGGAGTAACAACAAAAACATTATCTGGGCAGGCGTTGTACATCGAAACCAAACTGGCAGCTTCCGAATCGGTGTTGGCAATCAAAGCGCTGGCGGCTCTCACAACTTGTTCTTCGCCCACCGCGCGGGTGTTTGGTTCTGGAGCTTCGCCTTCGGCGAGCGCTTGATTCTTTACCTTTGCCATGGTGTGCATGGTGTGAACCAATGGAATTCCGGTGCGCTCACTAACCATCCAGCCAAGCTGCCCAGATAGCCAATAGTGCGAGTGAATCACGTCGTAATAATCGGCTGGAAATTTTGATTGCAAATGCATGAAACTGGAAGTCAGCGCACATAGTTGCGAAGGTAACTCCTCTTTGGAAATTCCTTCGTACGGTCCCGCCTCTAAATGGCGAACTGTTACACCTGGGGCGATTACTACGGCTTCGGGTAGATCAGATTTGGTGGCTCGGGTAAAAATATCTACTTCAATTCCAGCTGCCGCCATCTTCATAGCGCTCTCGACGACATAGATATTCATTCCGCCAGCATCGCCAATTCCGGCTTGCTCCAGCGGCGAGGTATGCACCATCAAAGTCGCAACCCGGGAAGTCATAGGCCAAAGTCTAGACCCGCTACTTATTTGGCGCTAAAGGAGCGCTTTCATCGTGCCAACTACCCGATCCCCGCCCATTACCGCGACGGTTTCATCGGGTGTACTAATCCCCCAAAGCTCAAAAGCCGCTTGAATTATTGGACCTAGAGCCCGTAGCCCGCCATCAATTACCTTGAAAGCCAAGGTGCGGCCATCTGGCAAGGTCGCAACCAATACCGCTTCGGCGCCCTCTTTCATAAAGAGCCCGGGGATGGCTTGCATCATGCGGGTGGCTAGTCGACCATTGCCAGCAACTAATTCAGGATGTGCTTTGCAGGCGGCGATTATCGCTTGATGAATTGGATCCGTTGAAATCGTCAGGGCGCGAAAGGCCGTTGCAATTCCTAGCGTTGATAATGCAAATAACGGCGCACCACAACCGTCAGCAGTGACGGTTGAAACTCTCTCGCCTGCCAAAGCTTCGATCTCTTGCAAGATCAGTTGTTGAAGTGGATGAGAAGGAAGAAGGTAACTTTCCAAATCCCAACCCTTATGGGCAGTCGCCGCCAACATGCCAGCATGCTTGCCACTGCAATTTTGCGTTAACCGAGTTGGTGCTTTTTCGCCCCAAGCTTTTCGTTCCTCATCGCCTAATGGTTTATCTACGGCATTGCGAAGTTGATCAATCGTTAAACCATTATCAGACAAAATCGTTTCAACCACTGCAATGTGTTCTGCAGATCCGGCATGACTGGCGCACATCAGGGCCAACTGCTTTGAATTAACTTTCACCCCGGTCCGAAGTACCCCAGCCGCTTGCAACGCTTTAAGTGCGGAGCGACCATAAATTGGAAGTTCGATTGCGCCCTTTGATTTGAAGACCGAGCCATCACTATTGAGTGCTACAAAATGGCCCGAATGAATTGATTCAACCAAACCGTCGCGAGTCAGTTGCGCCAAGACCTCGCCTTGGCTTCGACTCTGATGAAGTGGCAACAAAGTCATCAAATAACGTTCTCGGTTTGGCGTTCCATGCTCGACCAAATGTGAGCTTGTAAAGTCTGACCCTCAGCGGCCATGTCATAAGCAAAGAAGAGTTCACCTTCGACCAATCCGTATAAGCGGCTGCCACCTGTCACGATCTTTGCCGTTGGTGCGGAGTAACCCTGATCCATTGCTAATTGAATTTTGGGGCCATCCATTACGCCGACCCAGCCTTCGGAAATTCCAGTGTTATGGGCGAGCACAACTTCTAAGACCTTGTTTGGCTTTGGTCGCCAAAAACCAACCTCGGAGGCGGCAGGTCGAATGATCTCGTTGTTGGAATCAATGATCCAAGAGCGCGAAAAATAATTTAGGAATGGTCGACCATCGTGATTGAAACTAACTTCTTGGGCAAATTCAAAGGGCTCAATACCTGGGTACTCCCCGCGACCTTTGCCGCGCCAGGTACCAACCAGCCAAGCCAGCGGATTCAAATCTGGATGTAGCCCCTCGGGAATCGTAAATACCATTTCTAGCCCTTTCGGTTTCGCTCATCTTCACGCCAACTCCGGATAACGCCACGAACTCCTAAGAAGATCATGGCGAGCCCCATTATTAGCGCGGCAGCAATTAATAAAACTGAGGTTAGCGTCTCCATCGCGCTGCCTCCATAACGGTAAGCGTATCGGGCTAGAGTTGAGATATGGCATCGAAACTTGTTGTGAAGGTCATGGTGGGTGTGAACGATCCCGAACGCTGCGCCCAGGCTTTTACGGTGGCGACAACCGCGTTGGCATCGGGCGTTGAAGTCTCGTTGTGGTTGACGGGTGAAGCAGCCTGGTTTGCGCTGCCTGGCAAGGCGGAAGAATTTGAACTTCCACATTCGGCGCCACTTTCTCAGTTACTTGAAAGCCTTTTGCTGGCCGGAACCGTCACCCTTTGCACGCAATGCGCAGTTCGCCGAGGAATTGAATCCAAAGATCTAATCCCTGGGGTTGTGATTGCTGGCGCCGCCTCGTTTGTCGAGGAGATTATGGCCGATGGAACGAAGGTTTTGGTTTACTAAACCAAGATCTCTTGGGAAGCTGGAATTCCTTCGGTAGTTAGCACCGCATCAGCTGGCACATTTCGCTTGATAATAGCCAACGCAATTGGACCTAACTCGTAGTGACGCGAAACCGAACCAATGTAGCCGACCTCTTTGCCTTCCCATTCAACTTTGCTGCCGTGGGATGGAAGTTCAACCATGCTGCCATCCAAATGAAGGCGAACTAAGCGACGGGGTGGTTGGCCTAAATTAAAAACTTTAGCGACCGTCTCTTGCCCGCGGTAGCAACCTTTATTCATGTGGACCGCGTTATTTAAAAAACCTAATTCGTTGGGAATTGATTTGTAATCGGTTTCGAAAAGTAATCGAGCTCGTCCAGCGGCAATTCTTTCAGCTTCTAGTGCCCACATTCCAACTTTGGTGTTGGTTTGGTTAAAAGCTTCGGCGGTGTCATGTAGCTCATCGCGCGGCACCAACGCATACGGGCCACCTAATTCATCAGCAAGACCCGGAGCACGAAGCACGGCATAATCTTCCGATCGATCGCGAACTTCTACGCGCATCATAAATTTCATTTTTTCAAGATAAGGAAGAAGATCTGCAACTCGCTCTTTTTCTAAGTGCAACCAAGTAGTCGTGCCATCATCAACCAGAAAAAATTGATGTTCAATCCGGCCATTGGGATCCAGAATTAACGCCGTGCTCCATTGTCCAACCGGCAATTTCTCAAGATGTTGGGTAGTGAGCGCATGAAGCCAAGTAAGTCGATCTTCACCCGTTATCGAAACCACCGCACGATGCGAAAGGTCAGCCCACGCACTTCCAGCAGCGAGCGCTCGTTGCTCATGGTTGGGTTCGCCTGAATGCCAAACTGCGCCGGCATCAGGTCCGCTTTCAATTAGAACTTCGGTCATAGCGGGAGTTGGCAGTTTTCGCAGAGACCGTAGATCGCAAAGTGCGAGACATCAGTCTTAAAGCCATAATCATCGGCAAGTGATTGGACGAAATTTGCAGCCGCTTCGATTGGCGCATCGCCAACAGAACCACACTTGCTGCAAACTAAATGGAGATGGGTCAACTCTTCAGCGGCGTGATAAGTCGCGCCACCATGTCCCAAGTGGGTGTGTTGAACCAAGCCAACATTCTCTAAGGTCTCGAGATTTCGGTAGACCGTTGAAAGGTTAATTCCAGGATGAGTTAACCGAACTTTCTCGGCCACCTCTTCTGGAGTTGCATGCCCTAGATCGCGGACCGCAGCCAAGACCAGCTCGCGCTGAGGCGTTAGGCGAAGACCCTTTTCGCGAAGTTCATGTGGTTCGGCCATGGCGCAATACTACCGATTAGTGGCGCGAGCAATTAGCAGGTAAAGCTCGCAGCCTAGGCAGAAATTGAAGGCGGCGTTGAGGAAGGCAGCGGCCAAAGCGAAGCTGGTTGCAACCGCAAAGAGCACCGGCGCGCTCAAAATCGCGCCACTTAACGCGGTCACGGCAAACAAGAAGCCGATCTTCTGCGCAAATTGAGGTGGTCGAACATCTTCAGTTGGCACATCGCCAGAAAGGCGTGGCTTTACAAACTTCTTATAGATCAATGCGTATGGACTCTTCTGTGGTCCGAGAAAGGCACCAGTTGCAAAAACCAATAACTGCAGACCGATAAGGACCGCCGAATGAGTTACTAACGCGACTGCAAGGACTGCAGTTGTAATCACTGCGCCAAAACGTGGACCTCGAGCATCGATTAGTCGAGCGCTCTTATTTTCAGTTGCTTCTAAATTACGATTAATTGTTGCCATTTAATTTTCCTTTGGTCGAATGGGATGAACTAAAAAGAATTACTAATAGTTTTTTAGTTATTGCATTCGACATAACGAACCAGCCAGGCGCCCGAAATCAATTATGCGGCGCTTGGTGAAATGCACTGGCTCGTGGTTAATCACTTGCTTAGAATAAATAATCAAAACCTAAAAGACTAATTGCGATGAATTCGCAGTTGCACTTTTAGAGCTTTATCGCCGCGAGCGCACTGATAACTTGATCCCGCTTGGGGGCGCCAACGGCTCGGCCGATCTCTAGGCCATTTCGATCCAATATCAAGGTAGTCGGCGTCGATCTAATATCTAATTTGCGAACTAATTCCAGATGACTTTCGGCATCAATATCTACGTGGACGATATCGGGCTGGTCAGCAGTGATATCGGTAAGCAGCGCCCTGGTCGCACGGCAGGGGGAACAAAAAGCCGAAGAGAACTGGACCAGAGTTCCGCGCGTGCCAAGTTCGACCCCGATCTGCGCTGGGGTCAACCCCAAAGGCTGCGATTCTGGGGCTTTTTTAGCCACGACGCGGCCACGGGTACGTCGATACCAGAAGCCATAGGCAGCGGAGATTGCAAGCACGAAGGCGAGTGGAGCGAGAGTTCTCACATGAGTATTCTTTCACTCTTATGGCACGCATTCTACTTTTGACGAACACCCAAGGCGCCAGCGCCGAGGTGCTCCCTAGCCTGGCGCTGTTGCAGCACCAAGTTCGAGTAATGCCCGCCGAAGCCTCAATCTTGGTCGATGTTCCAGAAGTTGATTGCCTATTTATGGATGCCCGTCGTGATCTTCCAGCAGCAAAGTCGCTAACGCGATTGTTGAAATCAACCGGAATTGATTGCCCAATAATCTGCATTGCAACTGAAGGTGGCTTATCCGCGATGAACGCCGATTGGGGAATCAGCGATGTCATTTTGGATACTGCTGGCCCAGCCGAAGTTGAAGCCCGAATTCGTTTAGTCACTGGCCGCCAAGAACTAGAGCGCGTTGCCACTGATCCATCGCTTCGCGAAATTCGCACCGGCGATATCGTGATTGATGAAAATTCTTACACCGCCAAAGTCCGCGGCCGCACGTTGGATTTAACTTTCAAAGAGTTTGAATTACTAAAGTTTTTGGCTCAGCACCCCGGTCGCGTCTTTACTCGAGCGCAACTGCTTCAGGAAATTTGGGGCTACGACTATTTCGGTGGCACCCGTACCGTAGATGTTCATATCCGCCGCCTGCGCTCCAAGCTTGGTCCAGAATTTGAAGCCCTGATCGGAACTGTTCGAAATGTTGGCTACCGTTTCACACTTCCAAATTCTGCCAAAGAGAACAACATCTCCGAACTCGTCTAGTGCAATATTTACTGCATCTAGATGATGAGCATCGCGCCGGTGTTCTCGCCTTAATAACCGCAGCGCTGGATCACGATGGCGTGCCGCCAATATCCGAACACGTATTACTTCACCTTCGCCATGGTGGTGATAAAGCCGACTGCCACATCATCTCCTGCGATGGCCCAACTGTCGTTGGCTATGCCCATCTGGATCTAACTGATGAAGTCGAAGGACCAAGCGCGGAAATTGTGATTCATCCGCAGTACCGTGGCAAAGGCTTTGCCCAACAGATTCTTACAAAGGCGCGCGAGGTTGCCGGCGATCGAATTCGGTTGTGGTCACATGGCGATCTACCAGCTGCGCGCGAACTCGCAGTTCACAATGGTTTCAAACGAAGCCGCACTGTGATTCAAATGCGTCGCTCGCTAGCTGAGCCATTACCAGCGATCGATAATCAAATTGCAATTCGAACCTTCTTGCCCGACATGGATAACGAAGAGTGGCTCCAACTAAATAATCGCATCTTCGTTGGGCATCCGGATCAAGGTAAATGGGAAGCCAAAGACCTTGCGATTCGCACCCAAGAGGATTGGTTTCAACCAACTGGATTCTTTATCGCAACGGCCGCCACAAAGATGGCCGGATTTTGTTGGACCAAGATCCACGGTGGCCATTCTCATGAGCATGAGGGTGCGGCCGGCCAGCACGACCACGATCCCATCGGCGAAATTTACATAATGGGAGTTGACCCCGCCTTTGCTGGCCAGGGCTTAGGCCGAACCATTACCTTGGCCGGTCTGCGCTATCTGCGCCAAAATGGTTTGCTTTCGGCCATGCTTTACGTGGACTCCGACAACGAAGCTGCCCTAGCGCTTTATAGCAACCTTGGGTTTACCGAATTCGGTCGCGATGTTTTATATCGTTTAGACGCTAACTAGTTCGGCACAAATTGCTCTAAACGCTGCCGTATGTGCATCGACTTCAGCGGCGGTAGTTTCGGGACACATCAGCGCCATATTGTGAAAGGGCGTTAAGAGAAAACCATCATTTAGCAAACGCAAGTGGATGTATTGCTCTAACTCAAAGTCACCTGCAGCGGCCGCTTCAGCACCCGTACGTGGCGCCGTTGCTTGGAACAAATATTCCCCGCGCGCACCCAAACGGCTGCAATACCAAGGCAGATCAAATTCTTTGATCGCAGCATCGACCCCATCGCACCAACGGTTACCTAAAGCTTTCATATCAACAAAAGCTGCATCGGTTAGGACTTGGGTTAACGTTGCGCGCATTGCCGCCAAGCTCAACGCATTGCCAGCCAAGGTGCCACCAATTCCACCGGTGTCGATAATTTCGCGCTCCACCTTTGCCTTAATGCGATCAGCAACCTCAGTTGTCATGCCAAAGGTTCCGGTTGGAATTCCACCTGCGATTGCTTTACCAATTGTTAAAAAGTCTGGCTTTAAATTGAACATCGCAGTCATGCCACCAGGACCAACTGAAATCGTGTGCGTCTCATCGATAATCAACATCGTGCCGTATTTTGTGGCCAACTTTCGAACTTCATCCAAATAACTGTCATCTGGCAACACAATCCCAATGTTGGTCATGGCTGGTTCCATCAAGATTGCCGCAACATCACCATGCGCCAGCGCCGCATCCATTGCAGCCAAATCGTTGAACTCGACGACGCGGGTGGTTTGATCCAACGCAACCGGCGCACCCAAATTTCCTTCGCGAACCACGGTGTTGCCATTTGAATCCAGCGTTGCAAAAGTTTCATCGACGCTGCCGTGATAGCACTTATCAATCACTACGATCTTTGATCGACCAGTTATTAAGCGGCTGTAGCGAATAACGTGGCGATTGGCATCGGTGGCTGAAACTGTGAACTGCCAAAACGGCAACCCAAACCGACGCGCTAATTCATTAGAAACCGTTACCGCATCTGCCGTCGGCAACATCGCGGTGATTCCAATTTTTAATTGCTCATTGATAGCAACGACCGTAGCGGCTGGGGAATGTCCGGTCATTGAGCCGGTATCACCCAAACAAAAATCAATATATTCGTGGCCATCAACATCAGTGAAGCGTGCGCCATTGGCTGAGGCTACGAAGATCGGATACTTGCCCGGCCATTTCGCCATCCAAGACATCGGCACGCCACCTGGCATCACCTTTGAAGCTTGCGCAAAAAGTTCACCCGATTTTGGATGAAGTTCCAAAAAGCGGGCTTCTTCTCTCGCGGTTAGATTCTTTAGATGTTCGCGATTTATGGTTTTCATTTGAGATTAATCCTCCGAAAAAGTGAAGAGCGCTTCAAGGTAATGATCGCCAACGATGCCCAGGTTCTCGGCATCAGGTGGCGCAGTCTGTGGTTCAACGGCAATGCCCTCGGTATCTTCATCGTAAACCGTCCACCATGGGGCATCGGATTCAATTGTTAAGCGAGCGGCGCCGCCCCAAACGATGGTGGGAACGCCCTTGATTTCAGTGAAGCAGTCATCCCATGGTCCTTTAGGCATCGGGACTAATTCACCAGTTGGCAGGCCATCTTCATCGCGCAACAACATCTTGCCCGCGCTAAATTCAAGTTCCGCTTCATCGCCGCGTGAAAGTTCCCGAGGAAACCAAGGATGCATCCCAAGCCATGCCGGCAAGGTGCAACCGTTCGCGTCGTATTCCAGAATCCAACGCACCGCATCATCCAAAATTTCAATCGTTTGATTCACAACGGCACCGTTATATGGCGCCGGTAATTCCAATCGTGCTCGGCCGTGGCCAGTCTCTTCCCATGATGAAACAAAGCCATAGCCATGAATCGCATTTGGTGGATCCCAAGAAGTTGGCAAGGTGTGGACTTCGCCAGCGCCATCAACGATTAAGCCATCGCGAATTCGTCCAGCCCAAGGCGCCATTGGATACCAACCCCACGAAAGCGGTGTGCCGCGAAAGGGAACCGAAAATTGCAGATCGCGCCATTGCAGCGATGCAATCCGCCCACCTTGATCTAAATCGATCGATACCGAAATCTCGGCGCCATCCATGTGTTGCATTTAGTCCTCTAATTCTGCCGAAGTCGGGGGCTTCGCCCCGGCCCTGGAACAGGTAATCGACGCGGCTTTTGCCGCTCGAGCCAATACTTTCGAAAGTTCGTCGCCGCGTAAATTCGCCAAACCATATTTGAGCAGACCTTCAACCACCACAGCACCAACGGTATCCCCTGCGCCAACCGTGTCTACTACAACGGTTGAAACTCCAGGCACCGATAAAACGCCATCAGCTGTTACCCCCACCAAACCCGCAGCGCCCTTTGTGATCACCACAAGCGCAACACCTTCGCTTATCCATTCTTGCGCAATCTCAATCTCATTGCGCCCCGGAAAAAGCCAAGCTAAATCATCATCGCTCACCTTTATCACCGATGAGATCCCGGCCCACTTTGCCACCGCAGCTTCGTACAGATCTCGATCGCCCAAAACCGAGGAACGAACATTGGGATCGAAAACGATCGGCGCATACTCGGCAACTTTGCTGGCCCATTCGTGCAGAATCCCAGCGCCTGGTTCGATGATCGTGGCCAACGTTCCGATATGCAGCACGGCCGGTGGCGAAGTAACTGGATCAGGTAACCAGTGATGAGAAAAATCAAAAGTTGCGGTTCCATTGATTGTGAAAATGTAAGAGGCGCTTCCCTTTTCATCCAGCGAAACATCAGCAGTACAGGTTGGCAGATCAGAAAACTTTACATAATCTAACTTCACGCCATCGGCCAAAAGTTCGGCTTTGGCGCTTTGCCCATAATCATCGGTAGATATGCCATCGATAAAGTGCGAATCAAAACCTAACCGCGCCAACGCCTTTGCGGTATTGGCTGGGCCACCACCAACGACCGCTAATTTTCCCGAACCGCTTGGGATTAGGTCAATTAGAACTTCACCACAGACCCAGATCTCCTTGCTCACTGCATTTCGCCTTTGCGCGCCAAATATTCAGTCAGAACTTCAATGCCGAATAGATGATCTTCAACTTGCGGAATGCCACTCACTAACAAAATACCTTGCACTCCTAAACCAGTTACGCGAAGCGCCTGGGCGCCGCCGTGGATTGCATAATCAGCTTCGGAGAAACCATAAGTTTCGTGCCAATTGATTCCTTGCTCTTCAGCCAAGACCCGTTCGAACATCGTGGAGTGGCCGCGGGCCATAACAACGCGGGCTTTACGAGCAATCCATTGATCGTTCTCGGGTTTTGAACCCGGCAGGCTGGCGTGAAATACCGTCCAATCGCCCAATCGCACTTCAATTGCCAGCGGTAGTGAACGCGCCAAACCCAGCGCCACCCCGATCTCGCCAATCTCAAGCGCATCGGCCATTGACAGCGAGGGAAGGGTTAAAAGCTCCTCTTCGCGCGCCAATTCCAAGCTGGTGAAGCCGCCAGTAGTCATGGGTAAACCTTATCGGGTTCGATTTTCCACCTCTGCCCGAGTAGTGCAGAATCTCGGCATGAGCCAATTAATCACCATCCCGCAGACCGATCTTAAAGTCCATCCGCTTTGCCTTGGGGGCAATGTCTTTGGCTGGAGCGCCAGTGAAGCTGAATCTTTCGAAGTACTAGATGCCTATGTTGCTGCCGGCGGCAATTTTATCGACACCGCAGATATCTACTCCGAATGGAAAACTGGCAACTCTGGCGGAGAGAGCGAGACGATCATTGGGAACTGGATGAAGGCCCGCGGAAATCGGAGCCAAATTGTGATTGCAACTAAGGTCGCTAAATATTCCAAACGCCCAGGTTTATCAGCCGAAAATATTCGCAGCGCCGCCCAAGATTCTTTACGCCGACTTCAGACTGATTACATTGATCTTTACTACGCACACGAAGATGATCCGAAAGTTTCAATGGTCGAAACCTTGGGAACATTTAATGAATTAGTGACGCAAGGAAAGGTTCGCTACCTGGGCGCTTCAAACTTTAATTCGATTCGGCTGCGCGAGGCGCTACAAACTTCGGAGGAAAGTGGCTTCGCTAAATATTCCGTCATTCAAAATCAATACAACTTATTGGACCGCAAACCTTATGAAACTGATATGGCCCCAACCTTGAAAGAATTCGGAATCACTTCATTGCCGTTCTATGGCTTAGCCCGAGGTTTTCTAACTGGAAAATATCGCGAAGGCGTCAGCGTTAATTCCGTTAGAGCCGGTGGCGTGGCCGATTATCAAAATAGACGTGGCTGGAAGACTTTGGCTGCTCTCACCGACATTGCAACCGTCCGCCAGGTTTCCCTCGCAGCAGTTGCTCTGGGATGGCTTCGAGGTCAGGAATCTGTTTCGACCCCGATTGCCAGTGCCCGCACCGTTGAACAACTGCGCGAGATCATGCCCGTCGTCGAGCTCTCATCAAGGGAGCTCGAGAGTTTGTCCGCGATTACCGCTTAGGAAGCCGAAGGAGCGGGTGTTGGGGTAGCAAAGCCCCCACGACCGCCACCGCCAGCACCTCCGCCCGCTCCTGGACCTGCTCCTGCTGGAAGTGATGATCGGCATGCGGCCAATGCCGCCGCCACCTTTGGATCGGTGAAATCTGGTCTGGTCCCGGCACCCAGTGTCACGCCGTTCTTTTGTAAGCAAGCTGTGAAGGCTGGGTTATTAAACCCACCACCACCGCCACCTTGCCCTGGTACTGCTCCTGCTCCGGGGGCACCTGGAACAGCTGCGGCAGTAGGACCTCCACCTGCACGTGGCGCAGAAGTACTACCGGATGTTTTTGTCCCCGCCGAGCTTTGTTTTCGAACCCCTGTCGTTGCGCTGCCGGTTGGAGCCGCGCCTGCGCCAGCGTTATTAAGTGTTCCTGTTGCGCCACCTGCGCCACCAAAGTTAGGCCGAGGCGCAATTGCGCCAGATGTAATTTCAATTGGAGTAATAGAACCATCGGCACCAGTTTGGCCAGTTACTGAAACAGTATCGCCAACTTTCAACCCGGCGATCGAAGATTTAGCTGATTTCAAAACCACGGTATCAGGCGCGCCGTTTACAACCACGGTGCTTCCATCGGCCTTCGTAATGGTGATGATGGTTCCAACAATTTTTGTAATGCTTCCTGATGTGCCGCGACCAAAGCCGCCGCCACCAAAGCCACCGCCACCACCAGCAGCGCTGGTCCCTCCGGCAGCGGAAGCCGTGGCAGTCCCCGGTAACGCGCCGCCGCCCCCGCCAAAGGAGGAACGGAGGCTGGAAAGCGATGAAGTGCCAGAATTTAACGCCGAACGATGTCCATACCAAGCGCCACCAGATACCGAAGCAACGACGACGAGCAAGCCGGCTAATACTGCGGTGTACTTATTAGTCCACTTGAATTTCCCTTTAGCGAGTTCTTCCTTCAGATTATCTTCTTCCGGAGTCGCAAAGAGATCAAAGTCA
>CAIQNN010000037.1 GCA_903873185.1 uncultured Actinomycetes bacterium
CCGGATGGTAGCCGATAAGAAATGGAACTGCTGATAACAAATCATGAGGTGAAGTTAAAGTAGTCATGCCAGAAGCGTTGCGACTTTAGAAGATGGGCAGCCACGCGAAGTTAAGTTCTGTGGATTGAATCAGCCTGTGGCTACTGATTGTAATAAGTTGGTGCCGGCAGTACTTGAATGCTGCTCGATAAGTGTTGAACAATCGCATCGCCGATCACGGGATAATTTGAACCTTGAGCGCTCCAACTTCCAGCCCAAGAGATCGCAAGCGATATTTGATACTGGCCGGGCAATCGGTAGTTATGAGTGAGTTCACCTAATGGATAACTGCCTCCGGGCGAAGAGCTCTGCATAGTGCTGCCATCGCCAAAATTCCAAGTAAATGTTGGGGTTAGCGAAAGTCCAACCGATATTCCCAAGACCTGTGTGATCGTCGAAAAATATGGATTAGTAGTAGTCCAGAAATAGATCGGGATTCCGGTAAGTGCGCGCGAACTCGGCTGGGTATAGATCTGACGAAGTGGAATCAATTGTGTCAAAGTGTCAGAGAGTGAGAGCGCGGCTACCACCTTTGGTGCAAAAGCTTTGGCCGCTCTTGGGACGGGCGCCCATTTGCGTGGTGCCGGTTTAACTTGCGGGTTCTTAATCGGTTTTGGCCGAGGCGGCTTTTTAATTGCCCTGGGTTTTGCGGCGACCCTGGGTTTTGGTTTAGTCGTGGATCCTGGTGAATCTTGAGTTGCTTTTATCACGATTCCGCCGGCTTTTGGATCTGTAGTGACGCTGATGCAGGTGCGCTTTACGCACCCAGCTTCGACCGGCTCACTCAGGGAAAGGTTCGCAAAAGCAATAGACAACACAAGAATGAGGCCAGATTTGGTGATTTTCATGGTTAAGGAAGGTACTCAATGTCATCACAGTCGAATCTCAATCGGGCAATGGGTGTGGAAAAACCAAGATCACATCCCACTTTTGCATATTTCATGACACGCTAGCGGTATGACTGCTCGGGACGGAGATGGTTGGGTCGATTGCCAATGCGGCAACCGACACTGGGGCCTTCACGGTTCCGCAGGAATGCTCTTGGTACGAAACGGTTCCGTGCTGTTGCAACACCGAGCCCCTTGGGTTCATAACGGTGACACGTGGGGTATCCCAGGTGGTGCGCGCGATTCGCATGAGACTGTTTTAGAGGCAGCGCTGCGCGAAGGCGCCGAAGAGATTGGGCTGAACGCTGATTTTGTTACCCCGCTTCAAGTTCACGATGATGATCACGGCGATTGGCGTTATGACACGGTGATTGCAAAAGCCGATGATCGCTTAATTGCTCACGAGATGAATGAAGAATCCTTGCAGGTCGAATGGGTCAAGTACGATGATGTAACCAGCAAGAATTTGCATCCCAGTTTTGCGCATGCCTGGCCGAAATTAAAGGTCTTGCTCGCTGAACTCTTTATGTAACCGCTTCAACGAATCCTTAATCACAGCGCCATCGCTGGTGCGCCAAAAAGGTGGCATCGAGTTCAGCAAAATTGAACCATATCGTTTGGTGACGATTCTGGAATCAAGAATTGCAACTACACCGCGATCATCAACCGAGCGAATCAACCTTCCCGTTCCTTGCGCTAAAAGCAGTGCCGCTCTTGGAAGTGAGACCTGCATGAAACCGCTCCCGCCAGATTCATCGGCTAGCGCAGCGCGTGCGCTCATTACGGGTTCGTCCGGCCTTGGAAAAGGAATTCGATCTATTGCTACCAAAGTGCAAGCCGGGCCTGGAACATCGATCCCTTGCCAGAGCGAGATCGTCCCGAGCAATATCGAAGTCGGTTCTTTAGCAAATCTTTCAACCAACGCTCCAACACTGTCACCGCGTTTTTGGGTGATGATCGGAATTTTTAGTTCGGCCAGTACCGAACGAAGATGAGCATCAGCGAGTTCGACGCCGCGCCACGAAGAGAAGAGCGCCAAGGTCCGGCCGCCAGCTGCTTCGATTAGCTCGCCAAGTTCAGTAAGTGCTTCTTTGGTTGGACCATCGCGACCTGGTTCTGGCAAATGCTTTGGCAGGTAGAGCATGCCCTGATTAGCAAAATCGAAGGGCGATCCAACATCGAGCATCTGCACATTGGAAGGATCGACTTCACCATTGGAAGTATCAAATGGTGTCTGTCCCTCTTCATTGCTAGAGGAAGACTCGGCGGCGAGGAATCCGATTGCGCGCGCGATTGAGTCAAAACTTTTCCCAACCGAAAGAGTGGCGCTGGTTGCAATAACTGGAGCTTGCGTCAATAGATTTTCACGCAAGACGGCAGATACGGCAAGCGGTGCTAGATGCAGCGTCGAGAAAGTTGGATCAAACCAAAGTACTTGCGTGCTGCCAGGCCGCAACATTTTCTGCGCTGTTTGCATTACTTCGCTAGCGGCGCCTTTGACTCGAACTCGTTCGGCCATCGAGTCTGGGTCCATCACTTCAGAATCCTTATTGATCTCAGCAACAACTGCCTGGGAGCTCTCTTTTACTTTGCGAATCGGCGCTTCTAATTGTGCCGGCAGATCCGCTAACCGCCCGTTAAGCGCGGGATCAGAACGAACATCACCCGCAAAATCAGTTATGGCCTCAGCAAAGGCATCGGCAGCTTTTGCAAAGGCATCGGAAACTTTGCCGGGGAAATGTTTCTTTGCCATCTTTGCTGCACGCTCTACGCGTCCCGCAGACATTTCCTCAGTAACCGCCTGAGTAGTGCGATCCATAAATTCGTGAGCCTCATCCAAAATAATCGCATCGCGTTCGGGCAAGATTGGATGCGAATCTACGATCTCGATAGCCAATAAGGTGTGATTGGTGACAACAACATCGGCTGCTCTGGCTTTTGTTTTGGCATTAGCCGAAAAACATCGGCTGCCGAAGGCGCACTCATCGGCACCCACGCATTCGCGACCAGATACCGAATTAGCAAACCAAACTCGTCGGTCAACTTCAGGTGCATCATCCCGGTCCCCCGATGATCCAGGCTTCTCGGCCCAAGCTCGCAACTTCTTGGCATCTTTTTCGAGAGCACCGATTTCAAGCAGAAGCTCACCATCGGGATCGGAAATTTCGCTATTCATCTTTTGTAAGCAGAGATAATTGCCAATGCCTTTATAGACCGCAAAGGAAAGCTCTCGGCCAAGCTCTTTCTCAAGCGCAGGTTTGATCCTTGGCAAATCTCGCTCCACCAATTGCCGCTGTAACGCCAAGGTGGCGGTGGCGACTAATACTTTCTTGCCATGGACCAACGCCGGGACCAAATAAGCCAATGACTTGCCAGTTCCCGTGCCGGCTTGGACTAATAAGTGGTGGCGATCGGCCAAGGCATTAGCGACTGCTTCGGCCATCTCAATCTGACCTTCACGAGGTTCACCACCGATAGCAGCAACCGCGGCGTCCAGCGCCGAACGAACTTTTGCCTGATAGTCACTCACCTTGCCACCTTATCGGCTTTCTTTGGCGCAAGTAATTTTGGAGCGGGTAGGTTGTGGCTAAATCGAACCTTAATTGGCGCTAATTATTGTTCCCTTGCCAACTACCACAATTCCACCTTCGGAAATAGTAAAGCGGGCGCGATCGCGATCATGATCCACCCCTACTTGGGCGCCAGGTTCAACAATTACATTCTTATCCAAAATTGCATTGCGAATTACGGCGCCAGCTCCAATTCGAACCGAGGGCATTAGCACCGAACCTTGAACTAAAGCATTGGGAGCAACCGTGACATCGAAAGATGCAACGGTTCGTTCTACTCGGCCGCCAGAAATAATCGAACCAGCGCCCACAATTGAATCAACGGCGGATCCATTTTCCGAAAACTTTGCCGGTGGAAGTGAAGGTGGATTTGTTAACAGTGGCCACTCGCGGTTGTATAAATTGAAGATTGGGTGAACCGAGACCAAATCCATATGTGCCTCGTAATAAGCATCGATACTTCCTACATCGCGCCAATAACCTTTATCACGGTCGGTCTCACCTGGAACCGTATTGTTGGCGAAATCGTAAGCGCGCGCTAAGCCCTGGGCAGTCATCATCGGAATAATATTTCCGCCAAGATCATGACGACTTTCTAGATCTTCCGAATCAATGATCAACGCTTCTTCCATGGCATCGCGTTTAAATATGTAGTTACCCATAGAGACCAGCGAGTACTCGGGGTTGCCTGGCATGCCCGGTGGGTCAGCTGGCTTTTCATGAAAAGCTTTAATGGTGATGCCATCATCTGCTAACTCAATTACGCCAAACTCAGATGCTTCAGAACGCTTTACTCGAATGGCGGCAACTGTTATTCCGGCGCCGGTCTCGAGGTGAAAATCAAACATTTGAGATGGGTCCATGCGATAAACGTGATCGGCACCAAAGACCAATACGTGCTTAGGATTTTCATCTTGAATCAAATTAAAGTTCTGCAAGATAGCGTCGGCGCTGCCGGTGTACCAACGTGGTCCCAAGCGCTGTTGCGCGGGAACTGGAGTGATGTAATTTCCGAGCAATGTGGACATCCGCCAAGTTGTGGTGATGTGACGGTCCAACGAATGCGATTTATATTGTGTCAGAACGGCAATCTTGCGAATGTCGGCATTTACCAAATTTGAGAGCACAAAGTCGATCAATCGGTAAGCCCCAGCAAATGGCACGGCTGGCTTGGCTCGGTCGGCAGTTAGCGGCATTAACCGCTTACCTTCGCCACCTGCGAGGACGATCCCAAGCGGGAGCTCTTGTCTGGCCATGCGGGAACGATACCCTTACTCCCGTTCGGGAAGAAGCAGTTTCAGCGACAGGAAATTAAGAGGATTCAAACCATGCGCATTGGTTTAGTGACCAAGGAGTGGCCGCCCCACATTTATGGCGGCGCCGGAGTCCATGCCCTCCAACTCACGCAAGCTCTTCGAGAGTCAATTACCGTTGATGTACATTGCTTTGGTCAAGAACGAGCGGATGCAACCGGATATCCACTTCCCGAAAACTTCACTGGACTCAACCCAGCCCTGCAGGCATTTGTAACCGATATCGAAATTGCCCAAAAACTTGGCGAGGTCGACCTGGTTCATTCACACACCTGGTATGCAAACCTAGCTGGACATTTCGCCGCGCTTCTTCACGGCATCCCCCATGTCATCACCGCACATTCGCTTGAACCAGATCGCCCATGGAAGGCCGAGCAACTTGGCGGCGGCTATCGCCTCTCCTCTTGGGCCGAAAAGACCGCTTATGAAGCAGCGGATGCCATCATCGCCGTGAGCAATGGAATGAAGATCGACATTCTGAAGGCTTACCCTTCGCTAGATCCAGCGAAGATCCACACCATCCTTAACGGAGTAGATACCCAAAAGTATTCGCCCAGAACTGATCAAGACGTTCTCGATCGAATCGGAGTCACCGGAAGGTATGCACTTTTCGTCGGCCGAATCACCAGACAAAAGGGGTTAGCCCACTTGCTCCGCGCCTGGAGTTCGGTAAATCCAGATATCGGTTTAGTAATTGCCGCGGGCAGTCCAGATGAACCGGCTATCGGTGCTGAAATTTCCGCGCTGATTGCGCAGCTACAAAGTGAACGCAAAAATGTTTGGTGGCAGCAAAGCATGTTGCCGCAGCCAGAATTAAATGCCCTTCTTAGCAGTGCCGACCTATTCATCTGTCCCTCGGTTTATGAACCGCTGGGCATCGTTAACCTCGAGGCGATGGCCTGCCAAACTGCAGTATTGGCATCACGCGTTGGCGGCATTCCAGAAGTAGTCGCTGATGGCATAACCGGTGAGCTAGTTGATTACAACGGCGATGGTCCCGCATTTGAAAAGGCGCTGGCCCAAAGAATTCAATCTTTAATGTCCGATCCAGAAAAGCTGACGGCATATGGAGCCGCTGGCCGAGCGCGCGCAGTTGAAGAATTTGGCTGGCCGGCGATCGCCGATCAGACCCGCGAGCTCTATCTGAGCATAATTTCTAACTACAAGAAGTAGATAAATGTCGCGCCGTAACTTTGCCCTGTTTCTTGCTGTCGGCTTTCTCTGGGGTATCCCATACCTATTTATCCGAGTCGCAGTCGCACATTTGCCAGCGAGCATTATCGTCTTTTCGCGGGTTTTAATCGGTGCGTTGATCTTGATTCCGATTGCCCTTCGCCGCGGCACCCTTTCGGGAGCGCTAAAGAATTTGAAGTATGTAATTCCTTATGCCATTGCCGAGATGATTGGTCCTTGGATCCTGATCACAACCGCTGAGAAGAAATTAACTTCCGGATTAGCTGGCCTGCTTGTCGCCACGGTTCCAATCTGGTCGACCATAATTTCCTCGATCAATGGCGATCGAACCGTTTGGCACCGAAAACGATTATTTGGCCTAATTGTTGGCTTCGCGGGCGTTGTACTTGTGGTTGGGCTGGAAACTTTCTCACGCAAACAAAGTCTGCTTTCTATTGGAATGATCCTGGTCGCTGCAGTGGGCTACGCATGGGCGGTCATCATGGTGACCAAGAAGATTCCTCAGGTGGATGGCATTGCAATTAATGGCATAGCCATGGCGGTCACTGCGGTCTTCTATCTGCCGTTTGCGGTAATTCAGTTACCTGCCCACATCCCGCCGGCAAACTCAATTTTGGCAGTTCTTGCGCTGGGCTTCTTCTCTACTGCGCTAGCTTTTATCGCCTTCTTTATCGTCATGAAAGAGATCGGGCCGGCTCGTGCTTCACTGGTTACTTACCTAAATACCGCGATAGCGGTGCTGCTGGGCGTAATTATTCTGGGCGAACCACTAACGGTCGGAATAGTTGTTGGACTCCCGTTGGTATTGGTCGGCTCATATTTCGCCAGTCGAAAGAGTGCGCCTACTTCTCCGTAAAACCCAACCGTGCCAGCGCCTTTGGGTCACGTTGCCATTCTTTGGAAATCTTTACGTGAAGACCTAGAAAAATTTTGGCATCCAACAAAGTCTCAATGGCCTGGCGAGATTTGATTCCGATTGCCTTCAATCGAGTTCCTTGTGGTCCGATGATGATCGACTTTTGGCTATCGCGTTCCACGTGAATGGTGGCATGAATATCAAAGAAATTCTTGCCTTCGCGCTGGCTCATCTCATCAATGGTGATCATCACCGAGTGCGGCAACTCCTCATATAAATCAGCGATCGCAACTTCACGAATAAGTTCTGTGATCATAAGTTCTTGAGCCTGGTCGGTCGTTATATCTTCGGGATAAAGTGAAGGTGATAAGGGCAGCTGCTGCGCTAAAAGTTGAAGCAAGAGTTCGGTCTGGTCTTGGCCCTTGGCCGAAACGGGAATTATCTCGGTGACGTGCAGACCTACTTTGGCAGTGAACTCCCCCACCGCAGCCAAATGGTTCATAAGCTGCTCTGGTTTTACTCGATCAATCTTGGTCACTGCAATAAAGACTTTGCGTTGCTTCAAAACCTGCTTGGCGATGAATTCATCGCCCAATCCGATCTCTTCATCGGCAGGTAAGCAGATTAGAACCGCATCAACCGAATCTAAATTTTCGGTCACCATGGCATTAAGCCGGGTGCCGAGCAATGTCTTTGGTTTGTGAACGCCTGGGGTATCAACAACAATCATTTGAAACTCTGGCCGAGAAATAATTCCCCGAATTGGGTTTCTGGTGGTGTTGGGATGCGCAGAGGTAATTACGATCTTTCGACCAACCAAGGCATTTACTAAAGTGGACTTGCCAGTATTTGGGCGCCCAATAATTGCGACAAAGCCAGCGCGGTGCGAATCTTGGGTCATGGGCTAAGTCTCTCACTCGCTGCCTAACGGATTGACCAATTCCATCACCTCCGATATTGAAGTCACCAACTCCGCGCTTCGTTCCGAGATCAATCGGTGGCAACCCTCGCTAGTGGGTGAAGTAATTGGCCCTGGTACCGCCATTACTAGGCGCATTAACTCCGCTGCTTCGCGCGCGGTGCGCAATGAGCCACTGCGATAGGCGGCTTCAACGACGATCGTTCCCTTTGAAAGCGCAGCGATCAAACGATTTCGAGTTAGAAACCGAAAAGGTTCAGCTCGCACTGATGGCATTACTTCACTGACCAGTAATCCGGTTTCAGCGATCTCGTTGAAGAGCCGTTCATTTCCGGCCGGGTAATTGTGTTCAAATCCGCCAGCCAAGAAAGCCACCGTTCTACCGCCAGCTAGCAATGTGGCTTGATGAGCCATTGAATCGATGCCATATGCCCCGCCGCTAACTACCAACCACTCACGATCGACCGCTCCGGCAGCTAAATCGCCAGCGATACGATTGCCATAAGGCGTGGGATTTCGAGTTCCTACAATTGCCAACGATCTAGCGCTTTCAGTTAATACTTCGCGATCCCCCTTAATAATCAGCGCAATTGGCGGCGCCGGCAATTCGTTCAATTGAATCGGCCAATCGATATCGTCTGGCGTAATTAATTGTGCCCCTGCTTGCACAATTTCTTGGACCCGTTCAATTGCGCTCTTTGCCAGGATTCGAGCGCGAATATTTCCAAGGGCGTGATCGCCTTCGTCGTAGTGGTTAGCAAGTAACCGATCCAAAGTTTCCGAAGCGCCGTGCTGCTCAATTTCATAACTCCAAAATGCCGAACCACCTTCAATGCTAGCAAAAAGTTGTAGCCGCGCTAATTGTTCGGGATTCACGAAAGTTGCCCGGCAGAATTTCTTAGCGAAAGGGCGCTCTCAATATCAGAGCGATTTGGTCGCTCGTGCGATCTACTGTCGGCAATACTCCAAGCCAGTCTAAGAACTTTATGAAAGCCACGGGCGCTAAGACGCTCAGCCTCAAGCTCTTCATGGAGAACCGCCATTGCATTTCGCTCGGCGCGAAAATCCGCTCGCAAATATTTTGCTGGTATCTCAGAGTTAAGTTGCCAATCAAAATTCGCAAACCGGGTTTGAGAACGAGCTCTGGCCGCCAACACTCGCGCTCGAACCAATTTGCTCGACTCCCCGATTTGCGCTCCCATCATCTCGGTCCGAGAGGGCGGCTCAACAAAGACCCGGATGTCAATGCGATCCATTAGCGGACCGGAGAGTCGTTGTAAGTAACGTCGAATTTGCACTGAGGTACAACTGCAAGCACGACCCTTGCCAGAGTAGCGCCCACAGGGACAGGGGTTTGCTGCCAGCACCAACATAAATCGCGCTGGATATGTAACGCTTCCAAGTGCGCGAGTGATTGTTACTTCCCCCGATTCGAGCGGCAATCGCAGCGAATCGAGCACCCCGGGATGGCATTCCGGAGCTTCATCAATAAATAGGACACCACGATGTGCCAGCGAGGCCGCTCCGGGCTTTATGTAATGCGACCCACCGCCAACCATCGCAGTTGCCGTAGTTGTGTGATGAGGGGCAATGAAAGGTGGGGTGCGATTTAACGCACTGCCTGAAACCAGATGGCCAGCAACGCTTTGGATCGCAGTTATCTCTAGGGCCTCTTCGGGGTTGACTAGCGGCAAGATCGTTGGAATCCGCGCCGCTAACATCGTCTTTCCAGTACCTGGCGGCCCGATCAGCAAAAGGTGATGACCGCCAATTGCCGCAATCTCCATCGCCCACCTTGCGAAACTCTGGCCGATGATGTCTGAAAGATCAACGCTGCTTTCGATTCTCGCAGTTGCAGGAATTTCATCAGCTGGAGGCAGGTTCACACCATTGATAAAGAATTCCAGAAGTTCGCCAAGAGAATTTATGGCTAGCAATTCCAAGCCATCCACCAGATGTGCTTCAGCCAGATTTGGTTTCGGAATTACAGCGCGTTTGATTCCCAACTTCTTTGCCGCCACTAACGCCGGAAGAACGCCCCGAACCGCGCGAACTTCGCCATCAAGAGCAAGCTCTCCGATAAATATTGTTTCTTCGGAATCCGGATCAATGAAGAGGCCACTGGCCTTAAGAAGGGCAATGGCAATGGGCAGATCAAAACTAGAGCCGCTCTTTGGCAGCCAGGCCGGTGAGAGCGATACCGTCACTTTTCGATTAGGCCAAGGTTGTCCACTATTTGCCATTGCCGAACGAACTCGATCTTTAGATTCCGATAGCGCTGCATCTGGTAGTCCTAAAAGAGCGTAGCTTGGAAGTCCATCGGCAATATCTACTTCTACTTCAATTAAATAACCGGCAAGACCCATCAAGGCAACGGTCTTTACTTGGGAGAGCGCCAATTAAAGTACCGCCTGTCGGTAATCCAATTTGATTTCGCCAGATGGCAGTAGCAATACAGCGGCGCAATCAATTCGATAATCAGAGCCAAAGCGCGAATGAGTACTGAGCCAGCCAAGTGCGAGCCGCTGCAACCTGGCCGCTTTTGCTGGCGTAATCGCTTCGAGCGGGTCGCCGAACTTGTTGGAACTCCTGGTCTTTACTTCTACGAAAATAATTTTGCCATTGGGGGCGACAGCGATGAGATCTATCTCCCCGCCGCGAATTCGCCAGTTGCGCTCAACGATCGTGTAACCATGGCTTGTTAGGTGCCGCGCGACAAATTCCTCGCCAGTGGCGCCGATAACTTGTCGATATGCCATAGGGCAGGAAGATTAGATTTAAAATTGGTTAATGAACCCGATTTCCAATTCTGTTGTGGAAATCTCGCGATTGTTGAACTCTTAGCGAACTACCTTCACCGTAAGAGCAAAACGATCATTGGGCGGCACACAGCGAAGTGCCTCACCACAACTGGTTCGTGTTGCTATCAGTTGAGTTACACCCACTTTTACGGTTTTGAATTTCCAGAGTTGAGTACCGCAACCAGTTCCTGGAACGCCACAACCAGCTGGCGCTTTGGGGCCAGGCATTACCGGCTTAAGAATTGGAGAACCTACCGCTGCAAGCGACGCCCCAGCTTTCAACGATTGGAATTGCCAATACATGTTGTGCAGGGTCAATGTGATGGGAGTACCCAATGCAACTGTGACGACTTTATCTGCATAGCTCTCGCTGAGCGATTTGGTGGTGGCTGCGTTCGCCCCGCTTAAAGAGAGCAGAACTAAAGCCATACCTAGTGCCACAGAAACTCTTGCTCGGGTGCGCTTTTTCATTGCTCTCCTTTGTTTGCAAATATCTAAGGAAGTAAAGCCTTGATATTCGCGAACGATTTTCGATGTTCGATACTGGGACCTAACTCTAATAGCGCTTTGCTGTGAGCAGCCGTTACATAGCCTTTGTGTTTACTGAGTCCGTAGCCCGGAAAAGCTTGATCTAACTGCACCATCCGACGATCTCGAAAGACCTTGGCCAAAATCGAAGCCGCACCAATAGTGACACTGACCTGATCGCCCTTCCAGACCGCAAGTGAGGCCATCTCGAGCCCGGGGATTGGATAGCCATCTGTAAGAACAAATTCTGGTCTTTGATCTAACTCTTGAACGGCTCTTCGCATTCCTTCGAGATTGGCGCGGTGTAGCCCCATCTCGTCAATCTCTGTTACCGAAATTTCAATTATGGAATATGAGAGAGCGCGGTTTGTAATTAGATCGAAGAGTTCTTCGCGAAGCCGTTCGTTTAGCATTTTTGAATCTTTGATGTCAGACCAAATGGAATCGAGCGGGTCTTCTAAAATAACGGCTGCTACGACTAATGGACCGGCACAAGGACCTCTGCCAGCTTCGTCAACGCCAGCAATTGATTTGAATCCTGATTCAATGAGATCCCGCTCGATATGAATCATTTAA
>CAIQNN010000038.1 GCA_903873185.1 uncultured Actinomycetes bacterium
AATCAAATTGTGAAAGTTGGTAAGACTCCAGTGTTTTGGAAAGGCCAGCGGCTTGGTGTAGATCTCGATATCTTTTTTAAAGGTGCCAAGTACAACAATTGAGCTGGGGACAATTACCGCGATAGCGAAAATTGCAAGCAGTACGCGACGCGAGACGTTATAGAACATTATCTGCTCCCATAATCTACTCGAAGCGTTCGGCGCTGAATCCAGGTGATTACCAAGACAACGACAACTAAGACGACCGATTCCGCTGAGGCATAACCAAATTTATAAGCACCAAAGGCCATGTTGTAAATCGAAGTTACGATCAAATCCGAAGAGTTCATAGGTCCACCTTGGGTCATGGCATAAACCAGATCGAAAGCTCTGAAAGTTTGGATGGTCGTGTAAGCGACAACTACTGCCGTTGTAGGCAAGGCCATTGGCCAAGTTATGTTTCGAAATTGCTGCCAACGGGTGGCGCCATCTACATCGGCCGCTTCATAAAGCTCAGCAGGAATCTGTTGAAGTCCCGCTAGATAGATGACGATCATTTGTCCGGTGTGAAACCAGATCTGCGCGATCGCAATTGAGTAAAGCGAATATCTGCCATCAGAAAGCCAGTTGAGCGCCAATTTATTAAGCCCAATTGCTTTTAACGAGGCGTTGATAAAGCCAAAATTAGGATTGTAAAGAAAGGTCCAGATCAAACCGACTGATACGGAAGAGAGAATGGTTGGGAAGAAGAACAAGGTACGCAAGAAAATATTGGCTTTAGTGTTCTTCAAAAGAAAAATTGCGAACATCAGCGAGAACAAGGTCTGCAGGATTACAACCACAAATGAAAAGCGGAAGTTGTTGGCAACAATTTTGTGGAAGAGATCATCGCTGGTGGCCAAATACTTAAAGTTATGGAGCCCTACAAATTGTGCCTTGGTGACGCCATCCCAGCGCTGCGTTGAATAAAGCAGGTTCGAGATCGCGGGATAGAGATAGAGAAAGCTATAAATCGCTACTGCCGGAAGTGCCATAAACAAAAGGACTTTCGACTCTCGCTTTTTGAACAGGCCAGAGCCAGCCCGCCCGCGTTTTGCGGACGAGCTGTTCTGGGTTACAACCGCAGTGCTAATTAGGCACCTAGACCTTGTTTAATGGTCTTTGAGGTGTCAGTCAGAGTCTTGGTGATATCTGCTCCGCCGCCGATGGCGATCAAAGCATCTTCAAGTGGATTTCTGACGGTAGTGACGTTGTTAAAGAGGAAACGTGGTGCAAGAAGAAGCTTCTTGCCCATGATGTCCGAGGTATTCAACAAGTCAATATTTGCGGAGTAATCAACGTTAACGATCGAAACATGCTGTGAAGTACCAACTGCGTACTCCTGGGCAATGTCTGCGGTTGTTAGGAAGGAAAGGAAGGCACGCGCTATATTTTGATCGCGTGAGCTTGACTTCGCGTTGACGTGAAGGATGAAGGTGTTGTTGGTGATTCCTTCATAAAGTGGCTTGGTATCAACCGTGATCAAGGACATGATCTTCATCTTGCCCTTCATTGCTGGGTTGAGGTTGGTCACTGTGCTCATTCCGAAGGTTCCGGTTGGGTAGATCGCAGCTTTGCCAGAAGCAAAATCGGCAGGAGCAACGGTGTCGTTGTAACCGGTGACGTTGGATGGGAAGCAACCAGCGGTATTCATCTGCTGGTACTTGGTTGCGATATCTGTAAACCAAGGCTGAGTTAGATCGGCCTTGCCAGTATCGATCGCTGCAATTCGTGAAGTTAGAGTTGCAAGATCTGGAGCAGAGTTCATCAAGAAGGAGTTCATGATCTGTCCAGCGTTACCGCGGGTTGCAGCTGGCCAAGCAAATGGAATTATGCCGGCAGCTTTTACCGTCTTGCAGAAAGCAAGAAGAGAAGTCCAGTTCTTAGGAACTGACCAACCATTCTTGGCAAACATATCTGCGTTATAGATTGGATCGTTGAAAAGTGATTGGTAAGGAACACCATAAACTTTGCCATCGACGATGCCAGGTGTTAAAGCACTGGAAATGACGTTTGACTTTACAAAGCGCTCATTTGAAAGATCGCGAAGCAAGCCACCGTTATAGAACTGGGTGAATTGACCGCCGCGGCTGGTTACGAAGATTGCCGACTTTGGATTTCCCTTGATTTGAGAGAAGGCCAAGTTGGTGTAATCGTTTGAGCTTTCAATAACCTGGACGATGTGAGTTCCTGGGTTAGCAGCTTCGAATTTAGCGATGATGTCTGCAAAGACAGCCTTATCTTCGGCGCGCCAGTGGTGGAACTCGATGGTTCCGGAGTTAGCGTGCAAAGCAGGGACTGGGGTTTGGCGGTTGCTTGAGATTCGCACGCGAGCCCACTTGAGAGCACCGTTATCGCCCTTTTGACAGATTAGAGAAGTTGTTGATGTACCCGTGCTTGCGCCTTCAGTTGTGCACTTGGTGCCAAATGTGGGCGTTGAGTCGGCGCTGACTGATGTGAGTGATGCTGATGCTAGGCCAATGGCCATAACAGCAATAGCTCCCAATCGGAAAGCGCTGATCTGCATTCCTTTATTTTTCATGAGGAGTTTCCTTCGGTTGAGGGATTATTACCATTCGGTGAGGGGGATTCCAAGCAGTTGAGCCATTCGGCGAAGCGCTGGTCGAACATCAACCCATGAGATCACAAGATGATGTGGGTAGCCGCCGGTGACTATTCCAGATACCAATGCAGCGGCACTTGGTTCTGTGCGAACCGTGGCCGTATTACCTTGGAAGTGGTTGGGAGCTGAGATGGATTCCCCTCTACTCACAACCATACGCAGACCCGTGCTGTTGCTCGGATCTACATCCCGATCAATCCGAACCAGTGTGACTGGGCCGGTCTTGAGCGGAAAGTTACCTGCGACGCCTAGCTTTCGATTGCAATGAATCGATTGGGTCGCATTCTCGGGTTCGGCAGCTAATTTGGTGGCAGCAGAACCGCAGTGCCATAACCTAATAATGTTTTCGGACTCGTTGATATCAACAATGTCCACCAAATAATTCTGATCGCAACCAAGTGCTTCGCTCACTAACATTGTTACAGCGCCCATGACATCGCGTTCGCAGGTTGTGACGGTTCCACGATCTGCAAGCCGCCCGAGCGAAGAGCAAACACACGCACCTAGGTCCGTTGGAAATTCGGGCCAACAACGAATCGCAATGGCATCTAAGCCATCTTCGCCACGCCAATCATCTAGGGCAACTTCGACACTGGAAACTTTTTTAGCTTCCAAAACATTTACTGCGGCTAACGATGGTTGCGCCGCCACTGCACTGTTATACGCAGCTTCGGTTCGTGCCGGTGCAACCTCTGCGATCTTTTCGAAAGCGCCAGCCATGGTCATTGGCAAAATATTTAGTCCAAAGAGCTCTTTTAATTTTGGACCGTCGAAGGTGCAAGGGGTGAAACCATTTGGCGCTTCGCCAATTATTCCGATTCGTTTTCCAGAAAGACGAGCTAGTGCTGCCTTGGTATCAGCGAGATCTCCTAATTCGCGAATTTGGTTTGCAGGTGCAGTTGCTGCAGGAAGTTCGCCGCGTAACGCAGCTTTCAATTTCGAGCGGACTGATTCTTCATCAGCATTTCCATGAAGGTGGCGAAAGCTTTGTCCCGAACTCATCAATGCATGAGCGGCTAAATTGGCCCCGCACATCGAATTCAACTTCAAGCGTTCGCCAATTGCGCCAGGCTCTCGCATTGACCAAAGTAGAACCGGTCCAGGAACCTTTCCTAAAAGTTCAACAGCAGGTGAGGCATCAGAGAACGAGGCCATAAAGAGAATGTAGAGATCGGCGGCGGGGATAACTGCCGCGGCCACATCATCCGGAGTCTGAATTAACTCTGCTGGTCCGACCACCTCGGCACCTAGTTCTTTGAGAAGGGCTGTGGCGGCAGTGAAATTAGCCTGCGCACACGCGAGATCAAAGGTTGGTCGCGCCAATGCGACTACCGCTACCTTCGTCATCGAACCTCCAGTGGTAAGACCTCTTGGAGGAGGGTGCCACGCAACAGCCCGTTGGTCAATGGTCTTTGGGAAGAAGTTGCAAGAAGTTATAAGGCTGTTATCTAAGCAAAACCCCTGGGCGTTGGCGGCCGGCGACAGTTACAGCGGGCCAGGTTGGATCAAAACTTAGCAATTGCGGACCGTCAGGCCTTGTAAGCCAGGTGTCCTCCACCTTCCAACCCTTGCCCGTCGGATTCCAAGCCACCGGTTGATTGGGCGCGATCAGGCGTTGTGAAGTTGGCGTAGCTGGCCAGTCTCGTGGCAGGTATCCGGTGGGGCCGCCTTGGTGATGGCGATGCCATTCATCGGGATCAAAACCATTTTCGCCATAACTGGTACTGGCCCCCAAAATCGGTGCGTTAAACGGAGCGCCAATTACTGTGGCAGAAAGCATGGCAGCTTCGACATTTAGCAGGCCGAGATACTCCCGCTCATGCTGATCGCTCA
Organism: uncultured Actinomycetes bacterium; assembly: GCA_903873185.1. Taxonomy (GTDB): domain Bacteria; phylum Actinomycetota; class Actinomycetes; order Nanopelagicales; family Nanopelagicaceae; genus CAIMZW01. The sequence continues at coordinate 4,475 of CAIQNN010000038.1, forward strand.
AAGGTTGAAAAGAAATAATTCGGGTAACCGAGGCGATCAACCCTTTGCGCTTGGCGCAGATCGAAGCAACGACTCGAGCGCCAACGGGATCGGTCGTCGGAAGCGGATGGCGAAAAAGTTTTGCCCGGCGCTCCCCGGCAATTCCCAAAAAGGCAATCTCTAAATCGGCCGACCAAAGCGCAGCCGTAATCCGCCCAGCAACATCGATCTCTCGATCACTGGGGTCCACCCGTTTCATTGCTTCGCCCAGCGCTTTCGCAGCGGCTGCCGAAAGTTCTGCCATCCGAGCGCAATCAAATTCCGTCAATGAGGAGCGAACAATTTCGACCTCGGCACCGATATCAATCCGTTCGGCACCAGACTGATCGCAACCAATTGAATTACCAGAAGGCAATTTTGAATCCCGACCTTCCCACCACGGAATTGCAATCACTTTCACTTCAGCAGGAAGTTCTTCAGCGATCAAGCGAGGCGCTTCAATAACATTAGTAACAGCAGTTACATCGAATGCAGTAATAATTAAATCCAAGCAAGCGGCATCAATAGTTGTCGGTACATGCACGCGTCCCGCTAGAACCCAGGCTAAATTTGGATTTCGTCGAAGTACAACTGCCGATAAGTTTTTTGAAACCATAATCGATCGAACGGCGCTAATTCGCTCGTGAAAACCTGCAGTCGCATCTTGCACTAGTTACCCCTGTTCGATCTCATTGAGAAGTTGCATCAGTTCTGGAAGTTCTAAACCGTTCGGCGGAATTGAACGATACTGCGAGACCATCGCTGCCGACCAGATGGCTCCAGCTTTCAGACCGACTAATCCAGTCAGATCACCCAAAGCCAGCGCCGCTAAAAAACCGGCAAAGAACGAGTCTCCCGCCCCGGTTGTATCCACGACATTGGTGGGCAGAGCTGCTTGATTAAAATCCTGCTTCGTTTCATAAAGACGAGCACCCGCGGCCCCATCGGTCACGACGATTCGACCAAATCGATCTAAGTATTGGGTGGGATCAGTACCAACCGCTAGTTCTGATACCGAACCGATAGCAAGATCAGACGTTGGCAATTGCGGATCGAAGAGAGCCTCCAGACCAACAACGGTGTAACAACCCAGCGACTTCGCGAAATTTAGGTTTGCTTGGAAAACCGGACGCCATAACGCAAATACAACAATGTCATCACTCCTAAGCCCGATCTCCGTTAGAGAGAGCTGGTTTAGGTGATTATTACTGAGCGCAAAAACCGTTCGATCACCACTGCCATCAACAACGACCAACGCATGAGAAGAGTTGTCATCGATTCGATGTATTTCTAAGTGCGCAATCTGGCTCTCGCCCAGAAGTTGGGTGATTCGCTCGCCCAGTTCATCATTGCCCAAGAACGTTACTAGACCAGTTTCGATTCCGGCGCTTGCTACTCCCTGCGCGATATTTGCTGCGCTGCCACCTAAGCGTTCAAGTCGATTGGTACCTTGGGCGAAACCACCGGCAATTGGAAACTCACCGATATATATGACGCTATCCCACGAAACTGTGCCAACGAGCCAAACTCTTCTAGACATTGTTGACTCTCCGATCAATCAAAATTTCAATCGCGGCGCTCAGCCCTAAAGCGCCATCCCAATCAACATCCGTCAGCCATTCAATTTTAAAGAAAGCTTGGAAATCGCAGATCGTTGCCGCGTAAAGTGATCCAGCTAAGGCAGCAACCGTGTCGGTGTCACCACCCAATTTGCAAGCGATTGAATAAGCATCCTTTGTACCGGTTGCTCGACTAACGACATAGAGAACTGCCAGAAGAGTTTCTAGAGAATCATTGCTAACCCCAACCTCTGGAGGCGTCCAGGTGCGCCAACTATTCATGGCAACCAGAACCTGATCTGACAGCTCGAGATTGTTATTAACTTCTTCGATGATTGAATCAAGCGTGGCTTCGATGGCGCTGCTGCCTAACGCGGCAGAAAATCCGGCAGCAAGTATTTGCGCGCAATCTTGAGCTTTCGGAAAAGGATGGGTCGCTGCCGTCAATTGACCAATCCAATTTCGGCGAAGTTCGGTTTCAGTGGGCGCGAAAGCTAAGCCAAGAAGTGCAGTACGCATCATGCCACCGTTTGATTGGCCAACTTGTGAGAGTTCTACTTCTTTTACGGGCAGCCCCAACGCCGAGCGAGTTGTCGGTCCTAGGCCACGCAACTGTGGGATGGCGGCTTGCAATGAAACCAAGAAATTGCGTTGAGCATCCTCGAGAGCGTTATTTGCAAGCGCTTCGACGGTCAAGATAGAGAGCAATGTGTCATCGCTGACGGCGCCAAATGGCCAGCCTGGCTTTTCAATAAGTTCGTGCTTGATCTCACCCAATATCTTTGGCGCGAATTCAAATTGAACGCCAAAGGCATCCCCAGCGGCGTAAGCCAAGAAGGCCAAGCTGATTTTCTGTGCAGATAACGAACCATTACGCCAATACGCTTTTGGGTCTTGGCCGCTCATGGCGGAAATCCTACTCAGGCTCCTTAAGTGAGCGGGTGGCACCAAAGCCAAATAGCAGGAAGAGCGAAGCAACTAACGCGGCCCACTTGGATGAGGACGAGAATGATTCGGATGCCGCGGTTGCAATTGAAGCGGTTGCCGGATTTGATTTGAAAGCTGGAATCACGCCACCCGCCGATGAAACCACACTCCGAGTAAGTTCGGATCGCTGGGATTGAGTGACTGCTGGAATCTGCTCTAATTTATGATTCAAACCAGACCCTAGCGTTGCAAAGAGAACTGTTCCAAGAATCGCGATTCCCAGCGCTGAACCCAATTGCCTAAAAGTGCTGGCAGTTCCCGAAGCTTGACCACTTTTTTCAACCGGAACTTCAGCAAGAACTACGCCAGTTAATTGCGCCGTCGCTAAACCAACACCCATGCCGTAAACAAAGAGCGGAATGATGATGGTCCAGACTTTTGTGTGCGGTGATACAACCAATCCAATTCCGGCGACACCAATAAATTCCAAGAGAATTCCGGTGCGCACAACGAAGATCGGTCCACGCTTCGCGCCCAATGGTCCGCCCGCGCCGCTGGCAACAAATGAGCCAATCGCCAAGGCTAAGAGAATGAGCCCCGTTCCAAATGCGGAATATCCCAGCACATTTTGTAACCAAAGTGGAAGTGAGAAGATTAAGCCAAATTCACCCAGGCTAACGATGGCGGCCGCTATATTCGCATTTCGGAAAGATTTGATTTTAAAGAGCGAAAGATCAAGTAGGACCGGTTTTCCTTGGATATTTCGTTGACCTTGAATGCGGATAAAAATAAAGATCGCGATTATCCCTATTAAGAATGAGAACGGAATGGGCGAGAGCGAATAGTTCCAATGGAATCCCCCAATAACGTGGGAACCTAAAGAACTCCACCAACCGTAGTTTCGTCCTTCGATCAAACCAAAGACGATCGAACCCATCGCAAGAATTGAGATAATCGCCCCAACATAATCGGCGCCAGCTTCACCTTCGCCCTTTGACTCTTTTACAAAGAGCCAGAGACCAATTATTACTGCGAGCCCCAGTGGGACATTGATTCCAAAGGCCCAACGCCACGTGAAATCAGTGGTTAGCCAGCCACCCAGAAGCGGACCTAGCGCAGCGGTGCCACCAATAGTTGAACCCCAGATTGCGAATGCAATGCCGCGTTCTTTTCCAAAGAACGTTGAATTGATAATCGAAAGTGAAGTTGGCAGCATGGCAGCTCCGCCTAACCCTTGAACCAGGCGAGCCGCAATTAGTAAATCACCACTGCTTGCTACGGCCGCCAGAACACTGGAACCAACAAAGATGATGGCACCCAGAGTAAACATATTGCGGCGACCAAAACGATCAGCCAGCCGGCCGAAAACCAAAAGTGTGGAAGCGAAGACCAGTGTGTAGGTCTCTTGGATCCATTGTGCTTGCGAAGATGAGATTTTTAAATCCCGAATAATGCTGGGGATAGCGACATTAACGATGGTGGCGTCGACGATAATCATCGAAACCCCTAAGGCAATAAAGAAGAGCCCGAACCAACGTCGACGATCTTTTTTCTCGGTGCTGATATTCATAATCTGATCATCTCCATTTGGTTTTTAGTCCTTGTTAATATCATAAAAGATTTCGGCAACTCGAATTGGGTCTACTTCTCCAGAGCGACCTAGTTCGCATGCTGCAGCGGCGGTGGCTGTAGCAAAGCGCAACGATTGAAGCCAATCGATGTTAGCTAACTCCCAAACGTTTCCCTGCTCCTCGCTCTTCAAGATGAAACCCGCTGCAAAAGAGTCACCAGCACCAACGGCGCTTTTAACTTCAACTTTTGCCGAAGGTAAAAATGAAACTTTGCCGCCAAACGCCAAAGCAGCGCCAACTGAACCAGCATGAACGAGGGCAATCTTGGCCCCAAGCTCTACAAGTAATAATGCAGCTTGCTCTGCCCGTTGTTGCCCGCGGGTGTTATCACCTGTCAATAATGTTCCCGAGCTTTGATTAATAACGGCCTCGGCTTCATCTAAATTTGGCGAAACAATGTCAACACCACTCTTTAGAGCAATTTCCAACAAATCAGGTTTGCTGTCGATCAGTACAACGCTTTCGTTCGCATGGGCCATTTCAATTACTCGAGCTATGAAATCTTCCGGAGCACCTTCAGGAAAACTTCCCATTATTGCCACTATCTCTTTAGGTCTTATCCGCTTTGAAATTAAAGCGAGATAACGATCCCATTCAATATTTGAGATAGCGCTGGTCTCTTCGTTGATTATCGTAGTTGTGTTACCTAGAAGCTCTGCATAAGTGGTAGCAATTCTGATTTTGCCAACATGGGTGCTGTATTCGAACTCCATTTTTTCTTCGCGAAGCAACTGCGAAAAACTGACCAAGTCATCTTCGCCAATAAGTATTAGTAACCTTGCCGATACACCAAGGCTCCGAGCAACCCGTGCTAGATCAATACCTTTGCCACCAGCCCTAATTTCCGCCGGTTCGCTGCGCATCACAGCGCCAGGGACCAATTTCGCTAATTTCAAGGTACGGGTGAAACAAGGGTTCGGATTAAGAATTAGCATCTTGGATCTCCATCAAAGGCAATCATCCTTTAAATTAGCGATACATGTCCTGTTAATAGCCAACAATCGTCACTAGGGTGAGCATATGAGCGATAGCACTGTTGGAAGCAACCCTGAACTGGAATTCCCAATCATCACCGAGGAAGCTAAACGACGTTTTACGCCGTTGAAGATCGTGGGTCTGGTTGGCGGCTTGGTAGTAATAGTTGTTGTTGGTGCGATCGCCGCTTTTGCCCTTAGTTCGGGTGGTGGTGCGCAGCCGGAATCGGTTCTTCCCAGCGACACCGTCGCCTTCGCGAAACTCGATCTGAATCCATCGGTTGGCCAAAAAGTGGACTTCGTGCGCTTTATTTCGCGCTTTCCCTCCACCTTTAAGGGCTTCAATTCCAACGATCCGCTTGATTCACTGATTAAAACTGCGAACTTGGATGCAAGTATAAATTGGTCAGATGTAAAGAGTTGGATCGGAGATCGTTACTCGGTGGCGGCCGTTGAAAGTTCCAATGGTGTTGTCCCAATCGTAGTTCTGGCTGTTAAAGATGAAGCGGCAATGAAGTACTACTTCGCGAAGCACGATCCGAACCTTCACTACACACTTAAATCAGGATTTGTTCTAATATCAAATGATCAAGCAGCACTAAATTTGATCGCCACCGCGCCAAAAACTTTGGCAAATGATGCGAACTACAAATCGGATATTGCTGCGCTCGGTGGCGGTCAAGTTGCATTAGCGTGGGCCGATACCAAACGGCTGGTTCAAGCCGAACAAGGTCTTATAAGTGATTTTGCAAGTGAGAGTACCTTAAGCACAATCAACAAAACTTTAGGTAGCGCAAGCGGGCGCCTGGTATTAGGAATTCACTTCACTGGAAATTCTGTAGCTGCAACTTTTCTTACCCGAGGCGGATCAGCTAGCACCCTGACAACACTCGCCAAATCTCAAGCTGATCTAAGTGATTTGCCAACTGATACTTTGGCCGGGCTGAGCATCGCCGGGATTGGCGAAGAAATCGCAAAAGCGATAGATCAGGATTCGGCTACAAACGGATTGTTGAGCAACATTTCGGTCAGCTCTGCCGATATTAAGGTGTTGCTAAGTGGTCCAATTACGGCAATCATCTTGCCAAGTACGGTGAAAGATGGGACTCCCTTAATCGCATTGCGCTTATCGCCAACCGATTCAGCTGCAGCAGTGGCGGCAGCAAAACGGCTTGCCAGTGATGGTGGACTCTTGGAGTCGTTAACGGGACAAATTAAGGTCGATGGTACAAATATCTATCTTGGCCCAGACCAGAAATCAATCTCCGAAGTTGTTACTCGAATTAAGGCAAAGGGAAATTTGGGCGAGTCGGCCGCTTTTCGTGACGCTATTAAATCTCCCGGTTTCTTTTTGACCTACGTAAATATCGGAAAGTTGCTGCCACTAGTAGGAATCAAAGGAAGTTTCGGAGAATTCAACAGTCTAGGCATAGTTGCCAGTGTTGATAAATCTTCACCTGGTGCAACTAAGTCCACATTGGCAATATCGCTGAAATAGTGGGTTCGCTAGCGGTTTAGACTAGTCAATTACTATGAGAGCGCCGAAGTGGTTAGTGCCTTCGTTTTTGGCTGGGCAGTTAACTAAACATCAAAAGTTGGTTGAACGCTTAATGGCCAGCTCCGTGGTGCTCTATAGCTTCGCCGCCACATTTGTAGTTTGGCGCGAACTTCGCCAGTTTGGCGTAAATCCAATTCTATTTTTTGTAATAGATGTGGCCACATCTTGGCCTTACGGAATCGCCACAACTCGAATCGTCGTCAATTTCATAAATAAGGAATGGCGTGCAGTACAAAAATGGAGCTGGATTGCGAGCGCTTGTTTCGTAACCCCTCAAATTTACGTGCTGCTGACTGCTTCGAGCGCGCCACCAAAGATTTACCACATCGTCGAAATTGTTATTGCAGTAATGGTGGTCTTCGCGATTACCAGCGTCGTCTTGCAAATCCGAAGTTCTAAAAAGAAGTAACAGGTCTAGGCAGCGCCAGATTTTCGGCGGAACATTTTGGGGGCATTTGCTCCGGCTTCGGCGCCAATCTTTGAGCCGCCAGATGGTCCGCCAGGCTTGCCTGAGGTTGCACCCTTCTGCTTCTTGGCGAGCGCTTCTTTCATTCGAGCTTTGGCATCCGCGTTGGAATCTTTCTTAGGGGCGTGGGACTCTTTTTTGGGAGCGTTCGAACTTGTTTTTGGGGCTTTACTCTCTGACATCATTACTAGCTTCCCTTGCTTTGAACTGCATTAAGCAGCGCTTTTACTTCTGATTCCTTATAGCGACGGTGGCCGCCCAAGGTTCGAATCGAGGTCAATTTTCCAGCTTTAGCCCAACGAGTAACCGTCTTGGGGTCGACCCGGAAAAGCTTGGCTACTTCAGATGGTGTTAACAGGACTTCTTGTTCTTGGCTCATATCGATCGACGCTCCATTCAAGGCAATCGCGGTCAGAAAGAGGTGAAATGTCCCATTCGCACCAATATGTGGAAAGTATCGCGGGAATTTGGCCTAGATACAAGTTAATTGGGATTTGTTAATACAACATTTACATTTGCCCAAAATGGGAATTATGTGGCCGATTCCATGGCGGCAACCCGACGCCAACGAGTTATTAACCGCTCATATCCCTGCCCGGCCATGGCGCCATCACCACTTGCTAAGCCGGCAAGTGAAAGGTGCAGGTCTTCGACCGAAGTATCGGCATCAATTCCACTCTGGCCGTCGGCAATCAAAATCTGTGCCAAATATTCAGCTAAGCCGCCGTAATCTAATTCGACTAAAGACTCACTGTGAAAGAGATTTAGCCACTCTAATAAATCGGCGATCTCTTGTTCGATCGGGCCAACCCCAAATGAACTCACCACGGTTTGGTGGCTAAACATGCAGCGCTCTTTTGCTTTCGAAATCGGAGTTCGCAGAACGGTGAAGGCTCCATTTGAATCGTGACCACGGTTGCGATCTGAGGCTTCAAAGAGTGAGAACCAACGCGGTGGAATCATCCAAGTTTCGGAAATGATGTGTGGAACTTTATCTTCCATTAGCTCTGAATTTATTGTGATCGCTTCTTCGATATTTTCTGGAACGAAAAAACGAGTGACTGGTAATGGCATTGACTCTTTGAAATCACCGAGTGCCGACCAGCATCTGGTTGCAGTGGACCAAGGCGAGACATATCGGCGATCATCGATATCTAAAATGTGAGCGCCATCTGGTTGTAACGCAGGTGGCTCAATCGCAATCATTCGCCGCAGCGCTCGTTCTTGCTCTTCAGATTCTGTGGATTGCTCAGCAGATAGCGCTGCCCAGCGAAGCTGCTCGGCAGGTGCAAATGCTGTGATTGGTTCGTAAATCCGAAGTGAAGCGACGTACGGAGTTGGACGCATCTAACTAGGCTCGACGAATGTAATTGCCCTCTGCGAACGGGTCATCGTCGTTTTCGTTTTCGTCACCTTTGATCTCTCCGTGAAGTTCTTTGGAGAGGCGCTCTAGATCCATATCCTGTGAGGAATATTTCAGATCTCGAGCTACTTTTGTCGCTTTGGCTTTTTGCCGGCCTCGCCCCATGCGCGTGACCCCCTTACCAATATCTCTGGTCTTATCTATGGTTTAGTAATTCTTCAGAGCCGAAGGTTATCGCGGTTGGAAGGTGCCTTCCAACGCAGACGCTCCATTGCCCACAGCCACGCTCCCAGCAACCCAGGCTTTCATGCCTCTGGCTGAGAGGGAACTGAGCGTGCGATCAGCGGCAGCGGCAGAAACGATCGCAACCATGCCGATTCCACAGTTCCAGGTTCGCTCCATGTCCTCTTGTGGCACCCCACCCACGCTGGCCAGGTAGCCCATTTCCAGCGGAAGGGCCCAGGTGGCGCGATCAAAGGTGGCAGTTAGGTGCCCTGGCAATACCCGGGCGGTATTGGCCGCCAGCCCGCCGCCGGTGATGTGGGAGAAGGCGTGGAGCTCATCGCCCAAAGTCTTGATTAAAGCAAGAGCGTCCAAGGCGTAAATCTCAGTTGGGGTCAGGAGGGCTTCGCCCAAAGTCTTGCCGAGTTCAGCCACATGAGTATCGAGGGAGAGGTTCTGCTTCTTCAAAATATGGCGAACCAAGGAATAACCGTTGGCATGCAGACCTGAAGCTGGCATGGCAATCAACACATCGCCGGCCATGACGCGATCTGCACCCAAAACATTTTTTGCATCAACCGCTCCGGTTGCTGCGCCGGCAATATCGAATTCATCTTCAGCTAATAAGCCAGGGTGTTCGGCAGTCTCGCCACCGATTAGCGCGGTGCCAGCTTTCTCGCAACCCTTGGCAATACCGGAAACAATTTCAGCGATTCGTTCTGGGAAAACTTTTCCGACCGCAATGTAATCAGTCATAAAAAGGGGCTCGGCACCGCAGACGACTAAATCATCAACGACCATGGCAACTAGATCTTCGCCGATGGTGTCGTACTTTCCCATTGCGCGCGCAATTTCAGTTTTAGTGCCAACGCCATCAGTTGAAGTGGCTAGTAAAGGTCGATCAAATTTTTTCAGCGAACTGATATCAAACAAACCCGCAAAGCCGCCAATATCGCCGACAACTTCTGGACGACGCGCTCGCTTGAGATGTGCTTTCATTAATTCAACGGCGCGATCACCGGCATCGATATCGACGCCTGCTTGGGAGTAAGTACTCATTCGTGACGGTTCACAATCTCTAGCAAATTCTTGCCACCGGAAAGATCAGCTGGAATATCGATCGGGTAATTTCCGGTAAAGCATGCCGTGCAAAGGTTTTCAGCCGCGATCGTCGTGGCTTCGATCAAACCTTCGAGTGAGACATAACCCAAAGTGTCGGCACCAATTGATCGTCGAATTTCTTCGATCTCTAGGCCGGCAGCAACTAGTTCAGCCCGCGAGGCAAAATCAATGCCGTAGTAGCACGGCCATTTAACTGGTGGCGAGGAAATCCGAACGTGGATCTCTAGGGCTCCAGCTTCACGCAACATTCGGATCAATGCGCGTTGCGTATTTCCGCGAACGATGGAATCGTCCACGACAATTATGCGCTTGCCTTCAATCACTTCGCGAAGCGGATTTAACTTTAGGCGAATACCTAATTGCCTAATAGTTTGGCTGGGTTGAATAAAAGTGCGACCAACATAAGAGTTCTTTACAAAGCCAGCGCCATAGGGAATGCCAGAAGCGCGGGCGTAACCCACGGCTGCTGGAGTACCAGATTCCGGTACTGGGATCACCAAATCAGCTTCTACCGGATGTTCTTTAGCTAAGCGTTCGCCAACGGCTACTCGGGTGGCGTGAACATTTCGGCCGGCAATTTGGGTATCGGGGCGAGCTAAATAGACATATTCAAAGATGCAGCCCTTAGGTTCGGCTTTGGCCCAACGCTGGGAACGCAAGCCATTAGCGTCGATCGCAACGAATTCACCAGGCTCCATCTCGCGAACAAATGCAGCACCGACAATATCTAGTGCGGCGGTCTCGGACGCAACTACCCAACCATGATCTAACTTGCCGATCACCAGTGGGCGAATTCCATTGCGATCGCGAGCGGCATAGATCGTGTGCTCATCCATAAAGACCAATGAGAACGCACCTTTTAGCATTGGGAGAACCGCGAGCGCTGAACTTTCAAAATTCTTACCTTCTTGGGCGGCGATTAGCGCAGTAATAATTTCAGTATCAGTGGTGGCATCGAAACCAGATTCGGAATGTTGTGGACTTCGGGAAAGATATTCGGCCAAATCACCCGTGTTGGTTAGATTGCCATTGTGCGCGAGCGCCAACGTGCCGTGGTTGGTGGCGCGCAGTGTCGGTTGGGCGTTGGCCCAGGTGCTTGAACCGGTTGTGCTGTAACGACAGTGACCAATTGCTAAATTTCCGGTAAGAGTTGCTAAATCATTTTCGGTGAAGACCTGAGAAACCAATCCCATATCTTTGTATACGAAGATTCGTTCGCCATCACTAGTTGCAATTCCCGCAGATTCTTGGCCACGATGTTGGAGCGCATACAAACCGTAAAAAGTTAGCTTTGCTACTTCTTCACCAGGTGCCCAAACTCCGAAGACACCACATGCATCTTGGGGACCCTTTTCGTGCGGATCATTTTCGTTGGTTAACAAACCATCCGGGCGTCGGCTCATGAGGTGATCCTAATTGTTAGAGCCAACTGCGCGAAAAGCGCGGATAAATCCGACCGTTCGCCGCTGGCGTGAATTGCACCGCTTGAAACTGCATCATGCCATTCCAAATTATTACCAAGTAACGCCTTCAGGGTTTGATAATCCATCTCAACCACATTGGGTGGTGTCCCCCGAGTGTGCTTAGGACCTGCAACGCATTGCACCGCGGAGTACGGTGGAATTCGAACCTCAACGGCATGACCAGGTGCCAGCGCGCTGAGTTGCGCCAAGATCCCTTTGACCTCTTGAAGGAGCACGGGATCTCGCATCGCTTATCCGAAGAGTTTCGGGAAGGTCTCGGTGAAGGCGGCGCGAAGCTCGGTGATACTGATTGCGGCACCATTAATATTTAGCTCAGCTCCACCAGTAACACCGATTTTGGTGACCGGAATGTTGAACTTGGCGGCCAAGCCGGATATTGCTTCGGTAGCGCTGGGATCAACGGCAACCAAAACTCGGCCAGGAGTTTCAACCAAGAGCGCAGAAGCAATGCTTTCTAATTGGACATTGGCACCGATCCCGTGACGGAGCACCATCTCCGAAAGGCTGGCGGCCAAACCACCATTACTCAGGTCGTGAGCGCTTTCAAAGAGCGGTTGTCCTTCGAGTAATAGTTCAATCAACCGCGCTTCCATGGCTAAATCTGAAAGCGGAGCAACGTTTCCGAGCTCGCCGTGAAGGTAGGCCCATTCGCTCCCGGAGAAGTTCTGGTCGGTGGCGCCGAAAAGGAAGAGCTCCAAACCATCGCGCGAAATTCCCATGGGGGTTCGCTCGCGAACATCTTGAATCACGCCAAGCACCGCAATCACCGGGGTAGGCAAAATTGCGACGGTACCGGTCTGGTTATAGAAGGAGACATTGCCACCAGTCACAGGCAAGCCAAGTTCCAAACAAGCATCGGCTAGGCCACGAACCGTCTCGGCAAATTGCCACATAACATCTGGATCTTCTGGAGAGCCGAAGTTCAAACAATTGGAGACTGCCAACGGCTTGGCACCAGTCACCGCGATATTTCGGCAACTCTCGGCCAGCGCTAATTTGGCGCCTTCGTATGGATTTAGATAGGACCAACGCGCATTGGCATCGGTCGAGATTGCAACCCCAAGGTTGGTCTGCTCATCGATTCGAATCATGCCCGAATCTTCTGGTTGTGCCAGTACTGAATTTCCTTGTACATATTTATCGTATTGCGAAGTGACCCAGGATTTGTCTGCCATGTTTGGTGATGACATCAACTTTAGGATTGCCGCTTTAATTTCAGCAGGAGTGGTTGGCAGCGGAACGCTGAAAGATGAACCAGGCAGCGCTTTAATGTAATTAGGTTCTGCGAAGGGACGGTTATAAACCGGACCATCGTGAGCAACGGTGCGTGGTGGTACATCAACGATTAGATCGCCGTTGAAGGTGATGTTCAATCGGGTGCCATCAGTAACTTCGCCGATAACTGTGGCGGTTACATCCCACTTGCGACAGATCCCCAAGAAATGTTTGATCTTTGAAGGTTCCACAATGGCGCACATGCGCTCTTGGGATTCGCTCATCAAAATCTCTTCGGGTGAAAGTGATGGGTCGCGAAGTGGAACTTTCTCTAGTTGAATATCCATGCCACCAGAACCCGCCGAAGCTAGCTCTGAAGTTGCACAAGAAAGGCCAGCGCCACCCAAGTCTTGAATTCCGATTACTAGATCGGCGGCAAAGATTTCCAGACAACATTCGATCAATACTTTTTCCGCAAAGGGATCGCCAACTTGAACGCTAGGGCGCTTAGTAGGTTTGGCGGCATTGAATGTTTCGGACGCTAGAACTGAAACGCCACCAATGCCATCGCCACCAGTCTTGGCGCCAAAGAGCACAACTAGGTTTCCAGTACCATGCGCTTTCGCTAACTTGATATCTTCGTGGCGCATTACGCCAACGCAAAGTGCATTAACTAAAGGGTTTCCGGCATAAGTTTCATCGAAAACAATTTCGCCACCTAGATTTGGCAACCCTAAACAGTTTCCGTAGCCACCAATTCCAGCAACGATTCCTGGTAAAACGCGATGGGTATCTGGCGCATCGGCGGGACCAAATCGCAACGGATCCATAACTGCAATCGGCCGCGCACCCATTGTCAGAATGTCTCGAACAATTCCACCAACGCCAGTCGCGGCGCCTTGGTAGGGCTCAATAAATGAAGGGTGGTTATGGCTCTCAATTTTGAAGGTAACTGCGTAGCCCTGTCCGATATCGACTACGCCAGCATTTTCACCGATGCCAACCAATAGCGCATCAGAGTGCGGCGCCTTATCGCCAAATTGTTTTAAATGAACCTTGGAAGATTTATAAGAGCAATGCTCAGACCACATCACGGAATACATTGCGAGCTCTGATGAGGTGGGACGTCGACCTAGAATTTCTTTAATGTGGGCATACTCATCATCTTTTAATCCAAGTTCTGCATAAGGCTGCTTTGAATCTGGGTTGGCTTGCGCGTGCGCTACGGTATCTAGAGACATTAGCGACCTACCATTTGATGAAGAATAGATGTGAAGAACGTTAAGCCATCTTCAGATGGGCCAGTCAAAGTTTCGATGGCATGCTCTGGGTGTGGCATCAACCCCACAACATTTCCACGCGCATTTGAAATTCCGGCAATCAAATTGCGGGAGCCATTTGGATCTTGACCAAGGTATCGGACGACAACGCGGCCCTCGCCTTCGAGCATGGCTAAAGTTTCATCATCACATTGGAAAGATCCCTCACCGTTCTTAAGCGGGATCACAATCTCTTCATTCTTCTCAAAACCCGACGTCCACATGCTTTCATTATTTTCAATTCTTAGCTTTTGATCGGTGCAAAGAAAATGCAAACCTTGATTTCTGGTCAATGCGCCAGGGAGCATGTGAGCTTCGGTTAATACTTGGAAGCCATTGCAAATTCCGAGCACTGGGAAACCATGTTCAGCTGCCAAAATAATTGACTTCATGACTGGAGCAAAGCGCGAAATCGCTCCGCAACGCAGATAATCTCCGTACGAAAAACCGCCAGGAAGAATGACTGCTTGAACTTCCTTTAGATCGTCGCTGCCATGCCAAAGTGGAACGGCAATACCGCCAGCGCGTTCTACCGCGCGCGCAGCATCGCGGTCATCTAGCGAACCAGGAAAAGTGACAACGCCAATCTTCATTACGCCTCGACCTTTACAACGTAGGTCTCAATAACTGGATTAGAGAGCAATGTTTGGGCGGCTTGCTCAATATCAGCCAACATCGCAGGCGTAACTTCACCCGCAACTTCAATTTCAAAGCGCTTGCCCTGACGAACCGAGGTAGCGAAGGTGAAGCCCAAACGAGGAAGTGCGGAAGCAACTGCCTGTCCTTGGGGATCCAAGATCTCCGGCTTTAGCGCTACTTCAACAATGATCTTTGCCATCGTTAGATTTCCTTTCCAGTCAGGACTTTATAGGCCGATTCATAACGCTCTTGAGTCTTTGCAACGATCTCTGCTGGTAATTCCGGGGGTGGACTTTGTCGGTCCCAACCAGAACCCAGCAACCAATCCCGTACAAATTGTTTATCAAATGAAGGCTGCGCGCCACCCGGGTTCCAGGTTGCTGCGGCCCAGAATCGAGATGAGTCCGGTGTTAGCACCTCATCGCCCAGACAGATTTGCCCAGCGTTATCAATTCCGAACTCAAATTTAGTATCGGCCAAAATAATTCCCTTGGTGGCGGCGTAATCATGTGCAGTTCGATAAATTTTTAGCGTTAAATCGCGAAGCGCGATCGCGGCACTTTCGCCGATCAATTCCGTACATTGAGCGAAAGTTATATTCTCATCGTGTTCGCCAAGTTCTGCTTTATACGCCGGCGTGAAGATTGGCTCGGGTAACTTTGAACCATCAACCAACCCAGCTGGCAGCGCAATTCCACAAACCGTTTGGCTCGCCTGATACTCCACCCAACCAGAACCAGTTAAATAACCACGCGCAACACATTCGATCGGAAACATCATTAAAGGTTTAACGATTACCGCTTGGCCTTGTACTTCTTCCGGTACCTCAGTAGAAATCAGATGATTGGGAACAATCGGCGAAAGTAAATCAAACCAAAAGAGTGAGAGTTGCGTTAAGACCCGCCCCTTGTTTGGGATCGCAGTTGGCAGCACATAATCAAAAGCGGAGATCCGATCCGAAGCGACGAGAAGTAAATTACCGCTCTGGTTGGTATAAAGATCTCGCACTTTTCCGCTGCGAAGGTGATCCCAACCGCGGAGTACGAGCGTCACCGAATAGAACCAGGTCGGTACTGCGCCGCGGCAGTGTGAGCGGAAGTAATCGCGTCGATGCGACTAACAACTCGCTGGGTTTGAGCTTGGGCGTCGCCGGTAAATTCCAGCGGTTGTGCCAATAATTTTTCGAGTTCTGATTTGTTCAGCGGAATTCGTGAATCTGCCGCGATCGCATCAACCATGGTGTTTGGTTTGCCAGCTCTAATTCCCAAAGCGGCACCAACCGCATGCTCTTTAATGACTTCGTGAGCCACTTCGCGACCAACACCAGCTTTAACCGAGGCCATTAAAATTTTGGTAGTTGCTAAGAAAGGCAAATAGCGAGCCAATTCCGCTGCTATTACTTCTGGGAAGGCGCCGAATTCGGCTAGGACCGTCAAGAAAGTTTCGATAAGACCATCAAAGGCATAGAAGGCATCCGGGATTGCAATTCGGCGAACGACGCTGCAGGAGACATCGCCTTCATTCCATTGATCACCAGAGAGTTCGCCAACCATTGATGCGTAACCGCGAAGAATCACTGCCAAACCATTTACTCGTTCACAAGAGCGGGTGTTCATCTTGTGTGGCATTGCAGATGATCCAACCTGACCAGCTTTGAAACCTTCAGTAACTAGTTCAGCGCCAGCCATCAAGCGAATTGATGTAGCAAATGATGAAGGTGCCGCTGCGAGTTGTACCAATGTCGTGACGACATCGAAATCGAAGGAGCGAGGATAGATCTGACCGGTGGAGTCAAGTACTTTCTGAAAGTCCAAGTACTCCGCAATTTTCGCTTCCAATTTAGAATGTGCTACCGATGAGCCAAGTAAATCTAACGAATCTTGTGCGGTGCCGACTGGTCCCTTGATGCCGCGAATTGGATAGCGATCAATTAAGCCAGTAAGTCGTTCATATGCGAATAAAAGTTCTTCGGCAGCGGAAGCAAAGCGCTTTCCCAAAGTTGTGATTTGAGCTGGGACGTTATGAGAACGGCCAGCAATCGGCTGATCGATATATTCGGTGGCTCGAGCACCAAGAAGGGCGAGGACGGCAATAACGCGATCGCGAACTAAAAGTAGGCCGTCTCGAATCTGCATGGCTTCAACATTTTCAGTGAGATCGCGCGAAGTCATACCGGCATGAATTGCTTCGTGACCTGCGAGCGCATTGAACTCTTCGATCCGAGCTTTTACATCGTGGCGGGTCTGACGCTCTCGAGCATCGATCGATGACAAATCAACCTGCGAAATTACTTTTTCATAATCTGCGATAGTGCTTTCAGCAATGGCGTGACCAAGTTGCGATTGTGCCCGCATAACAGCGATCCACAGTTGACGTTCGGCAATAATTTTTGCTTCTGGGGCGAAGATTGCTCGCATCTGGGCCGAGGCATATCGGTTAGCCAGAAGATTCACAGGAGCATTCTCTCGCATTTAGTTGCCTTGCTCCGCAACTGCGGCGTTGAGGGCAATATCGCTGCGATAGTGGCTGCCACGAAGGGTAATTGCGGAAATCGTCCGGTAGGCACGATTGCGTGCTTCAGTCAGATCACTTCCCATGCCAGTCACGGCCAGAACCCGACCGCCGGCAGAGCGCAAAATGCCATCGCGACGGTTGGTTCCAGCTTGATAAACAAAGGAACCTTCAATGGGGTCAACACCCAGGATCGGCTCCCCTAAAACTGGAGCCGTGGGGTAGCCAGCACTGGCTAGAACGACCGTGACTGCCGATTCATCAGACCATTCCAGTTCTTCGCCTTCGATTAGCGCACCAGTGGCCGCCCGAAAGAGGAGCTGAGCCAAAGGGGTTTTGAGGCGAGGGAGCAGAACTTGGCTCTCGGGATCGCCGAAGCGAGCATTAAATTCGATGACTTTGGTGCCCTTGTTGGTGATCGCCAAGCCGGCGTAGAGCAATCCGACGAAGGGGGTGCCGCGGGCGGCCATCTCTTGGATAGTTGGGTTAAGAACTTGAGCCAAGGTCTGTTCGATCAGGTCGCTTGGGGCCCAAGGTAGCGGCGAATAAGCGCCCATGCCGCCAGTATTTGGACCTAGCTCGCCATCGTAGGCGCGCTTAAAATCCTGGGCGGGCTGCATTGGGATGACATGGCGACCATCGGAAATTCCAAAGAGCGAGACCTCGGGGCCATCGAGAAATTCTTCAATTACAACTTGAGAGCTTTGAAGGGCATGTTCAATCGCAAAATTGCGGTCATCGGTTACAACGACCCCTTTGCCGGCTGCCAAACCATCATGTTTTACGACGTAAGGCGCACCAAAGGTATCGAGCGCCGCCTCAATTTCATCCCGAGTATTACAGGTGAAACTTTTAGCGGTTGGAACTCCGGCATCGCTCATGACCTTCTTCGCGAAATCCTTAGATCCTTCAAGTTGAGCCGCCGCAGCCGATGGCCCAAAGCAAGCAATCCCAGCGCCACGAAGGAGATCTGCCAAGCCATTGACTAAGGGCTTCTCGGGGCCAATAACAACGAGTTCGATTTCTAGCTCTTTAGCTAAATGAAGGACCGCCAAATTGTCATCGATATCGATGACATGACAGAGCGCGATCGCTTCGATCCCGGGATTGCCAGGAGCAACGTGAAGTTCGGTCAGCGAAGGATCCTGAATAAGCGCGGCCGCCAGGGCATGTTCTCGCCCGCCGGAGCCAATCAGTAAAACCTTCAAATGAGATCCCGCACTGAAATCGTTTGATTACGTCCTGGACCAACGCCGATTGCCGACATCGGGGCGCCGGAAATATCTTCTAGGTACTTAACATAAGCGCGAGCATTGGTTGGCAAATCTTCCAACTTCTTTGCACCGGAAATATCTTCGCTCCAACCAGGTAGGTACTCGTAAATTGGTTTGGCATGATGGAAATCTGATTGCGAGGCTGGAAGTTCTTCAACCCGCGTGCCATCAATATCGTAGGCAACACAAACTGGAATCCTCTCCCAGCCCGTCAATACATCGAGTTTGGTCAAGAAGAAATCAGTCAAGCCATTTACTCGAACGGCGTAACGCGCGATTGGAGCGTCATACCAACCACAACGACGGTTGCGACCAGTAGTTACGCCTACCTCGCCACCGATGCTGCGAAGTTTTTCGCCATCTTCATCCAAAAGTTCAGTTGGGAATGGACCGGAACCAACGCGAGTTGTGTAAGCCTTTACGATTCCAATAACGCGGGTAATTTTGGTTGGTCCAATACCAGAACCAGTACTTGCACCACCAGCAGTTGGATTAGAAGAGGTAACGAATGGATAGGTACCATGATCGACATCGAGCAACGTTCCTTGTGAACCTTCGAGCAGTACATACTTTCCGGCCTTAAGAGCTTGATCCAATAGCAGACCAGTATCGGCAATATAGGGGCGAAGGATTTCGGCGTACTCTAGATATTCAGTTAGAACATCTTCGAGTTCAATCCCTTTACGATTGAAGACCTTAATCAATACTTGATTCTTATCGCGAAGCGCGCCTTCAATTTTCTGACGAAGAATTGAAGGATCAAAGAGATCTTGAACGCGGATACCGATTCGATTGATCTTGTCGGCATAGGCCGGACCAATGCCGCGACCAGTGGTTCCGATCTTGGAGTTACCCAAGAAGCGCTCGGACACTTTGTCGATGGTGCGGTGATACGGCGTGATCAAGTGGGCGTTGGTGCTGATCTTCAACTTCGAGGTATCAATACCGCGTTCATTGAGCCCCTTGATTTCAGTTAACAGAACTGAGGGATCGATGACCACGCCATTGCCAATGACTGGAACAACGTTGGGGCTAAGAATTCCAGAGGGTAAAAGGTGCAGCGCATACTTCTGGTCGCCAATAACCACGGTATGCCCCGCGTTATTGCCGCCTTGGTAGCGAACTACATAGTCAACGCGATCTCCGAGAAGATCGGTTGCTTTTCCCTTGCCTTCATCGCCCCACTGGGCACCTAACAACACTATGGCAGGCATGATCGTCTCTTTCAGCTAGTACTGCAGGGTTAAAACTAGGAGATAAGTGAAGTACCTGTTGATCGAAGATCTTCGCAAGCCTCAACAACACGCTTAGCAATACCGGCTTCGCCAGCCTTGCCCCATGCGCGTGGGTCATATGCCTTCTTGTTACCAACTTCGCCATCGACCTTTAGGACGCCGTCGTAATTCTTGAGAATGTGATCGGCGATTGGGCGGGTAAAGGCATATTGGGTATCAGTATCGATATTCATTTTTATCACGCCGTAATCCAAAGATTCGCGAATTTCCGAAAGCAGCGAACCGGAACCACCATGAAAGACCAGGTCCATTGGCTTTGAGCCAGCGGGAAGGCCTTTGGATTCTGAAACTGCGGCTTGCAAAGTCTGCAAAATTTTTGGCTGAAGAACTACATTGCCTGGCTTATAAACTCCGTGAACATTTCCGAAGGTGGCAGCAACCATGTAACGGCCGCGCTCGCCCCAACCTAGTGTCTTCATGGTTAGTAACGCATCTTCTGGTGTGGAGTAAAGCTTGGCGTCGTGCTTTGCTTCGATGCCATCTTCTTCGCCACCGACAACACCAATTTCAATTTCCAAAATTGTACGAGCGAGCGCCGATGCATCGATTAATTCAGAGGCGATCGTCATGTTCTCGGGCATTGAAACTGCGGAACCATCCCACATATGAGAATTAAATAGTGGCGCCTTGCCGGCTTTGATGCGTTCAGCACCAAGTGCGAGAAGTGGACGCATAAAGCCGTCGAGCTTTTCGACTGGGCAGTGATCGGTATGGATTGCAATATTTACGTTGTAGTTCTTTGCAACTACATGAGCGAACTCGGCGAGCGCTACAGCGCCATCAACCATGTTCTTAACGGTAGAGCCGGAAAGATATTCCGCCCCGCCCCAAGAGATCTGAACGATCCCGTCAGATTTTGCTTCAGCGAAGCCACGGATTGCACCGATTAAGGTCTGCGATGAGGAGACATTGATTGCGGGATAAGCGAAGGAACCGGCTTTGGCCTTATCCAACATTTCAGCATAAATCTCAGGCGATGCAATTGGCATTTTCAGCTCCCAAATAATGTGGTGGACGAGTACGTGTAAATCTCTCCTCCGGTGGCGCGTCATTGGGTCAGACGGCGAGGCTTACGCCCTATCCCACCACATTTTGGGGCAGATTGGAAAAAAGAGGCTCAAATGGCCGGGGTTAATTGATCCCAAAGAAGGACATGACTCGATCTAGCCCAATTAGGCCGAAATTCGAGTGCAGCGTCCCTTTGACCAGTTTGAGCAACCCTTTTCCGAGGGTTACCACCAGATGGCTATGGGCAACCAGATTCCAAATAACTCCCATTCAGTTACTCCTTTCTACTTGTTGTCGAATAGATAGCTCACGCGCAAAAAGTACGCAGCAAACTGCAAGCAAATGAAGGCGCGCTTCCATAGTGGGGAAAACTTTGCGCTGGTAATCTTCCAAAATGACATCCTCTTCAGAAACTGGCGACGCTCTCGAAAACCTCTCTTACGAAGAACGCACCTTTGCGCCAACTCCTGAGTTTGTCGCCCAAGCCAACGCAACCATCGAGCTCTATTCCGAAGCTGATGCTGATTACCTGGGTTTCTGGGAGCGGCAAGCAAAAGAGTTGGACTGGCAGACGCCTTGGACAAAGACGTTGGAGTGGGATCTCCCCTTTGCCAAATGGTTTATCGGTGGAAAATTAAATGCTTCCTACAACGCGCTAGATCGACATGTCCTAGCTGGCAGAGGCGATCGCGTTGCTTTTCATTTCGAAGGTGAACCCGGCGACACTCGGACCATTACCTATGCGCAGATGCTCGTCGAAGTAAAACAGGCGGCCAATGCGCTAACCGAATTAGGTATTGGCAAGGGTGATCGCGTTGCAATCTATCTTCCAATGATTCCCGAAGCTGCGGTCGCAATGTTGGCATGTGCGCGAATCGGCGCCGCCCATTCAGTGGTCTTTGGTGGCTTCTCCGCCGACTCATTGCTTTCACGAATTCAAGATGCTGATGCGACTTTGGTTATTACCAGCGATGGCGGTTATCGTCGTGGCGCGGCCTTTGCGTTAAAGCCCGCAGTTGATGAGGCGCTAAAGGGCGAGACCAATGTTCGTAATGTGCTAGTTGTAAATCGAACCGGTCAAGAGACACATTGGAATGAAGGTAAAGATATTTGGTGGCATGAAATTATGGCGCGCCAATCCGCAGAACATGAAGCGGAATTTTTTGATAGTGAACATGTGCTCTTTATTCTTTACACCTCAGGCACAACAGCAAAACCAAAAGGAATTTTTCACACTACTGGTGGCTATCTAACCCAGACCGCATCCACTCACAAGATGGTCTTCGACCTGAAGGCCGAAAAAGATGTGTACTGGTGCACAGCAGATATTGGTTGGA
Organism: uncultured Actinomycetes bacterium; assembly: GCA_903873185.1. Classification (GTDB taxonomy): domain Bacteria; phylum Actinomycetota; class Actinomycetes; order Nanopelagicales; family Nanopelagicaceae; genus CAIMZW01. The sequence goes on from CAIQNN010000038.1 coordinate 26,397, forward strand.
TAACGGGGCACTCCTATGTTGTCTACGGACCAATGATTAATGGCGCCACCCAAGTTATGTATGAAGGAACGCCCGATACTCCAACTAAATCTCGAATCTTTGAAATCATTGAAAAGTACAAGGTATCGATTCTTTATACCGCGCCAACTTTGATTAGAACCTGGATGAAATGGGGCGATGAGTTTCCGAACTCTAGCGATCTAACTTCACTTCGTTTACTTGGTTCGGTCGGTGAACCAATCAATCCCGAAGCTTGGATGTGGTACCGCGAAATCATTGGCGGAAACCGCTGCCCAATCGTTGATACCTGGTGGCAGACCGAGACTGGGGCAATCATGATTTCGCCACTTCCCGGGGTAACCGCTACAAAGCCCGGTTCAGCCATGGGAGGGCTGCCAGGAATTTCCGCGAAGGTGATCGACGATGAAGCAAACATTATGGGCAATGGCCACGGTGGCTATTTGGTATTAACAAAACCATGGCCGGCGATGCTTCGCGGTATTTGGGGCGAGCCAGAGCGTTACAAAGAGAACTATTGGTCGCGTTTTGAAGGTATGTACTTCGCTGGCGATGGTGCCAAGTTAGATGACGACGGCGCGATTTGGTTATTGGGCCGCGTGGACGACGTGATGAATGTTTCGGGCCACCGAATCTCCACCACCGAAGTGGAATCGGCTCTAGTTTCGCATGAAGCGGTAGCCGAAGCTGCAGTCGTTGGAGCAAAAGATGATATGACCGGCCAAGCCATTGTTGCGTTTGTAATTTTACGATCGGGCGTTGAGCACAAGGAGGGCGAAGTTTTAATTAAAGAGCTACGCGACCATGTGGCAAAGGAGATCGGCCCAATTGCAAAACCTCGTCAGGTAATGGTTGTAAATGAACTTCCTAAAACACGCAGCGGAAAGATTATGAGGCGCTTGCTTCGTGACGTTGCGGAACATCGCGCAGTAGGAGATTCAACAACCCTTGCCGATCCGAATGTTATGAAGTTAATCCAGGCCGGGATGCAATCTGGAAAGAGCGAAGATTAATTCGGCGACCTAAACGCAGTCCTAATTTCATCCGCAACGCTATTCATTAGCGCCGGGGCGCGCTGTTGCATTTGTTGATACAGATAGCTGCTGGGAATATTGTGGTGCGCCCAACCCCATGGTGATGCCATCAAAATTAGCGTAATGACGTAAACGTAAATTGACGTTCGAAGCAGCGAAAATGCGGCGCCCGCTAATGAATCCAGCCATCGTAATGGCCCAAAGAAAATGCGGGCATGAAAAAAATTCCCGACTCGTTTAAAGAGTGCTTCACCGAGCATTGCGGCCACCGAAATCGCAACAATAACCAAGCTAAATTTCCCAAGCACTCCGGTCCAATTCTTTACAAAGTGCAGCACCAACCAGAGACCTGCCAGACCACCACTGACGAAACCAATCGCCGATAACAAAGCCGAAACCAGACCCGCCCGATAGCCGCGAAAGAAGGATGCCAATATGGCAATTGTTAAAATCAGGTCGACCCAATTGAATTTCATAATTTGACACCTAGATTTTTTGTCACGAGATCAAATAGCGCTTGATCGGAGTGAATCGTTCCAATCTGCTTATAAATTACTTTGCCCTTGGCATCGATAAACCAAGTAACTGGTACCCCTAAGCCAAAGATTCCTTTTGTGCGCCCATCTGGATCAAAAAGGATTGGCCAAGTCATGCCATGGCTCAAGACGAATTTACGACCGCCGGCCATATTTCGCTCTTCGACATCAATGCCCACGATGCGCACTTTATTCTTTGCCGCAAGGGCCCGAAAGTGGGGAATCTCTTCTATGCAGGGGCCACACCAGGATCCCCAAACATTTACCACCACGGGGCCTCTTAAGGATTGGAAGGAGAGCCCGGCACCGCCATCAAGGCAGGGAAGGGCCGTGTCTTTCTTCGCTGCAGCAACATGAACTATTCCCGCGCAAGAAATCACTTTGCCGGTGGCAGCAAAAACCGGAGTAGCCGAGCTGATCGCAAAAAGAAGAGCTGCCACAACGAGACTTACCTTGCGCTTCATCGAAAATCCTCATCGCTCTTGACCATGGCTAAGGCTTTAACTTTATCCATTTCACCCATTCCGTAAGAAGGGCAAAGCGTACTTAATGGGCAAGCACCGCAGGCTGGCTTGCGAGAGTGGCAGATGCGCCGACCGTGCCAGATCATGCGTTGGGAGAGATTTGTCCACTCGCTCTGGGGGATCAGCTCAGCCACTGCGAATTCCACTTTTACCGGATCGTTCTCCTCAGTCCAGCCAAAGCGTCGGCTCAGTCGCCCGAAGTGGGTATCCACCGTGATTCCTGGGATTCCAAAAGCATGGCCAAGAACCACATTTGCGGTTTTGCGCCCAACCCCGGGCAAGGTAATGAGTTCTTCCAAGGTTCCTGGGACTTGGCCAGCAAAGTTACTCATAATCATCTCGCTCAGAATCTTTATATTTTTCGCTTTAATTCTGAAGAAGCCAGTTGAGCGGATGAGCTCTTCGATCTCTAAAACCTTGGCGCCGGCCATGGCCTTGGGATTTTTGAAGCGGCGAAATAGTGCCGGAGTGACCTGATTTACCCGCTTGTCAGTGCACTGTGCCGAAAGGACCACAGCAACCAAGAGTTGAAATGGGTCTTGAAAATCCAACTCGCAGCGGACGTCGGGGTAGCGCTTGGTCAAAGTTCGATACATGGCTCGAGCCCGCTTCTTCTTATCAGCTTGGCTCTCCTCCACGCCGAAAGGCTAGTCGATTGGAAGAACTGGCCCGATAGGGCTTAATGTTTGGTCGTGACCAATTCTATGAATGACGACTCTGTCGTAAGACTGGCTCCACTTTTCAGCGCCTTAGATGACGATGCTGCTGCCTCTTTGCATGCTTCGATGACGACAGTTCGTCTCTTAAAAGGCGACGACCTATTCAAAGAAGGCGACGATGGTGATCGTCTTTACGTTGTCGTTGAAGGAAAGTTGAAGTTAGGTACCTCCAGCGGCGATGGGCGCGAAAATTTGCTCTCAATTCTGGGACCAGGTGAGATGTTCGGCGAACTCTCCCTCTTTGATCCCGGGCCACGCACTGCGACCGCAACTGCAGTAACTGATGCGCGTTTGTTATCGCTAGCCAATGATCAAGTTATTGGTTGGGTTACTCGACATCCACAAGTTTCACTACAACTCCTTGGTCGACTCGCGCAACGCCTTCGTCGCACCAATGAAGTTTTAGCTGATTTAGTTTTCTCCGATGTTCCAGGTCGTGTTGCAAAAGCACTAATGGATCTTGGTTCCCGTTTTGGAGTCCAGAAAGATGATGGCTTACATGTAAACCATGATCTAACCCAAGAAGAGTTAGCTCAACTAGTAGGCGCTTCGCGCGAAACCGTGAATAAAGCGCTAGCTGATTTCGCTGCTCGTGGCTGGGTTCGCCTAGAACCTCGCGCTGTAGTAGTTCTTGATTTCGAACGACTAAGTAAGCGCGGTCGTTAACGAAAGTTTGCCGCCTTGCCTAAAGCCACCAACAATTTATTGCTGGTGGCTTTTGCAATTGCCACACTTAAATGAGAGTTATCACGGTACACATTGAGTTGATTCACCACGGCCGGACAAAGATTCTTTGCACAGAACCAGTTAACAGGATCAATAAAATTAATATTCAAGTTCTTTGTCCAGGCAGGAATTGCCGCGGTCAGATCAGTCGGCACGTTCGTGAAGTCGCAAGCTTGCAAGTTCTTTTTGTGAGCTGGGGCGGTTAAGCAACTGATCGAATCGCTGGCTGGTTTTGGCGTATCGCCCACTATGACAACTTTCCCTGGGGCAACTTTCAATTTTGAGATGAAAGCGAGCTCACCGGCCTGCCAATCCTGAACGTAGGTGCCCTTCGCCTGAACCAGTTGATATGGCTGTTGCGTGAAATTTGATAGCAACACCAAGGCTGGTTTTTCGCTATTTATAGTCGTGATTAGGCTTTGTTGCCAGCGTTGACAGGAGAGATCGGGTACTCCAGAACGATTGGTGGCCAACAAAATGGCGGGGCAGCTTGATTTGGTAAGGCTTAACAATTTCCAATGTTGGCTGTTGGCTAATTGCGCCACGGCGGGGAACCATTGCGCTGCATGCGAATCTCCGGCCAGAATCACCAATTTATTGCTGGTTAAATCGCCGAAGAGACAAGGCTTGGTTGGCCAATCAATTTGATATTCCAAATGGCAACCATTTGAATAAATAATCGGAAGTGAGCTATCAATCTTTACGCCACTAACTTGAGTTACCGCCAAAGAGGCGTTTGAAGAGAGAAGAGCAAAACTTCCGCTGGATACGACGACTAACACAACGCCCCATTTAGCCAGTGAAAGTTTTAGCTTGGGTCGAAAACGGAACGGAGTTTCAACCAACTTTGTTACTACCACTGCTAGAACTAAAGAAATTAGAAGCGCTTCTATTTTCAAAAGCAATGAAACACTGGATCTTCCAGTAAAGAGAAAGATAACTACGGGCCAATGGACTAGATATAAGGTGAAGGAAATATCCCCGAGCCAGACCATTGGATTCTTTTGGCGGACTTCAAAGCCGTAGCGAATTATAAACATGGCGGCAACTACCGGAAAGATTGTGCTCCAACCTGGCGTTGCCATATTTGCCGAAACAATAAAGAAGCTAGCAATCAAAATTGCCAAAGCGGCAAATACTGCAACTTTATGAACTTTAGTAATTTTAGCTGGTGGTACGGCCAACGAAATTAGGGCACCGGCTAAAAACTCCCAGGCCCTCGACAGGGGCGAGTAAAAAGAACTGATCGGAGAAAATTGGGTATACCAAATCGCGAAGCCACCCAATATAAAAAAGAGTGGCAGAACAAATTTCTTATGCTTGCGGAAAAAGAATAGAAAGAGAATCGGCCAAACAACATAGAACTGTTCTTCAACGCCAAGTGACCAGTAATGAAGAAAGGGCGAAACATCCAGCGTGGAATTTAGGTAATTGTTCTGGTGGAGCAGAAAAACGATATTGGCTGAAAAGAGTGAAGCGCCCAGCGCCTCTTGCGAAATCGAATGGAGCGAAATTGGCGAGAGGAAATATAGG
>CAIQNN010000039.1 GCA_903873185.1 uncultured Actinomycetes bacterium
GGCAGTTAGTTCTACGGCCAGTTCTCGATATGAAAGGCCGGGTCGCCAAGAACCGAGATGCATTTCGTAGATTGAAATCGGTGCCTTCCAAGGCTGGTAATTAGTGCGCGCGCTCATCCACTCTTGATCGTTCCATTGGTGAATAGCTTCAGCTACGACAGAGGCAGTTAGCGGTGGAATTTCGGTTTCGCGCGCCATGGGGTCGGCATGATCAATCCATCGCCAATCCTGACTTTGGATTGCAAATTTATATCGAGCGCCGGCGCCAACACCTGGAATGAAAATCTCCCAAATTCCGGCGCTGCCTAGTGGCACCATTGCGTTAGTTCCGCGATCCCAGAAATTATGATCACCGATCAAACTAACTGCACGTGCATTCGGAGCCCACACCGAAAATGCAGTACCGATTAATTCACCATCAGGAGAACGTCTAACGTGCGCTCCAAGTGCTTGCCATAGCCGCTCATGGCGACCTTCACCAATTAAATATAAATCGATCTCGCCCAAAGTCGACTGCGGATTTAAATAGCCGACCGGTGGTTGTGGGGCTGGTGTTTGGGCTGCTACTTCAGTGGCTTCGCTTTCCAATTTCGGCTCGGTTGCCTTGCCAAATTTCTTGGAGATGCGTCCCATTAAATTAATACCTGGCAGATGTGGGCGATTTTGCCTACTGGTCGAGCCGGGTCTAGGCGCACGAAGGTATGTGGCGACCAGTTGTGTTGTGCGCCATCTAAAAGATCTTTAACGGCGAAGAGATCGTGGGCGAGTCCTAAGGCGTACATATTCCAGTGCACCGTCGTCTCTTGGGTTCGAATTGGATCGAGATTTACAACCACAAGGATAAGGTCATTGCCCTCTCGTTTGGAATAGGCCAGAACCTGTTCCGAATCGGTCGGATGAAATTCAAGATTTCTAAGCTGTTGTAATGAGGGATGGGCGCGGCGGATCTCATTGAGTTTCGCTACAAATGGCGCCAGTGTTAACCCTGCTTTCTTGGCACCTTCCCAATCTCTGACTTTGATTTCATATTTTTCGGAATCGCGATATTCCTCGGCGCCATCGCGAATCGGAATATGTTCAAAAAGTTCGAACCCGGCGTACATGCCCCAGGAGGGTGACATCGTTGCTGCCAAAACTGCTCGTTGAGCAAAGACCGCTGGATTGCCGCTTTGAAGATGGAACGGCAAAATATCTGGCGTATTCACCCAAAAATTGGGGCGAAAGAAAGCCGAGCTATTGTGCGCAACTTCGGTGCCATATTCGGTTAATTCACTCTTGCTGGTTCGCCAAGTGAAGTAGGTATAAGACTGTTGAAAGCCAGCCTTACCCAGTGAGTGCATCATGGCGGGGCGAGTAAATGCTTCCGATAAAAAGATCACATCAGGGCGATCGGCATTGATGGCGCCGATAACTTCTTGCCAGAAGCGGACCGGTTTGGTGTGGGGGTTATCTACTCTGAAAGTGCGAATACCTTGGGCAACCCAAAAGTTAATGATGCGCAGGACTTCAGTAACGATTCCGGCGTAATCATTATCAAAGTTGATTGGGTAGATATCTTGGTATTTCTTTGGCGGGTTCTCGGCATATGCGATCGAACCATCGGGCCTCGTAGTGAACCATTCCGGGTGTGAAGTAACCCAGGGATGATCGGGCGAAGCTTGCAGCGCTAAATCCAACGCAATCTCTAACTTAAGTTTATTTGCCGCTGCGACAAAGGCTGCGAAATCGGCAGCGGTGCCTAGTTCTGGATTGATGGCATCATGACCGCCACCTTCTCCACCAATAGCCCAAGGCACTCCGGGGTCGGATGCGATTGGGTTAAGTGTGTTGTTCTTGCCTTTTCGAAAACTCTTTCCGATTGGATGAATTGGTGGCAGGTAAAGAATGTCGAAACCCATTTCGGCAACGGCTGGCAATCGTTTTATGGCGCTCTTGAAAGTTCCCGGAGTTATGCTTCCATCGGAGTTTCGAACTGCACCTTCACTTCGAGGGAAGAATTCATACCAGGCGCCAACCAAGGCTCTGGTTGGTTCGACTCGAATCGGAAATTGCTTGGAAGTGGTTACAAAGCGGCGGATTGGATTACGATCAAAATAATCTTTGATGGCCGGCGCCGTTGCGCTTTCAAATCTTTCATGAAGCGGCAACTTCTTATTGCCCAGCGCCTTTAGAGCTGGTGCCAAGAGAGAGCCAGCGCTCTTGTTGATGCTTAAAGCTTCGGTTAAAAGAAGTTCTCCAATGGTGCAACAAAGTTCGGTATCAATGGCTGCTGGGATTTTAATACCGGCATCATGAACCCAAGTATGAAAGGGATCATCGAAAGCTTCGATTGCAAAGCTCCAATTGCCAGTATCTGGGGGCGTCAACCGGGCTTCGTAACGGTCAGTGCCTGGCCAAACTTCGCGCATTGGAACGCGCTGAACTTCCTGGCCGGCTGGATCAAAAAGAAGAGCATGAATGCCAAGTGCGTCATGCCCTTCTCTGGTAACAACTGCTGAGACTGAGATTTTTTCGTGCGGGACTGCTTTCACACCAATTATCTCGCTACCAAAATGTATTACAGGTGCGATATCTGTGATGGGAAAGCGCCCGATCATCCAGAGCCCTCGGTATTTCCTGGATCAGCGGCGCTTACATCGTTGATTGAATACTTGTCGATTGCCTCTTGCAGAACTTTTCGCTTTAGCTCACCGGCCTCGACCAACCGAGTTAAAGTTGCAAGGACGATGGATTCGGCATCGACCTTGAAGTGGCGACGCAGGGCGCCGCGAGTATCGGAAAGTCCAAAGCCGTCGGTTCCCAAGGAGTAGAAATCTTGCTCAACCCAAGGTGAAATTTGATCTTGAACCGCGCGCATAAAGTCGCTGACCGCAATAACAGGACCTTCTTGGCCGCGCAATTTCTTTGTTATGTAAGCGCTCTGGTTATTATCTGGATTGAGTAGGTTGTAACGGTCAGTTTCCAGGCCGTTGCGGCGAAGTTCATTCCAGGAAGTTACCGACCAGATATTGGCGCTAACGCCCCAATCGGATTCCAGTAATTGTTGCGCCTTTATAGCCCAGTTAAGCGCCACGCCAGATGCCAAAATTTGTGCCTTCTTCTTATTTCGCCCAGTGGATGGCGAGAAGAGATAGATGCCTTTTAGCAATCCGGCTACATCGAGATTATCGGGCTCGGCTGGTTGTTGGTAAGGCTCGTTGTAAACAGTGAGATAGTAATAAACATTCTCGCTATTTTCGCCGTACATCCGACGCAGACCATCGCGAACGATATGTCCAACTTCGTATGCATATGCAGGGTCATAAGCAACGACCGCAGGGTTTGACGATGCCAAAAGATGTGAATGACCATCTTCGTGTTGCAGACCTTCGCCATTTAGCGTTGTTCGGCCTGCTGTAGCACCAACAACAAAGCCGCGAACCATTTGATCTGAAGCTGCCCAAAAGGCATCACCAGTTCGTTGGAAACCAAACATCGAATAGAAGATGTAAATCGGAATCATTGGCTCATCGTGAGTGGAATAAGAAGATCCGACTGCGGTGAATGAGGCAACCGAACCAGCCTCATTAATTCCTTCGTGAAGAATTACACCAGAGGTTGATTCTTTGTAGGAGAGAATTAATTCCCGGTCCACTGAAGTGTAAGTCTGCCCGTGCGGTGAGTAAATCTTCAGCGATGGAAAGAGTGAATCCATTCCAAAAGTTCGAGCTTCATCAGGAATGATTGGAACAAAGCGCTTTCCAATTTCGGGATCCTTAATGAGATCCTTGAGCAACCGGACGAATGCCATTGTGGTTGCTATCTCTTGTTGACCGGAGCCACGTTTTACTGATTCGTAGGCACTTTCAGGTGGTTGCGGTAGTGGCTTCGAAATCTTGCGACGTGTTGGTACCGACCCACCAAGTTCCGCCCTGCGAGCCATCATGTATTTATATTCCGCAGACTCTGGACCAGGATGGAAATACGGTGGAACCTTGGCATCCATCTGCTCGTCAGCAATCGGAATATGAAGGCGATCGCGAAACTGCAATAAATCTTCGTGTGTCATCTTCTTCATCTGGTGCGTTGAGTTTCGACCTTCGAAGTGAGAGCCAAGAGTCCAGCCCTTAATGGTCTTCGCCAAAATTACGGTTGGGCGGCCGTTTTTCTCGGTAGCGGCCTTATAAGCAGCGTATAGCTTGCGATAATCGTGGCCACCGCGACGAAGCCCCCAAATCTGGTCATCGCTCCAATCGGCTACAAGTTCAGCGGTTCGCGGATCTCTTCCGAAGAAATTCTGCCGTACATAATCGCCGCTCTCGGCTTTGAAAGTTTGAAAATCGCCATCGGTGGTGCGGTTCATAAGATCAACCAAAGCGCCTTCACGATCTTTAGCTAGCAATGGATCCCACTGGCGACCCCAAACAACTTTAATTACATTCCAACCTGCGCCGCGAAAGATCGATTCCAATTCCTGAATGATCTTTCCATTTCCACGGACTGGTCCATCAAGACGTTGCAGGTTGCAGTTGATTACGAAAGTTAAATTATCCAAACCTTCGCGACCAGCCAAACTAAGAGCGCCCAATGATTCCGGCTCATCAGTTTCGCCATCGCCTAGGAAAGCCCAAACATGTTGATCGCTGGTGTCCTTAATGCCGCGGCCGTGTAGGTAACGGTTGTAACGTGCTTGATAGATCGCATTTAGTGGTCCCAGGCCCATAGAGACTGTTGGGAATTGCCAGAACTCTGGCATTAGTCGTGGGTGCGGATAAGAAGAGAGTCCGCCACCTTCGTGAGAAAGTTCTTGACGGAAGCCATCCATCTGATGTTCGGTTAAGCGCCCTTCCATAAATGCGCGGGCATACATTCCGGGGCTGGCATGGCCTTGGAAGAAAATCTGATCGCCGCCGCCGGGATGATCTTGGCCGCGGAAGAAGTGGTTAAATCCAACTTCATAAAGTGAAGCCGATGATGCATAAGAAGAGATGTGACCGCCAACTCCAATTCCGGGACGTTGTGCCCGGTGAACCATGATCGCGGCATTCCAGCGCATGATGCGACGGATTCGTTGTTCAATCGCTTCATCACCAGGAAATTCTGGCTCGGCACTTGGGGGAATGGTGTTGATGTAATCCGTTGCGCGAAGTTCCGAGACACCTAATTTCAGGGCTTGAGCATGGTTCAACATATTTAACATCAGGTAGCGAGCTCGGACCGGGCCAGCATTTTCTAAAACCGCATCCAAGGATTGTTGCCATTCGGCAGTCTCGGATGGATCGGTATCGATCAATTGATCGATCAGATGGCTAGGCGCCTCAAAGTTTGTGGTCATGCCTCAATCTCTCTCCCATAATGGCTCTCCCCAGTATGGGTACTTCGGTCATTTCGGACGGCTCCACAGTGAGCACCTGAGCAAAATCTATCTGAAAATGGCCATAGGTACTTGCGCAAGCGCGAAAGGTTGGGTGGACTAGGGGAGTGAAGGAGGCCTGCGTTTGAACTCGTCCCCAACCGGACCTGCCACTGCCATTGATCGCATGGGCATTGAGCCTGGCTTTCTCATCCTCGAGGTCGGGCACGATAGCGACGCAGCCGAAGATCTTCGAAGCGCAATAAAAACCCGTACTGGCTCCGAGCTCCTGGGCTATGACTCCACCGAGGTCGTTGACGCGGTAATCATTTGGTGGCGGGAAGGCGATGGCGATCTGGTCGATGAATTAGTCGATGGTCTGACTTTTTTGGCCGAATCCGGTTCGATCTGGCTCTTGACCCCCAAATTAGGCCGTCCAAACCATGTCGAGCCGAGCGATATCCAGGATGCCGCACCTACCGCTGGCCTATCTCAGACCAGCTCTTTTGCGGCAGCTTCCGATTGGACTGCCACCCGATTGATCGCGCGAAAATCCGGTCGGAAATAGTTCGCCACCTTCTATAACATTGGGCTACTAAATAATTGATATCTCCCAAATTCGCTCCTCGAAAGGCTTGTTCATGGCTCTTGAAATTGGCTCCGCCGCTCCAGATTTTTCCCTGAAGGATCAACATGGCCAGGTAGTAGCGCTCTCTTCCTTCAAAGGCAAGAAGAACGTCGTCATCTTGTTCTACCCATATTCATTCACCGGAACCTGCACCGGCGAACTTTGCGCCATGCGCGATGACCTTTCAGCCTTCCAAAATGATGGCGTCGAGCTGTTAGCTATCTCCTGCGATACCCCATTCACCCAGCGAGTCTTTGCCGAGAAAGAGGGATATAACTTCCCGGTTCTCTCCGATTTCTGGCCGCATGGCGCCGCCGCCAAGGCATATGGAATTTTCGACGAGGGTCGCGGTTGCGCTCTACGTGGGACTTATATCGTCGATAAAGAAGGAATTCTGCGCTGGCAGGTCGCTAATGCCATTGGAGATGCCCGCAGTAATGACGAGTACAAGGCTGCGCTCGCTGCCCTTTAATCTGACTGGTTTTTGCCTCCTCACGAACGACTAGTAGAGTGGGGCGCTCGCACCGCGTGTACTTTGCGCTGGCGAGCTTGGGTGCTTAGCTCAGCGGTAGAGCGCCTCGTTTACACCGAGGATGTCGGGGGTTCGAACCCCTCAGCGCCCACCAAGCTTTAATAGACGGGAGGCCGGCGTGAAGGCAGCAGCCGCAGACCAATCCCTGCTCATCGAACTCCAACTAATCGATTCCGCCATCATGCAGGCTAAATCAAAGTTAGCGAGCCTGCCCGAGCGCGAGCAGATCGTCGCGATCCACACTCGCCTCAAAGCTAGCGCCGAAGAATTGGCAATTGTTGAAGCTGAACTCGCTGATGTCACTATTGATCTTCGCCGCTCTGAAATTGATGTTGAGCAGGTTGCCGATCGAATTACTAAAGACGAAGTTCGCCTATCGACCGGCAACGCTTCGCCAAAAGAGTTAGAACAACTGCAACACGAAGTCGCCACATTGGGTAAGCGCAAAGCGGAACTTGAAGATGGCGAGCTCGAAATCATGCTGAAGCATGACGGGGTTAAAACCCGCGTCGAAGAACTTCGCAGCGATGAAGTTGGCTTGCAGAAGTTAGAACTGGAACTGAATGTACGTCTTGAAAACGCGATCACCGAAATTCAAGCCGAGATTGATTCCAAACTTTCTGAGCGCGCGAACGTCCTGCCAAAAATTGAGAGCCCACTAATAGATCTTTACGAAAAAGTACGATCTTCAAATAGTGGCGTTGGTGCCGCGCTGCTAGTTGGCAATATGTGTCAAGGCTGTCACTTAGCAATTAATGCCGTTGAACTAGAGCGAATTAAGACTCTGGCCGCAGATGAAGTTCTGCGTTGCGAGGAGTGCCGCATTATTTTGGTTCGCATCTAATTATGGCCCGCCATTTTCTGATTACCGCCGATGGTGGTTCACGTGGCAATCCCGGCAATGCCGCATATGGCGCAGTTGTCAGCGAAGATGGCAAGATCCTAAAAGAACTATTCGCCGGCATTGGTATAGCTTCCAATAACGTAGCTGAATACAGCGGTTTAATCGCTGGACTTGAGGCTGCACATGAGCTTGATCCAGAAGCCACGTTAGACGTTCGCATGGATTCCAAATTAGTTGTTGAACAGATGTCCGGTCGCTGGCAGATTAAGCATCCAGATATGCGCAACCTCGCCAAGACCGCCCGGGAAATTCACCCGATGCATTTGATAACTTTTACTTGGATTCCGCGCGATTTGAATTCACATGCTGATCGCTTGGCCAATAAAGCGCTAGATGGCGAAGTAGCCGAGACTAAATATATTCAAAAGAATTTTCTACATTCCCGGATGTTCTCAGCTGAAGTTCCAACCACCATTTATTTAATTCGCCACGGTGAAACTCCGTTAACTCCAGAGCGGCGCTTCTCCGGCTCTGGTGGTTCCAATCCAGGTTTAACCGAACGAGGTCGCGAGCAAGCTCGAGCAGTTGCAGCCTTGTTGGCTACCAGAGATCCAAAGGTGCTCCTCGTTTCACCATTACAACGGACTCGCGACACTGCCGAAGAAATTATTAAGACCGTTCCACTTGAAGCAATTATCGATGAAGACTTTAAAGAAGCCTCCTTTGGAAAATGGGATGGCTTGACCCCAATTCAAGTTGAAGAACAATTCTCCCAAGAATTTAAAGAGTGGGTTGCGGACCCTTGGTACAAGCAAGGTGGGGGTGAGTCCTACGCCGCAACTTCCGAACGCGCCGGAAGCGCGCTCCGCAGAATCGCCGCTCAATACCCAGGCGAGAAGGTTGCAGTAGTTACCCACAACGTAGTTATCAAAGGAGCAGTTTGTGTTGCTCTTGCAACGCAGATTGAAAGCATTTTTCATGTTGATATCGCACCGTGCAGTATTACCACGATAAAAATTTGGCCATCCGATGGGTTGATGGCGCTCTTCTCAATGAGCGAACTTTCCTAGCCTGCAATAACGTCTATAAACCAACTCTTGCCATTTGCTGGCGCAATTAACTCGCACTGATAATTCTTCTTAACAATTTCAAATACTTCTTCAGGTGTCTTTGGCATTCGGTTTTCGCAAATCAGAAGCCGGGCAACTTCGCCTCTGGTCTTTTTTGACATATGTGTTATCACTTTTTTCTCACCATTTCTAATTTCATATACCCGCACTGCAACGGTTTTCGAAGTCGGGGGAGTCCACACCGATGCATAAGTTGAAGAGCGGGCATCAACAATTAGTTCTGAATCTAATGACTGCAGCGCCGCGGAGATGCAAACTTTCCAATGGCTTGTTGAAATCTTCAATTTGTAGTTCGGAATCAAATCCAGTGGCCGAAGCGCTCCAAATAGCGCCGAAATTATGACAATTGAATTCTGCCCGCGCTTCATGGAAGCAGCATCCAAATTGAACCAATCTAGGGCTTGATATAGCACTCCTGAATAAATCGAGATCGCCAGCCCTGTAGTAGCTAGATTCAATTCATCGTGACGCTCGATCAATGATTTCCGAGCCAAAAGCAGTTCAAGTTCAAAGGAGAGCGCTGCTAAATCGAGCGCCGGACTAGTTTCGGGAGTTCTCTTCTTCTCGCTAGGGGGCAACAGAATCAACATGGAAAGCGAAGGCTACTAGCCACTATCCTTATCCACCTGAAGAGTTGCCCGGATCACCGCGTTGCGTTAAGCACCGAGGAAAGTCCGGACTCCGCAGAGCAAGGTGGTGGGTAACGCCCACCCGGGGAAACCCGCGGGATCAGTGCCACAGAAAATAGACCGCCGCATCGCAAGATGAGGTAAGGATGAAACGGTGGTGTAAGAGACCACCAGCATTTATGGTGACATAGATGGCTAGGTAAACCCCACCTGGAGCAAGACCAAAAAGATGGCGCTTGAGAGCTGCTCGCTCGAGTCATCAGGTAGGTTGCTTGACTCTGCAAGCAATTGCAGGGCTAGATGGATGGTGATCCATTCGCGCAAGCGAAGGACAGGATCCGGCTTATAGGGCGACTCTTCTTTTTCTATTTTGAGGCTGTAAAGTTCCCCTATGCAATCCGCTGAGAAGACAGTTGCTGCGTACGTAAAGTCGCTTCCTTCTGAAAAAGCTGTTGTGATTTCAGA
>CAIQNN010000040.1 GCA_903873185.1 uncultured Actinomycetes bacterium
AATCCTGCCGCCGTCCTGGATGGCGAGATCGATGGCTTCATCGAGGCTGGCATCAAATGGCGAAAGAGCACTGAGCGCTAAAGCCAGCACCACGCAAAGCCAGCACCACGCAAAGCCAGCACCAACGCAAAGCCAGCACCAACGCAAAGCCAGCACCATGCAAAGCCAGCACCACGCAAAGCCAGCACCACGCAAAGCCAGCACCACGCAAAGCCAGCGGACCCACCCAAAACCCCCAGATTTAACCCATCTCTCAGGCTTAAAGGCGCGTATTTACGCCGGTTCGCGACTTTCCCTACCTAAACTGAGCCTCCTGCAGGAGTTCTTCCCGTCCTTCGCTAGATGAGGTGTCAGTGATTCGCTTTGAGAACGTAACGAAGATGTACCCGAAGCAGGAGCGCGCTGCTCTTGATGGGGTGGATCTGGAGATCCTCAAAGGCGAGTTCGTCTTCTTGGTTGGGCTCTCAGGCTCTGGCAAGTCGACCTTCCTCCGTTTGGTTCTTCGCGAAGAGCGCCCAACCTCGGGAAACATCGTGGTGGCTGGCAAGGATCTAAATACCTTGGCCGCGCATAAGGTCCCAGAGCTTCGCCGCCAGGTTGGCACGGTCTTCCAGGATTTCCGCTTGCTGCCAAATAAAACGGTTCACGAAAATGTGGCCTTCACCCTTCACGTCTTGGGCTATTCGCAGAAAGAGATCAACCGCGAAGTCCCTGAGGTTCTCGAACTGGTTGGCCTTGAAGAGAAGACCGATCGCAAACCAAATGAACTTTCCGGTGGCGAACAACAGCGGGTGGCAATTGCACGTGCATATGTCAGCCGGCCAACAATCTTGATCGCCGATGAGCCAACTGGAAACCTGGACCCGGCAACAAGCGTTGGAATTATGAAGTTACTGGACCGGATTAATCGCGAAGGAACAACGGTCGTTATGGCCACGCACGATTCGGGCATTGTCGATCAAATGCGAAAGCGCGTGATTGAACTTGAAGGTGGTCATGTAGTTCGTGACCAAGTACGCGGCGTCTATGGATATACGGGTTAGGGGAAGACGATGCGCGCTCGCTTTGTTTTTGGAGAAGTTCGAATTGGGTTACGTCGAAATTTAACGATGACCTTTGCCGTAATGATCACGGTGGCAATCTCATTGACGTTATTAGGCATCGGCCTGCTTGCTAATTCGCAAGTTAAGGTCATGAAAGATTATTGGTATGACAAGATCGAGGTCTCAGTCTTTCTCTGCGGCACGCTCTCCGAATCACCATCATGCGCCGGCGGTCCGATCACCTCTGATCAACGGTTGGCAATTCAAAATGACCTGAATGCATTGCCCGTGGTTGCTCAGGTTTATTACGAATCTCAAGCCCAGGCTTTTCAGCACTTTCAAGAACGATTTAAGAATTCGGCAATTGCCCAAAATGTAACGGCCGATCAATTGCCAGAATCCTTCCGCGTTAAGTTGAAGGATCCAACTAAATTTGCAGTGGTCCAAAGCGCCTTCTCGGGGCGACCTGGCATCGATACCGTGCAGGATCAACGAACCATTCTTGAGAAGTTCTTCCGATTATTAGGCGTACTTCGCGACGGCGCTTTAGGAATTGGTTTCGCTAGCGTTCTTACGGCAGCGTTATTGATTAGTAATACCTTGCGTATTGCGGCCTTTAACCGGCGCCGAGAAACTGGCGTTATGAAGTTAGTTGGCGCCTCCTCCTTCTCGATTCAACTGCCATTTTTGCTCGAGGGTATCTTTTCGGCGATCGTGGGTTGGGCGGTTTCCACAGGGCTCTTATCTGCCTTTAAGTACCTGGTCGACACGAAAGTAGCGCCATTGCTCTCATTTACCCGCTTCTTTACCTGGAGCGACGTCTGGGTAGCCTCGGGAATTTTGCTCCTTACGGGATTCTTCGTATCCTCGGTAGCATCCGTTCTTACGTTGCGTCGATACCTGAAGGTATAGGCCAAACCCTTAAAGCTACAGGAATGTTGAGGAGATGTGGCCGCTCCGATTGTCGATCTCTTTAAAGGGACGAATCGAACCGCCATCCTCGGGTTGGTCTCACTAGCGTTAATCCTTGGGCTAGGCGTAGGCGATTACGTCGGACAATCTCGGCATAAATCCACCGTTGATGAAGCGCTGAGCACGGTTATCAAGCGCGATCCGCTGGCGCCAAAACGTAGCGTTCTAGAGAGAGCCGCAATCGATGCGATCCTCAAGGCAACCGGTGATCGATGGGCCAACTACTTTCCACTTGAAAGCGTCGACATTTTTACTGCGGGACTTCAGGGTAGATATAGCGGGGTCGGTATTTGGCTTCGTAAATCGCCATCAGGTGTTTTGGAAATTTCTAGCGTTCAGCCAGGTAGCCCGGCTTCAGGTGCCGGCCTTCGAGTTAGAGATTTATTGCAAACTATTGACGGTGCTGATGTGAGTACCGAATCAGTTGCAACCGCGGTTGCGGCACTTCGTGGTAGTCCAAAATCCGCGGTGAGTATTGGCGTCCTGAGGAACCAGCAAGCAATTTCAGTTAGCTTGTCTCGCGCCGATGTTCTCACCGGCGACGTTGTCGCATCACAGATTGCGCCAAAGATTTTGTATCTACAAGTTTCGGCAATTTCTACTCATTCCTCTGACGATGTTGCAACTGCGTTAAAGAAATATCCGCACTCCAAAGGAATCATTCTCGATTTGCGCGATAACCCTGGTGGAATTCTTTCGGTCGGGGTTGATTTAGTCTCACAATTCTTAAGTAGTGGCGCCGTTGTTTCTTATACCCCAAAGGGCCAGGATGATGTTCTTCTCAACTCCAACAATTCCTCACCTGATACTGCGCCAATGACAGTTTTGATAAACCGCTCCACCGCAAGCGCAGCCGAGGTAATTGCTGGTGCGCTGCAAGATCGAAATCGGGCCGTAATTCTCGGTGAGACCAGTTATGGAAAGGGCACCGTGCAAGAAGTTGTAGCCCTTATGGATGGTTCGCAAATCGAAGTCACCGTCGGAAAGTATCGAACACCATCGGGCAAACTCTTGGATCGAGTTGGCATTCATCCCGATTTGGCGGTTGGGGAAACCGGCGAGATAACCAAGGCGATTCAAGTTCTATCGGGGTTGGCGGCGCTCGATTCCGGCAAAGTAGCGACTAAGTAGGGAGAAGAACTAAGTAATTTTCTTCAACTAATGCCCCACACATCAGATCGCCACCAACTAGACAGTGCTCTTTACAACCTGCACCCATTAGAACCTGCACCCATTAGAACCTGCACCCATTAGAACCTGCACCCATTAGAACCTGCACCCATTTGAACCTACATTCCGTTATGGTCCTTAGGCTTATGTGCCCGCGAGCGACCCTCTGAACCAAGTACCCTTAGGCCATGGTGAAGGAAGAGGGCAGAAAATTGATCGCTCAGAATAAGAGCGCGCGCCACAATTACTTCATCGAAGAGGTTTACGAATGTGGGCTGGTACTGACGGGAACTGAAGTTAAATCCTTGCGTGCCGGTCGCGCCTCCTTAGTCGATGGTTTTGCCATGGTTCAAGATGGCGAACTTTGGCTTTCGGGTGTTCATATTCCGGAATACACCGAAGGAACCTGGACCAACCACACCCCGCGAAGGGATCGGAAACTTCTGCTTCATAAGCGGGAGATTGCGAAATTATTTGGCCTGACAAAGCAAGGCGGGCTAACTCTGGTTCCGCTCTCAATCTATTTTAAGGATGGAAAAGCGAAGATCGAATTGGCGTTGGCAAAAGGTAAGAAGAGCCACGACAAGCGCTCTGATTTGATGGAGAAGCAAGCAAATCGAGAGATCACTCGTGAACTTTCCCGTCGGACTTCAGGCAAGAGCGCTCGCTAATTGGTTTAACTGGGTGTTCTTCGGGATAACTAACTTCGTGAATGAGCCTTGTATCGGTACCCTTAGAGCACAACTACATATGGAATAAAGCTTCATTGCTGCCATAACCATGGGGGTGAACGGTCTCGACTGTAACGTTAGAGACAGGTGAAGCGGGCCGAGGAAGCCGGGATGATCTCGTTAACCAATAACCCTGGCAAAAAACTAAGCGCCAGTACAACTGCCGCTGATTTCGCTATCGCTGCCTAAGCGATCTAAGTGAATCCGTTAGCCCGAATCTGCTCTCGATTCGGAACCTAGCGTCGCTAGAGAGCTCTACCTGACGGTGGTGTTGCAGACGCCATTGGGGACATAAATCTGTAACTGAGTTCGTTGACTACATGTGTTCGTGAGAGTCTGGACTGAGAAAACGATTAGGACACTACGCCCGTAGAAGCCCTGTTTTTGTGTTATAGGACCCGGGTTCGATTCCCGGCACCTCCACGCAATTCACCGATGCGCTCAGATAATTTGAGCGCTAAGGTGCAAAACTTTCATCGTGTGACATTCGTCAAAGAGTGGTGACACCACCATATTTGGTGTTTTTGATTTGTCTTTCCCGATGGATAAGAGAATCCTTTAGTTGGTACACCGAATGTGCCAGAGGGAATAAAAATGAACGAGAACATCGTCTATACA
Organism: uncultured Actinomycetes bacterium; assembly: GCA_903873185.1. Taxonomy (GTDB): domain Bacteria; phylum Actinomycetota; class Actinomycetes; order Nanopelagicales; family Nanopelagicaceae; genus CAIMZW01. The sequence continues at coordinate 4,535 of CAIQNN010000040.1, forward strand.
CATGCAGAGCCGATTCTTGGCTATCCAAAACCAAAGAGCCAACGAAGTCGACTCTTTAGAATTTTGAGTATTGCCGTTGCTCCAAATGGACTTAAGCACCTGCACTTGCGCTAGCAAGCAACTTAATTTGCGCTGACTTCGCAAGTAGTAATGGATTTAGTTAAAAGCTGACGTTGCCATCCTTCCATCCCTTTTTATGATTTTGATGGAATCTTGTTCAATCTCACAATTCTGATTCAAACTTTTGGTCTAATTTGATTCAAACTTTTGGTCTTATTTGATTCAAACTTTAGGTCAAATTCAACGTATCGGTTTCAAATTGTCTTCAGAGAACTTAACTTAGCCCGCCAGTGGATCGCAGATACTTTAATAATCGCGAGCGCAAAATGAGATATTGATTTTGCAAGTGACTTGCAGATTCTTTTTTACTCTCAGCATTTGTTCATCACGGGTTAACTGAATTTGGGTGAATCCGGGAATAGTTGAACTTTCAACTTTGTTACAGTACAGTGGTTGAGAATTCAACTAAATGACATTTTATGGTCAGACAACTAACCGAGGAGTAAGACAGATGACAACAGCAACAGCATCTTTAACCGGCCACTACACCGTTGACGCAGCCCACAGCAGCATTAACTTTGGAATTCGCCACGTGATGGTCGCGAAGGTTCGCGGCTCATTCAAAGATTTCGCTGGAACCGGCTTTCTAGATATCGAAACCCCATCGAATTCCACGCTAGAACTTACAATTCAAGCAACCAGCATTGACACGGGCAACAACGACCGTGACGCGCACCTACGAAGTAACGACTTCTTCTCAATGGAAGAATTCCCAACCATGACTTTCGTATCAAAGGAATTCGCCGCAGCTGGTGGAAATACCTACAAAGTAACTGGCGATCTGACCATCAAGGGAATCTCAAAGTCTGTCACCATCGACCTTGATTTCACTGGCGACGCAGTTGACCCATACGGCAACAACCGAATTGGCTTCGAAGGATCTTCTTCAATCGACCGTACCGACTTCGGTGTGAACTTTAATGCAGCCCTTGAGACTGGCGGAGTTATGCTCGGCGAGAAGATCAGCCTTGAGTTCGACATTTCAGCTATCCGCAATGCAGAAGTTGCCTAATAGCTAGAAACATTTATTGAAAGAACCGCCTCTGATGGGGCGGTTCATTTTTTTTGGAGAGAAGGTAGTGCATAGGTTGAGGTAGTGACCATTGGAAGTTAGTGCGTGGGTTGAGGTAGTGACCATTGGAAGTTAGAGCGTGGGTTGTAGGTGAGCCGTTTTAAATCGTTATTGCTCGATCGAGGGCGTGACCTCGGGTTTTGCCGGTCGAAAGGTTCTTGAGATTGCCAGGCTGGCGCAACTGAGCCCAACCAGCCCAAGAATTCGCGCGGGCATAGCTATTTTAGAGACGATTAGGAGAGCGCCACTCATGCTTGCGGCAACGCTAAACAAGGAAACAAGAATCCGTTTGGCGAGTTTGGGGAAGTATTTTCCGATGGGAATGAAGGAAATCCCTAATGCAAATGGGCCGGCGGTTAGGGCAACGAGAAAAATAATTCCTACGACTAAAGCCAGACTCTCCATGGTCACACTTTAAACGGTTTCCAATGGGGCGTGCCCAAGACTCATGCGGTTTCCAATGGGGCGTGCCCAAGACTCATGCGGTTTCCAATGGGGCGTGCCCAAGACTCATGCGGTTTCCAATGGGGCGTGCCCAAAACTTATACAGCTTCCGAGATGGGCCTGGCTGGCACTTGATATTTCTTTCCAGACGGTGAGAGCCATTCACATGAGCCATCGGCGAAGCTTTCTAACTTCCAACCGCCATGAGTTTTTAAGCGATGATGACGTCGACAAAGTAATCCGAGATTTTCAAGATTGGTACTTCCGCCCGATTCCCAAGGATCCGCGTGATCAATATCCGCTAGCCGACCTGGCTGGCGACAACCTGGGAATCGACAAGTGCGATCCCGGGCGAGTAGAAAATCAACTAGTGGTTGGGGTGGTTCGTAGATGAGCCGACCGTAATCAAGCAGCGCACCAGTTACTGGTTCGGTAATAAAACGGCGCCACTTTGCATCGGCAGCAAGTTCTCGTGCGACTGATGCTGGGATTGGTCCGAATCCGGCAAGCTGACCAGGATTTTCTGCCAAGCCGAGAGCGGTAGGCAGATCCATTGTGAGATTAAGCGTTACTGGGCGTCGATGATTTAGTGATTCGTCCGCGCTGGTTGCTAAGTAGTTAGTGGCAAAGAGCGTTAACGCATCAGCGCGGTAAGCGTCGATGGTTTTAAAAGTGGCCGAAGTTTCGCGAACCGTGTCAATGCCGTCCGCCGTTTCGCGAACCGTGTCAATGCCGGCTGCCTTTTCTCGATCGTGCTCTTGAAACTTTCTGGCTAATTTATCAATGGCCAACATGATGGTTTGCGCATCAGGGGCCGGAAGTAGTGCGACCAAGGTTGCCATGCCGTCCGCCTCAGGGTAAAGATTGACTCGGCGACAATCGCGAGCGTATTCGACTGCCTCTTCGAAGGCGGCAGGTGCAAGTTGGGCCAGTAAAGTCCTGACTTTGTTGGCAACTTGTGCGGGCGTATGAAATTCGGAATGTGCTAAAGCCTCGAGCTCGATCTGCTCGATCAAAATGGGATTGATTCCTTTGTCGATTGCGGCGGCGCTTTCGCGAGCGATGACGGTGGCGTGCGCGCTTGATATTTCGCCCGAAGCCAACGCTGAGCAAGTATTGGGCAAATTATTAACCAAAGTTCTTGCCACATCGATTCGAGATTGTGCGGTATTTCCGGATAAGCGAAGGGCAGCAGCTACTTCGTCACGTTCGGCTTCGTCCACTCCGGTCCATAGATTTTCTGCTTTGGTTGGTTCATCGCCCGCCACCGCGACGATCGCCCGTTGCAGGAGTTCATTGAGCCAAGCGCTTTGTTTCTCGAGAGCGCTTAAGTAATCAATTCTCCCGGTTCGGTTTAAATCAGCTGGGTCGATGGTAACGAGTTGATCCAAGACCTCGATTCCTGCCCTTTGATTCAATAGGGAGAGGACAAATTTCTCCGACGTCTGAGCAGGGCTGGGCAGTTCGGAAAGGGAAGTGGCAGAGGAAATTGACGATGGCTCGGAATTGGGCCGTGAATGTCGAAGATCCTTGGCTACGTTTTGCAACATGGGAATATCCTCGAAGGTAGCGCCGACATTTCTAGGAAATTGATGGAATGGGTTGTGGATAGCGCAGATCTTGGGAAGGTCTCCCTGAATTTCGCTGGTGGCTGGAAGTAAGGCGTGGCAGGAAGCAAAAGGCGGCAGGAAGCAAAAGGCGGCAGGAAGCAAAAGGCGGCAGGAAGCAAAAGGCGGCTGAAAGTAAGGCGTGGCAGGACGGGTACCGCCGCCGAATCGTGGCGAACCGCAGCAGCTGGCCCCTGGAATAGAAATTCGCCCCAGAAGGTTCTATACTCTGAGTAGTTGAAAGTTCAACTACTCGTTGAGCCCATCTGATTGAAAGAGGAAGCAAATGCCAGCAGTAACCGCCAGTGATATCACTATCTTGCCGCGCGTCGTTGCCGATCCAAGTGCCCGTGCTCGTCGAGTAAAGAAGATCACCACCGCACCTCAAGGTTACGAAGGCGAAGGCTTCCCAGTTCGTCGAGCATTTGCCGGCGTACCAATGGAGGAGCTCGATCCCTTTATCCACCTGGACCAAATGGGTGAAGTCGAATACGCCCCGGGCGAACCAAAGGGCACGCCTTGGCACCCTCATCGTGGTTTTGAAACCGTTACCTACATAATCGATGGCATCTTCGATCACAAAGATAATCATGGCGGCGGCGGAACAATCACCAATGGCGATACGCAATGGATGACCGCAGGTGCTGGAATTTTGCACATCGAAACGCCACCCGAGCATCTCGTAATGAGCGGAGGTCTCTTTCATGGCTTCCAACTTTGGGTGAACTTGCCAGCCGCAAAGAAATGGTCGAAGCCGGCTTATCAAGATCTTCGAGCGAGCGATGTCGTACTCCTCTCTTCATTCGATGGCGGCGCACTTATTCGAGTCATCGCAGGTGAAGTTGCTGGTCATCAAGGTCCAGGCTCAACCCAGACGCCAATCACTTTGGTTCACGCAACCTTGCAACCAGGCGCTGAACTCCGATTGCCTTGGAACCCCGACTACAACGCCTTGGTTTACACATTGGCTGGCCGTGGAACTGTTGGCGAAGATCGCCAGCCAGTACACACGGGTCAACTTTCCGTGATGGTCGATGGCGGCGTTCTTGTTATGCGCGCCGATCAAACCCAAGAGTCGCGCTCGCCAGAGATGGACGTTCTGATTCTTGGCGGCGAACCGATTCGCGAAAGCGTTGCTTGGATGGGGCCCTTCGTAATGAACACTAAAGCTGAAGTTCTACAAGCTTTCGAAGATTTCCAAAAAGGAAAGCTTGGAACCATTCCAGTTGAGCATGTGGCTGCAGAACCAACTGCACCAGCAAATATCTTGGATGTGCACGGAGCACCGACTGATCTCCAAGAAGGCTAATCGAAAGCGCCGCCAGCACCTAGATGAAGTGAGATTGCTTGCTTCATCGTTCCTAATAACTTCACACTTTGAATCCTAGAAAGGCTTCCCTTGACCGTACATCTCTTTGATCCAATCACAATTCGCGGTACCGAATTTTCCAATCGCGTCTGGGTAAGCCCTATGTGCCAATACTCGGCCAAAGATGGCATCGTCGGCGCATGGCACCAGGTTCACTTGGGTTCCTTCGCTACTGGTGGTGCTGGATTGATCATCGCTGAAGCCACCGGTGTAGTTCCCGAAGGCCGAATCTCTATCGGTTGCCCGGGTCTATACAACGATGAACAAGTTAAGGCTTGGAAAGTTATAACGGAATTCGCGCATGCAATGGGCACAAAGATTGGAATTCAATTAGCGCATGCTGGTCGCAAAGGTGGCACCACAATTCCTGGTTCCGATCATCTTATGGCCACCGCAGCTGAAGGTGGTTGGACTCCTGTAGCGCCATCGGCAATTGCCTTTGAGGGTTATCCCACCCCACATGAATTAACGGTCGCAGAAATAAAGGCATTGGTCACGGCGTGGGCGCAGTCCGCAACCCGAGCGATCGCAGCAGGTTTCGACGTGCTAGAAATTCACGCCGCGCATGGCTATTTGCTTCACGAGTTCTACTCCCCACTTTCAAACACGCGTACTGATGAATACGGTGGCTCGTTTGAAAACCGAACTCGCTTCTTAAAGGAAATCGTCGTCGCAGTTCGCGAAGTCATCCCAACTTCAATGCCGCTATTCGTGCGAATCTCGGCTTCTGACTGGACCGAAGGTGGCTGGACGATCGAAGAGTCGGTGAAATTAGCACCCGAACTCATCTCCCTAGGTGCCGACTTAATCGATACTTCAAGCGGTGGCAACGTTCATAACGCAAAGATAACTCCCGGACCTGGCTACCAAGTTCACTTTTCCGAAGCGATCAAAACTCAAGGCGGAGTCACTACTTCTGTAGTTGGCATGATCACTGATCCACTTCAAGCCGAAGAAATTATCGCCTCCGGTCAAGCAGATGCCGTGATGTTGGCCCGCCAATTCCTTCGCAACCCGCGCTGGCCATTACATGCTGCGAAAGTCTTGGGCCAAGAAGTTAAGTGGCAACCACAACTTATTCGCGCCAAGAACTAAAAACTCGCAAATTAACGAAGGTTCCTGACGGAAACATCTGAGCACGAAATAGCCCCGCTGAATCACCAGCGGGGCTATTTAAGTTTGGTACTAGAGCGCCTTTAGTGCACTAACTACCTTGGTCAACGAATCCTTAGCGTCACCGAAGAGCAGGGTGGTCTTTGGATCGTAGAGCAGTTCGTTTTCGATACCAGCGAATCCTGGACGCATTGAGCGCTTCAGGAAGATGACGTTTCCAGCTTCGGCAACATCCAAGATTGGCATGCCATAAATTGGGCAACCAGGCGTGGTCTTTGCTGCTGGGTTAACAACATCGTTTGCGCCGACTACGAGAACGACATCGGTCTGTGGGAAGGTCGGGTTGACCTCATCCATTTCAACCAATTGCTCGTAAGGCACACTGGCTTCGGCCAAGAGCACGTTCATATGTCCTGGCATGCGACCGGCAACTGGGTGGATGCCATAAGCAACATCGACTCCCTTTGCGGCCAACAGATCGGCAAGTTCGCGAACGGTGTGCTGAGCTTGCGCAACAGCCAAACCAAAGCCCGGAACAATTACAACGCGCTGGGCATAGTTGAGCAAGATTGCAACGTCATCTGGTGAGCCAGATTTAACGGAGCGAGCCTCACCCGCAGCAGATACTTCTTGTGGCTTGGCAGTGAAGGCGCCGAAGAGGGTTCCAAAGAGCGAACGGCCCATCGCAGCGGCCATCAAGCGGGTCAAGATTGTTCCTGATGCGCCAACCAAAGTACCGGCAACGATCAAAAGGGTTGATTGAAGTACGTAACCGCTAGCAGCAACTGTGAGACCCGTGAAGGCGTTCAACAGCGAGATAACGATTGGGACGTCGGCCCCGCCAACAGGCAGCACGAACAAAATACCGAAGAGCAGAGCGAGTCCACCCATGACAAGCAGTGGCGTATTTCCACCGGATGCAATTACCCAACCACCAGTACCCAGAACTCCAGCGAGGGTGGCTGCGATTACGAAGCGACCGCCAGGGAATACAACTGGGCGAGTTGTCATTAGTTCTTGCAGCTTCATGAAGGTAATGACCGAACCGGAGAACGAAGTACATCCCACGATTACAGTGAAGACCGTTGCAACTAAGTTAGCGGCAGATGGCTTTCCATCTTTGCTCAAGTTTAGATATTCAACGGTTGCTACCAGCGCAGCTGCGCCACCACCAACACCGTTGAAGAGTGCAACAAGTTGTGGCATCTGAGTCATTTGAATCTTGCGTGCGGCTGGAACGCCAACCAAGACACCGAAGGCAATTGCTGCCAAAATCAAGATGGTGTTGTGGTGGGACTGGCCGGCAGCCTTAGGGGCGAAGAAAACTACGATCGTTGCGATTGTGGCGCCAGCGGCACCAATCAAGTTACCCCGACGAGCGGTCTTCGGAGTTGAAAGACCTTTCAGCGCCAAGATGAAGCAGACGGCGGAAGCTAAACCTAAGAGATCGTAAATGTTTTGATTCACTTTGCGACCTCCTTAGATGCTTTAGGAGTCTTTGGCTTGCCCTTAAACATCTCCAACATTCGGTCAGTGACAACAAAGCCACCAACCATGTTGATAGTTGCAAGGACAACCGCCACGATTGAAAGCGTGGTCTCGAGGCCGCTAGTTGCGTTATCGGCAACAATGATTGCGCCGACAAGAATAATTCCGTGGATCGCATTTGCGCCGGACATTAAAGGAGTGTGCAAGGTCGTGGAGACCTTAGAAACCACTTCGAATCCCACAAAGATCGCGAGAAGGAAGATGGTAAGAACCGCCATAGTTGTCATGGTTACTTCTTTCCTTCCGGCGTTCTACGAGCGCCATTCATAGTGAGCGTTGCCGCATCAATAATTTCATCAGCGAAATCAGGAATGACCTCACCGGTTGGCTTGCCATCGACTGATTTAGTCATCAAGAGCAATAGGTTTACGACGTTTCGAGAGAAGAGCATCGAAGCGTGGTACGGCAGCTGGCTAGGGACATCTTTTCCGCCCCATTGGCTGACGCCATTTGCGGTCATAGTGATTTCACCAGCAACTGATCCTTCAACGTTGCCACCGGTTTCAGCAGCGAGGTCGACGATTACTGCGCCGGACTTCATCGCGGCAACCATTTCGGCGGTTACCAATCGTGGCGCTGGGCGACCAGGTACGGCTGCAGTAGTAATAAGGACATCAGCATTTGCAATGTATGGCGTCAAAAGTTCGCGTTGCTTGGCTGCTCGATCTTCAGTCATCTCGCGGGCGTAACCGCCACTACCTTCGAGTGCTTCTAATTCAAGGCTAATGAATTTGGCACCCATTGATTTAACTTCGTCAGCAGATGATGGTCGAACGTCATACGCGCTAACAACAGCACCTAAACGCTTTGCCGTTGCAATTGCCTGCAGACCAGCGACGCCAGCTCCGAGAACTACAACTTGAGCCGGAGTAACCGTTCCAGCTGCAGTCATGAGAAGTGGGAAGAAGCGAGGCGAAAGTTCAGCGGCAACGAGCGTTGCGCGATAACCGGCACAAAGTGCTTGCGATGTAAGAGCATCCATGGATTGTGCGCGCGAGATTCGTGGCACTAATTCCAACGAGATCGCGGTTACGCCGGCGCTTGCGGCGGCATCGATTGAATCAACGGAAGTTGTAGGGGATAGGAAGGAGATGGTGATGGCGCCTTTTTTCAAAGTGCGCATCTGATCCGGAGTCAGGGGCGAAACTGAAGCTACAACATCAGCGTTGGCGAGAACATCGCCAGTTTTGATGGTGGCACCAGCTTGCGCAAATTGTTCATCGGAGAATTGGGCTGAAAGACCAGCGCCAGATTCGATGACAACTTCTAGACCTGCTCGAGTAAGTTTTGAAATAATGTCCGGAACTAGGGCGACACGCTTCTCGCCCGGCCGGATCTCTTTAGCTACAGCAATCAACATGCGGCAACGGTATAGGCAGAGGAAGGCATTTTCTGCCAACCTAGGTGTGAATTGCCTCTAAATGGCGGGCAAACTGGCGAATTTCACTAACTTAGTAGTGCTGACCCTTGGAGTTCGCCTCGAGTGAGGTGGTACAAAATTGCTTGGATCGTGGTTCGGCGATGGTAAGCCTCGCGCCAGATATGGGAGCGGGGACCGTCGATGACCTCAGCGCTGACCTCCTCGCCGCGGTGAGCGGGCAGGCAGTGCATGAAGATGCCATCGGGTGCGGTGAGCGCCATCAATTCATTGGTTACCTTGAAAGGCGACAGCGCCTTTAATTTTGCGGTTCGCTCGGATTCGGGATCACCCATAGACATCCAAACATCGGTATAGAGCACGCTCGAGCCTTTAGCCGCAGCTTCTGGATCATGGAGCACTTCAACTTTGCCACCAGTCTTGGCTGCAATGCGCTCCGCTGTTGCAACTGCAGCGGGATCCGGTGCCCAATCTCCGCTTGGGGTAGCTGCCACCACGTGAGCTCCGAGGATCGCCCCCATCGTCAACCAGGCATGAGCCATATTGTTGCCATCGCCAATATAGGTGAACTTGCGCCCCGAAACATCAGCGCCGAAAACTTCGCGAATAGTCAACCAATCGGCCAGAAGTTGGGTTGGGTGATCAGAATCGGTTAGCCCATTAATAATAGGAATAGTTGCGTGCCGGCCAAGCTCATCGACATCGGCTTGCGCGAAGGTGCGAACGATCATCGCGCTAGCGAAACCACTGATTACGCGCGCGGTATCGGCGATGGTTTCGCCTCTTCCGATTTGAAGTTCATCGCCGCGAATAAAGATAGGTGTGCCACCCAGATGGGCGACCGCAGTTTCAGATGCCAACCGGGTTCTGGTTGAAGGTTTGGTCATATAAATCGCAACCGTGCGATGGGCAAGGGCAGCAACCGACCGGAGCGGGTTCTTGGCAAAATCGGCAGCGGTATCAAGGAGCAGATCAATGTCGGCTCGGCTGAGATCTTCGGTACGAAGGAGATCTTTCATTGGGCAAGTGTGGCAGATGCACCTTCTAGTAGGCTAACGATATGGGCATCTTCACGCGCAAACCGGGGCCTGGCCAAATTACCGAAGAGAAGTTCTCCGACCTGCTGGTCGAAGAAGAGCTGCTCTCCAATGAGAATGGTGATCACGAGCGCTTCGCCCATTATGTTCGTAAAGAGAAGATCGTTGAATCAGCGGTTACTGGCAAGCCAGTTAAGGCGCTTTGTGGCAAGAAATGGGTCCCCAGCCGAGATCCGGAAAAATTTCCGATTTGCCCCACCTGCAAGAGCATTTATGAAGGATTAAAGAAGGAATAACTCCTAATGTCAGGCCTTTCTAGGCTTGAGGCGTTACCCTAAAAATCATGAACTCCCCGCGGCGCTTTCAATCCTTATTGGCTGCCGCCATTGCTCTGGTTGCCGCGCTCGCATTTCAGATTGCACCAATTGCTCAGGCTGATAATCCACCGCGGAAAATCTTTTCTGGTTGGCTGCCTTATTATTCAATGAAGACTTCGCTGCCGGATGTCGTTACAAATTCCGACCTCATCCAAGAAGTTAATCCATTTTGGTACACCCTCAAGAGCGCTACCAAGATCACCGACTTATATACCCCAGCAAATCCAAGCGTTCCAATGTCAGTTCCGCTTCAGACTTTGCAGAGTATGAAGTTCTCAATAATTCCCACCATAACGGATGGCACCGATAAAGGCGTGTTAGCTGGTTTGATCGCCACCGCCGCTACCCGTGCTCAGGTAGTTGCCACCCTTACAACATTGGTCATGAGTAATAACTTTGATGGTATTGATTTGGATTTTGAAAACTTTGCTTTCGTTGATGGCACCGCTTCTTGGGCAACCACCATGCCAAATTGGATTAAATTCATTGGCGATCTTTCTGCCAGCTTGCATGCAAACGGTAAATTGCTTTCAGTTACTACGCCAGTTCTCTTTGATCCAGCATCGGGAAAGAAGGGCTATTACGTTTATGCCTGGGCGGCAATTGCGCCCGCAATCGATCGATTAAAAATTATGACCTATGACTACTCAACAAGTAGCCCTGGTCCAATCGGCCCGATCACATGGGCCGAGAGCGCTGTTCAATATGCGGTCTCGGTTGTGCCGGCATCGGAAGTTTATGTAGGCATCGCGGGTTATGGGCGCGATTGGATAACGGCGGTTTCAGGAACTTGCCCCGTTGATGTTGCCGCTGCCATTACGCCACAAGCAAAGGCGGCAACTTTTGTAATGCGCGATGCCGCAACGCTTGCTGCAAATTATGGTGTGCTTCCTACTTACACTCCGAAATTTGCTGAGACGAATTTTACCTATCAAAAGGTTTATAACGGGGTTACCTCATTGGGGCAAGCAACTTCCTGCACTGCCACCAGAACTGCTTGGTATCAAGATGCGCAAGGCTATTCGGTCCGCGCCGGATTGGTTTCAAAATACCGATTGGGTGGCGTTGCAGCTTGGACGATTGGAATGGAAGATCCCACAGCAATCAGCGCAATTCGCGATGTTGCTAAATCAATAGCTCCCGACACAATCGTCAGCACGGTAACAGCCGGCTCGAATTCAGCGCTTGTTGGTGATGCCATTTCAATCACGGGAAGTTTCACTTTGCCCGATACCAAGCCAGTAGCAGGCCTGCCCGCTAAACTTGAAATCAAAAATAGTCTTGGCGATTGGCGCACCGTCTTCACGGGAGTTACCGCGTCCGATGGAACAGTAAATACTTCATTAATATTCGGTGAAATTACATCAATCCGAATGAGTTCGGATGGCTCGTGGGATCGATTGGCAAGTCAATCCCCAGTAGCGGATGTTGCAATCAAGCCGCTCATCTCTTGGTCGCCGCCATCATCGATAAGAGCAGGTAGCGCCTATTTAATAACGGGACAAATTCAACCAAAGAGCGCTGGCATAACGGTCACACTGGAAGGTGCCGACGCTGATCCCGCAGTCACTGATGAGAACGGCCTCTTTGCCGTAATCCTTCATATCGATACACCTGGCCTGGTTCGGCTTCGACTTTCGACAACAGCAACACAAAAGTTGGCGGCGGCCAGTGGCTCTTATTTCACCGTTCTGGTTCGTTGACAGTGGCTAGCCTCGAAATTTGTGCCAAAATCAACCATGGTTAAAACGGCTAACAAAGAAGAAGTCAGCATTGAAGCCTTCTTTGACAAGCCATGGATCACAATTGTTTGGGATGATCCAGTGAACCTAATGAGTTATGTAACTTTCGTTTTTATAAAAATCTTTGGCTTCTCATCAGAAAAAGCTAACGAACTAATGATGAAAGTTCACACCGAGGGTCGCGCCGTGGTTAGTTCAGGGTCGCGCGAAGAGATGGAGCGCGATGTGCAGCAGCTCCACGAACATGGCTTGTGGGCTACCTTGCAACGGGATGATCAACTCTGATGTCGCAGTTCGCCCGAATCGGAAATAGTTATTCACTCGCGTTATCTCAAAACGAAGCCGAGATCTTGATTAATTTGGCTGAACAATTATTAGAACTATTGGGTGAAGGCGATTTCTTTCACCACTTCGATAATTCCGATCCGTTGGCCCAATTGCTTTCAATGCCCAAGGAGATTGAAACACCCGAGGATCCAGTTCTTAAGCGGCTATTGCCAAATGCCTATTCCGATCCAGAAGCGGCATCAGATTTTCGGCGCTACACGGAACCGCAATTACGCGGCGCAAAACAACGCACTCTTCGGGTAATTCGGGAAGAGTTAACTTCAATCGTGGACGCGCAAAGTGATGGCGGAACTATTTTCAATTTGGATTCCGAACTTTGGTTAAAAGCCCTCAACGACCTTCGGCTGGCGCTTGGGGTTCGGCTGGAAGTTAATAACGATAGCTTCGAGACCTTTGAACTGTTACCAGATGAGGATTCACAAAAACCCATGTATGCCGTCTACTTCTGGTTAGGTTGGTTGCAGGGGCAACTATTGGGCTTGCTTACCGCGAACTAAAGCCAGCGGGTAGAGTTCGGGGGTGAGTCCAGCTGCCCAAAGTCCAGTAAAAGTAGGAGCCGATTCACCCATTGGGGTCTTTGATTCTGGCGTCGGTGGATTAACCGTGGCTCGAGCGATTATTGATCAATTGCCGCACGAATCAATTCTCTACGTAGGCGATACCGCGCGTGGACCTTACGGTCCTAGATCGTTGGCGCAAGTTCGTTCCTTTGCCCTAGAAATTCTCGATGAGCTGGTCGATGTTGGCGTTAAGGCGCTAGTAATCGCTTGCAACACTGCCAGCGCCGCAATGCTTCGCGATGCCAGGGAACGTTATTCAGTCCCAGTGATTGAAGTTATTCAGCCTGCAGTTCGACGCGCAGTTTCAGCTACTCGATCCGGCAAAATCGGCGTGATTGGTACCAACGCCACGATCGAGTCCGGAGCTTATCTAGATGCCTTTGCAGCCGCGCCACATCTTGAAATTTCATCGACCGCTTGTCCGTTATTTGTGGAATATGTAGAGCGCGGTGAAACTTCAGGTGCGGCAATCACTGAAATTGCAAAATCTTATTTGGCTCCGATGCTGGCAGAAAAAGTTGATACCTTGGTTTTGGGTTGTACCCACTACCCATTGCTTACTGGAGTCATCTCTTACGTGATGGGAAATGAAGTAACTTTAGTTTCAAGCGCCGAAGAGACTGCGAAAGATCTCTATCGAGTCTTAGTCGAAGAGAATTTACTCCGTGGAAATTCAAAACCAGAATATAAATTTGTCGCCACTGGAGACACTGAAAGTTTCAGCGCTCTAGCCCGCCGTTTTCTCGGCCCAGAAGTTGTCACCGTAAATTCAAAGATATAGCGAAACCAAGAGGAGTTAACTTGTCAGAAAAACGTATCGATGGTCGAGCCGCGGATCAGCTTCGGCCAATCAGTTTTACCCGCTCATGGTTAAACAATGCTGAAGGTTCAGTCTTGGTGGAATTTGGAAACACTCGCGTTCTTTGTGTCGCCTCATTTACTGCCGGCGTGCCACGATGGTTGCACGGCAGCGGAAAAGGATGGGTAACTTCGGAATACGCCATGTTGCCGCGTGCCACTCATACTCGCTCGGATCGCGAAAGCGTAAAAGGAAAGTTGGGCGGTCGTACTCAAGAGATCTCACGCCTGGTCGGGCGTTCCTTGCGATCAGTAGTTGATATGCAAGCGCTCGGCGAGAACACCATCGTTATTGATTGCGATGTCTTGCAAGCCGATGGTGGCACGCGTACCGCGGCCATTACTGGTGCCTATGTCGCATTGGCCGATGCCATCAATTGGGCAAAGGGAAAAGGTTTGATTCTGCCTTCTCGCAAACCGCTGATCCAATCGGTTGCGGCGGTAAGCGTCGGAATTATCGGAGGCGTTCCGATGTTGGATCTATGTTACGAGGAAGATGTAACTGCGGAGACCGATATGAATATTGTTTGTACCGGCGATGGTAATTTTGTTGAAGTACAAGGAACGGCCGAAGGTAAGCCTTTTGACCGAACCCTGTTAAATCAATTATTGGACCTTGGTACCGCTGGGTGTGCACAACTAACAGCGCTCCAAAACGCCGCTCTCGCTGAGTAAGTTTTCAACGGTGAAACAAGTTGTCTTGGCTACCCGAAATCCCGGGAAGATTAAAGAGTTCGAGCGCCTACTGGCCGAACATGTTTCCGGGGTGCAAGTACTAGGGCTTAATGATTTTCCTAATTTGCCCGATGTCGAGGAGACCGGCGATAGCTTTGAAGCTAATGCCTTGCTCAAAGCCAGAGAAGTTAGCGCCTTCACTAATTTGCCAGCCTTGGCTGATGACAGTGGTCTTTGTATCGATGCCTTAAATGGCGACCCGGGGATATTTTCGGCTCGCTGGGCTGGAGTGCATGGCGATGATCTCGCCAATATCGCTAAAGTTTTACAGCAGCTTGAGCAGACTCCAAGTGCGCAGCGCGGGGCTCACTTTCAGTGTGCCGTCGCCCTTCACCTTCCGAACGGCACTGAGGTCATACGAACCGGTCAATTAAAAGGCGAGATCGTGCCCGAGCCACGAGGTCACGCTGGATTTGGCTACGACCCAATCTTCAAACCCATTGGATTTGACCTAACACTTGGGGAATTTGGCGCTGGCGAGAAGGACCGAATTAGCCATCGCGGCCAAGCACTTCGGGCAATTACCGAAGATTTAACCAAATTGCTCTAACCGCTGAGGTAACCTAAGCCCAGTATTTACCGCAACATCCATCGTTAGACTGGTTTCACGACCGACGAGTACAAGGAGTTAAAAGTGGCAGTTGCAAAGAAGAGCGCAAAGAGGCCGGTGGCCAAGAAGGCTCCCGCAAAAAAGGCCGCTGTTAAAAAGGCTGCTGCCAAGAAGGCTGCTGCCAAGAAGGCTCCGGCCAAGAAGGCTGCTGCCAAGAAGGCCACGGTAAAAAAGAGCGCTGCGAAGAAAGCCGTTGCCAAGAAAGCAACAGTCAAAAAGTCCGCAACCAAAAAAACTACCGCTAAGAAATCTGCCTCCAAGTCCCGCGCCGCAAGCGCCGGCATTGAAAATTTCGTTATTCCACCAGTTCCTGGAACTGCAGAAGTGCCAGCTAAAGCAACAACCGTTATTTCAACTACTCCTGCACCAATGCCAACTCCAATGGCAGCGGCATTGGCACCAAAGAAGTCAACTTCTTCAAACCGCGTGGTCGTAGCAGTAATCGCTGGCGTTGTAATTTTGGCTTTAATCGTCGTCGCCCGGAGTTCTTCAACAAACAAGAAGGCAGATGTTGCCGCTTCGGCAACTCCGTCAACGAGCGTGTCGGCTTCAACTTCGACCGATGCATCAGCTACACCTTCAATGTCAGAAGCTAGCCCTTCTGAAAGTGCGGTAGCCACTGGTGGCGCACACGAAGCACCTATTGGAATCGTTGCTCACTACACCGCAAAGGGCGCCACAATTTTCTGGCAGGCTCCTGCAACAACTGATGGTTTAACCAACTACAACGTCGAGATCGCCAGCAATGGCGGCGCCTGGAAATTAATTTCAATGGTTCCAGCAACGCAACTTTCCTTAGATATCACCAAGTCCGGAACGACCGGTTGGTGCTCTTTCCGAATCTCGACCGTATTCGCTGATGGTCAGACCGTGGCTGGAAAAGTCTTTGGATTGCCAGGTCAGTTCGCTTAAAAAGTTTTAACTTGAGATTGGGTCAGGAGTGAAACTACTTCTGGCCCAATTTTTCTAAGATCGCGGCCACATATACATCGCTACCTGCGTCCGATAAATGGACGCCATCTGGAGCAAAGAACTCGGGATGACCAGCAGAGATTACATCCCACTCGACTAACTGGGTCTGGGGATAGCGTTTTATAACCTCTTTTATGATCCGATTATTATCAGCACGCCATGGCCGCGGTACTGCGGTATCGACCAAAATAATTCTCGGCTGATCTTTCAATAATTCAAATAGGGCAACGACCGATTCTGTCGTTAAATGATTATTATTTCCAAGATCTAAAATTACGGTGGCGCCAGGAACATGTACTCGATCTGCCGTAACAACCGTTGTTAACTCCTGAATTTGGCGACCCACTCGCGCGTTGATTAGCGCAATGTGTTCATGCGATTCCAATTTGCTTCGAATACCAAGAATTACCGAGTCGCCGGTGACCCAAAGCCCCTTTGGCTCAATAATTACCGATTTGGGATTTGTTGAAGTTGGTGTTGGGGTGACTTCGCTTTGCGCCTCAAGTGTGGCAGCTAATTTCTTGGCGCTTAGGTCACCTTGTGAAACTCCTATAACGCTTGCCACGGTTGCGGCGATAACAACGGTAGCGGCTACTCCGGCCACCAATAGTTTTTGTTGATTCTTTATTTTTGGAGTCCGATATTTCATGCCGCGGAACCAATTTTGAAGCAAGCCGCGACGAATTGGAATTTCAATCCAACGCATAGATATATCGGCCAGTGCAAGAACTAACAGGATGCGGGCGCAATTTAAGGCGAGCGCAGATCCAGCTAAATCAACTGATGGTCGAGTGACTTGGAAAATTACCCAGTGCCATAAATAAATTCCATAAGATCTTTCGCCGATCCAAATTAGCCATCGCGTGCTCATCAGTGGAGCGAAGCGAGATGATGGATGGACCAATGAGGTGATTGTTGCGCAACCAAAGATTCCAGCTAGTGGGAAAGCCAACTTATACAACGTGGGATTGGATTCAGTTACGAAGAGAAAAGTACTGAGCAACCCCAACAAGCCAAAGACTCCGATCCCATCTACGAAGTCTTGGGCTCGTTGACTAATACTGGAACTTAAGTTTTGTGGCACCCAACTCACGGCAAGTGCAGCGCCCAGAAATAACCCGAGGCTATGTGTATCGGTTCCAAAATAAATATGACTTATTCGCCCAGCACTTGAGGAGTCAACACGAAGCGAGAAAAGAAAGAGCGCTATTCCCGAAAACGCGGCGATACCCAAAGCAACTCTGGCGATATTTCGCTTTCCAAAGTAGCGCAAGATTCCGATCAAAATTAGCGGCCAAACGAGATAGAACTGAGCTTCGACCGCCAAAGACCAAGTGTGTTGGAGTAAAGGTGGCCGACCAATAGTTTGGAAATAGTCCTGATGGGCCGCTACTAATCGCCAGTTATTTGAGCCGGTTATGACAAAAGGAATATCGGCCAGCAACCGCCGCATCGCCTCTTGCGCCCAGATTGCACTGATCAGGATGGCGCCGAAGATTAGAAAGAGCAGCCCAGGTAATAGTCGCTTTGCCCGACTGGCATAGAACTGTCTTAGGTCAAGCGCGCTAGAACTATCGATGGAATCCAAAATCAACCGGGTTATTACATAACCGGAGATAACAAAGAATAGGTCGACGCCGAGAAAGCCACCGGGAATCCATGCAACGCCCAGGTGATAAAGGACTACCGCAGCAACGGCGATAGCACGAAGGCCATCGATCGGCGCTATGTATCGGCTCTTAGTGGCCGCGGGATTCACTTACGTTTTGCAGTGGTTCGCTTCGCGCTCTTGCTTGAAGCCGATCGATTAGATGTAGAGCGAGTGGAGGTAGAACGTTTAGGGTTTCGCTTTGCAGCTGGCTTCTTGAAGGGAACTTCCGGAACGCTTACCTGCTCATCCAATTCTTTTACTTCCGCTGATAATTCAGCCGCGTGCGCAAAACTCTTTACTTGCGGACGGTTAGTGGAATCGACGTTGGCGCCAATATCAGCTTGGAGCGCATTCAGTTTGTCAAAGGCGCCGCCAAGGCGGGTTCTGGACTGGGTAATCGCTTGTTCGGCCGCTTGCAAAGATTGGGTCTGAATTCGATATAGCCGTTCCGTCTCACTAATAGCTGAGTTCAGCCAGTTGCGGTAATCGGCAATTTCTCCGGTGGCTTCGGCAACAAGCTTTTCCGCTTCGCGCTTTGCCGCGCTGGTAACGCTGAGGGCTTCGCGCTTCTTGCTGCTAATTAGTTCTTCGGCTTCGCGCTCGGCCTCAGTTTTCACCGTTGCTGCTTCTGCCTCCGCGGCATCCAAATATTTTCGTCCGCGCGCTTCGGCGCCAGCCAGGATCTGTCGCGCTTTGGCCTCGGCAGCAGCCAAGTTATCGGCAGCGGTTTTTGTACTATCGCCTAAAACTTTCTGCGCCAAGGTAGCGGCTTTTGCTTCGCGAGCTTGGGCTGACTTAATAATCGTCATGGCCGTTTCAGTAGACAAAATTTCAAACTCTTCTTTGGTCAAACTTGTGATGTCGCGCCGGGAACGTAGATCGGCTAGTTGAGCTTCGAGGTTGCGGATTCGTTCCAAGGCATTTTCGGTCGGGGCAGCGGCATTCGCATCTTCGCCCTTAAAACCGACCCAAGAGAGGAAGCTTTTCTCGCCCATTTTTCCATCCCAACCGTGAAGCCAAACCAACTCGGCAGCTCCGAGCGCTGATGGGATTCTAAGGTGATTTCAGGGGATAGAGAAAGTGGCGGTTAGACCCAGTCCAAGGTTCGAGTCAACGCCTTTTGCCAATTCTGGTAACCAGCCCCGCGCAGTGGGTGGTCGGGTTCAGCCTGCCAACGCTTAGCTATCTGCCACTGTCCGCGAAGTTCATCGGTACCCGACCAGTAGCCCACGGCTAGCCCGGCCGCATAGGCAGCACCTAGCGCAGTGGTCTCGCTGATCACTGGGCGAATAATGTCGATTCCCATGATATTTGCCTGTAATTGCATACATAAGGAGTTAGCGGTGATTCCGCCATCTACTCGCATTTGGGTGAGCTGAAGCCCAGTCTCCTGCGCCATGGCATCTAGCACGTCTCGAGTTTGATAACAGATCGCTTCTAGCGCGGCCCGCGCCAAGTGAGCTTTGGTAGCTGCGCGAGTCAATCCCACGATCGCACCGCGGGCATCGCTGCGCCAATGTGGGGCAAAGAGTCCGGAGAAAGCTGGGACGAAATAAACCCCGCCGTTATCGCTCACCGATTCCGCCAACGCTTCGACTTCAGAGGCATGGGAGATGATCCCAAGCTGATCTCGAAGCCACTGAATCGCTGAGCCAGTGACTGCGACCGAGCCTTCGATCGCATACCGAGCCGGTTGATCACCAAATTTGTAACAGACCGTGGTCAGCAGGCCATGGCTGGAGCGAACAATCTGCTCGCCGGTATTTTGCAGCGTGAAATTTCCGGTTCCATATGTCGTCTTGGAATCACCTGGCTCTAAACAAAGTTGTCCGACCATCGCCGATTGTTGATCACCCAATATTCCAGCGAGCGCAACTTCGGCGCCAAAGGGACCGGCGGCATCGGTGTGACCGTAGATTTCGGAGGAACTTTTTATTGTGGGCAAGATTGAGATCGGAATCCCAAAAATAGCTAAAAGTTCTTCATCCCATTGGAGGGTTTCTAGATCCATCAACAAGGTTCGACTGGCGTTGGTCACATCCGTGATGTGAAGTCCGCCGTTATGGCCGCCGGTTAATTTCCAGGCGATCCAACTATCCATAGTGCCGACCAGCGCGCGGCCAGATTTCACCGCCTGTTCAACTTCCGGACAATTAGTCAGCAGCCAATTGATCTTGCTGCCAGAAAAATAAGGGGCGATGGTTAATCCAGTTTTATATCGAATCGAATTGTGAGCCTGGGGAGTTAGGCCATCCAAGAAAGCCTGAGTTCTGGTGTCCTGCCAAACAATGGCATTGTGCAGCGGCATCCCACTCTCTCGGTCCCAGGCCAAGGTCGTCTCGCGTTGATTGGTAATTCCGACCGCAGCTAAATCAGCGCCGGAAATGTTGGCTCGCTCGAGGGCGACCCGAATAACTTCTTGCGTGGCATGCCAAATTTCGCTGGCATCATGTTCGACCCAGCCAGCCCGGGGCAAGATCTGACGATGCTCTAATTGATGTTGGCTAACGATGGCGCCAACCTCATCAAAAATGATGAAACGTGTGCTGGTCGTGCCCTGATCTAGCGAACCTATGTAGCGCATAACCCGTATCCTAAGAGCATGACCACAGCGAAGTCAGCACTTAACCCCGCCCAAAGAGGCGTCGCGATTGCAGCGTTAAAAGGTGAGAAATTTGATGTTTTAGTGATTGGTGGGGGAGTCACAGGCTCGGGTATTGCCCTCGATGCCGCTTCGCGTGGCTTAAGAGTCGCACTCGTCGAATCTGGCGATTTGGCCTCTGGAACTTCATCGCGCTCTAGCAAACTAATTCACGGTGGCCTTCGCTATTTAGAGCAATACGATTTCAAATTAGTACGAGAGGCGTTGCAAGAGCGCGAACTCATGGTGACGACACAAGCTCCGCACCTGGTTAAGCCCGTTGCCTTTCTTTATCCGCTTCAAGAGAAGGTAAAAGAGCGCACCTATGTCGGCGCGGGTCTGGCTCTATACGATGCCCTTCGCGGATTTCAACGTGCGCTACCTAATCACAGGCATATGAGTCAAAAAGGAATTCACGAAGTTGCACCTGCACTGCGGCTAGATATCGTTACGGGCGGTATTCAATATTTTGATGCGCAAGTTGATGATGCCCGACACACAATGATGATCGCGCGCACCGCTGCCGAATATGGTGCAACTATTCTCACTCAAGCCAGAGTAGAAAGTTTACTTCGACTTGGTAAGCGCGTTATCGGCGCAAAAGTATTGGATCGAACGACCGGGGAAACAATCGATGTCTCTGCAGCGGTGACGATCATGGCCGGCGGTGTGTGGAGCGATTTACTTCACGAAAAGTTTGGCATCACACCTGGTTACCAAGTGCGGATGTCAAAGGGAACTCATATTGTTGTTCCGAAATCAGCGATTCAATCAAAGTCCGGAATTATCTTAAAAACTTCCGTCTCTGTTTTATTTATTATCCCTTGGGGAGATAAATGGATCGTTGGTACGACCGACACTGAATTTACCGGGGACCGAAATCAACCGTTGGCGACCAGAGAAGACGTTGATTATATTCTCGCGCAAGCCAATAAGGTTTTGACTCCTACGTTAAAGCCCAGCGATGTTCTTGGCGTTTACGCCGGTCTTCGCCCACTGGTTTCAAAAAATACTATTTCCTCGACCACGAAACTTTCGCGTGAACATATTGTCGATCACCCAGTCCAAGGTTTTGTCAGCATCGCTGGCGGTAAGTACACCACCTACCGCGTGATGGCAGAGGATGCAGTAGACCATGCTGCGCCAGATCTTCGCCGAATCGTTCCTGATTCGGTTACAAAAGAACTTCCAATCCTGGGCGCTACGGGCTATCAAACGTTAGTAAATCGCGCGGAGTTAATTGCCGAAGAGATGAAGTTGACCAAAGCCCAAGTAATTCACCTACTTGATCGTTATGGCTCTGAAATCTCGGAACTCGAGTCGTTGATGGTTGCAGACCCAAGCCTTCGAGAGCCGCTTGATAAGAACTTGCCCTACCTTCGAGCTGAAATTCATTTCGCCGCGAGCCATGAAGGTGCCCTTAGCGTCGCCGATGTAATTGCTCGACGAACGCGCATCTCCTTTGAGACCGCCGATCATGGTCTTTCAGTTGCCGCTGAAGTTGCCAAGATCATTGGACCACTTTTGGGATGGAGCGCAGCGGCTAAGAAGAAGTCGATCGCGGAGTACCAAGAGCAAGTAGCGATAGAGAAGGCTGCGGTTTCGCGCCTAACTTCAACGGTCTCGGAATCGGATTCGAAGATGAACTCGGCCTCGGAATCGGCAATGTCAAAGTAAGTTCTGCCCACTTTTTCGCGCTATAAGTTCCACCGCAGGCTCTTTATTCAAAGAAGTTCTAATCGCGCTGCTATTGAATTTGGCTTGCAGGTGCGAAAGAGTTGCAGTCATGGTTAATAGAGAAGATTGGTCTTTCGATACTCAGCAAATTCACTCCGGTCAGACCCCAGATCCAGTTACCGGGGCCAGATCCCTTCCGATCTACCAAACTACCGCTTATCAATTTCGAGATACTCAACATGCTGCCAATCTTTTCGGGATAGCGGAAGCGGGCAACGTTTACACGCGAATTAATAATCCAACGCAGGATGCCGTGGAACAGCGTTTAACTGTGCTTGAAGGCGGCGTCGCATCACTGTTAGTTGCGACCGGAATGGCGGCAACAGCTTATGCAATTATGAATGTTGCTGAAGCTGGTGATCACGTTGTTGTAAGCCGAAACGTTTATGGTGGAACTTATAACCTATTCAATTACACCCTTCCGAAGTTTGGGTTGCAATTTACCTTTGTCGAAGATGCCAGCAATCTCGACGCTTGGCGCGCCGCGGTTCGCCCAAATACGAAAGCATTCTTTGGCGAAGGAATTTCAAATCCGCTTGGGGCCGTTCTCGATATTGAAGGTATTGGAAAAATTGCCCACGAAGCCGGTGTTCCATGGATCGTCGATAACACGATTGCAACGCCATATCTCACCAAGCCAATTGAATACGGCGCCGATATCGTCACACATTCGGCTACCAAGTTTTTATCGGGACATGGCAGCGCAATGGTCGGAGCAATTGTGGATTCGGGCAACTTTGATTTCGCGGCAAATCCCGCAAAGTTCCCCGGCTTTAATGAACCTGATCCGAGCTACAACGGCTTGGTCTACGCAAAAACCCTCGGCGTTGGTTCGGCCTTTGGCGCAAACCTGGCCTACATTTTCAAAGCGCGCTTGCAACTTTTGCGCGATATCGGAGCATCCGTCTCGCCTTTCAATGCCTGGTTGCTTGCCCAAGGGCTAGAAACGCTTAGCCTGCGAATGCAACGACATATTGAAAATGCTCAGGCGATTGCGGAATGGCTTGAAGTTCAACCTGGCGTTGATCACGTTAGCTATGCCGGTTTGCCGTCATCAAAGTGGCATGCTCAAGCGCTTAAATATGCACCTAAAGGCGCGGGCGCAGTGATGTCCTTTGAAATTTCAGGTGGCTCAGCGGCTGGTCAGAAATTCGTTGAAGGGTTAGAACTCTTTAGCCACGTGGCAAATATCGGCGATGTTCGTTCGTTAGTTATTCACCCTGCTTCAACCACCCACTCGCAACTCAACCCAGAAGAACAAATCGCTGCTGGTATTACGCCAGGAATGGTTCGGCTCAGCATTGGGCTGGAAGATATCTCGGATATCAAACGCGATCTCTCGTTAGGTTTTGCTGCGGCGCACAAGTAATTAAGTTTTACGCCATCAACTCTTGAGCGCTAGCCTCGAAAAGATAGATCCTGTTTTTTCATTTCAGTAACCAAAACCCGAATGGCATTTGGTCCCATGCCGTGCAGCTCTTTAATGGCGGCTAAAGAAACTTTACGTAAATCGCTCAATTGATAGAAGCCCTCATCGATTAACGCGTGCCGGGCAGGCGCCGCTAACCCAATTTCACGCCAATTGCCATCTTGTTCAAAGTAGTCATCTTCCGGTGCCGTCGGGGTGGTTATCGTCGCTTCGAGTTTTGCTTTCTTTTCAGCTCTATTAGCAGCCGCTGCTTTCTTTGCTTGCGATGCCAGCATCTTTACCTTCGCCGGTGATGGTTTTGCCATGTCGGGAGTTTATTGCTCGATCGTGCTTCTTGATGAGATAAAACTAAGCAACGGGTTTCAATCCCTTAGCGAAAGCAATTAATTGGGTTTGGGTAAAACCGCCTTGAGTACCGACTCGGATATAGGTTGCCTTTAATAATTTAGTTGCCGGCGCGATGAAGGTAATTTCGCCGCCGTACTTTGAGAATTTCGACGCGGTGCATTTAGCACCGGAGCAGTAAATTCCAAGCTTTGCCTTGATACCGTTTATGTAAACAGTTCCGAGAGATTTCGGGTGGTCGATTCCGGTGCAGTTGTAAGCGGCGGCCGTCTCAACCAAGGCGATTCCTTGATCCATTCCGCCAAAGCCAGCAAGCAGGTATTGCTCCTTGCCAGGATGCAGTCGACAGGCACGAACTTCAAAATTCAGGGCTTTCAATTTCAAGGTATTGGATGGTTTATAGACAACGTAGGTAACACCCGTTTGCAGATCCGAGTATTTGTCGCCGCTTCCCATAGCGGTTGCAACTGGCGCATGAAAAAGCGCACCGCCGAGCAAGATTGAGGCAATGAGGGCTCGAGTAGCAACCTTAATTTTGAGCATTGTGCGGGAGGCGGGACTTGAACCCGCACGTCCGAAGACACAGGTTCCTAAGACCTGCGTGTCTGCCATTTCACCACTCCCGCTGGAGATAGGAGAAGGCTAAGGTAAGTTCCGTTCTACTCCAAATGAGAGTTTGGGATTCACCCGATTTTGCGATTCAAGGAGCCTGAAAGATGTCACTAAATCCCACCCCGGCAGATAAATTTACCTTCGGCCTCTGGACCGTCGGCTGGCAGGCCCGCGATCCCTTCGGCGACGCTACCCGTGGCCCGCTGGACCCCGTCCGCAGCGTCAACGAGCTAGCGGCTCGTGGGGCTTATGGCGTCACCTTTCATGATGATGACCTGATTCCATTTGGCTCTGATGAATCAGCCCGAGCCGGGCATATCGCTCGATTCAAGAAGGCGCTGGCTGAAACTGGGATGAAGATTCCAATGGCCACAACCAACCTTTTCTCTCACCCGGTCTTTAAAGATGGGGCACTGACTTCAAATGATCGCGATATCCGTCGTTTTGCACTTCGCAAGGTGATGCGAAACATCGACCTGGCCGCTGAACTAGGGGCTCAGATTTATGTTTGTTGGGGTGGACGCGAAGGTGCTGAATCTGATGGCGCAAAGGATGCTTACGTAGCTTTAGAACGCTATCGCGAAGGCTTTAATGTGCTGGGACAGTATGTAATCGACAAGGGCTATGACATTAAATTTGCAATCGAGCCAAAGCCAAATGAGCCTCGGGGCGATATTTTCTTGCCAACCATCGGCCATGCGCTGGCCTTTATCAATTCCCTAGATCACCCAGAAATGGTGGGCGTAAATCCAGAAGTTGGCCACGAACAAATGGCGGGCCTTAACTTCGTTCACGGAATTGCCCAGGCGCTCTTTCACAAGAAGTTGTTCCATATCGATCTAAATGGTCAGCATGGTCCAAAGTACGATCAAGATTTGGTCTTTGGTCACGGCGATCTAAAGTCCGCCTTCTTCTTGGTTGATCTTCTCGAGCGTTATAACTATGCCGGACCTAAGCACTTCGATTACAAGCCAGCTCGAACCGAAGATGACAAGGGTGTTTGGGCATCAGCTAGCGCAAATATGCGTACCTATTTACTTTTGAAGGAGCGAGCGCTGGCCTTCCGTAGCGATCCACGAGTTCAAGCTGCAATGAAGGACTCTCGAATTGATCAACTAGAGATCCCAACCATGGCAGCAGGGGAGAGCTGGAAAGACTTGGCTGATGAATCCTTCGACGTCGATCTGGCTGGCGAGCGTGGTTATGGCTACGAAGCGCTAGATCAACTAGCGCTCGAGCATCTGATGGGTGTGGGGATTTAGCTCCCACTACCTTTACGAGAGATTGCATCGACACTGGCTGAAACTAGAAGAACTAGGCCAGTGACGATGTACTTGATACCGGCGGCGTAACCTAACAAGCCCATTCCGTTATCAATTACAGCTACAACTAAGCCACCCAAGATCGCATCGCGCATCTTGCCCTTGCCGCCAAAGAGGCTGGTGCCACCAATAACTGCGGCGCCAACTGCGTAGAGCAGGGTAGAACTTCCACCAGTTGTAGGTGAGATCGAATTCTGACGAGAAGCGAAGATCAAACCTGCGATTGCCGACATGCCAGAACAGATTACGAAAGCCGAGATCTTGACCCACTTCACGTTGATACCGGAGCGACGTGCTGCTTCAGCGTTGCCACCAACTGCGTACAAGTGACGACCGAAAGCAGTGCGGTTCAATACAAAGGTTCCGATAACAAGCAAGAAGAGAATCACTGGGACGACAAAGGGAATTCCTTTGAGGCTAACCAATTGTGGGTTATTGCTGCGCTCCAAGTTCAACGCATAAACCGCAACTCCCATGATGCCCAAAAGGCCAACGGTCTTAAGGGTCCAAAGTTGCATAAGCTCAACTTTTAGTCCGACCTTACGACGCGCTGCGGCTCGACGAAGTCCACTGGCAATATAAAGCCCAGCGCAGGCAGCGAAGAAAATCCAACTGGCTACGGGAGTCATATTGCTGTTCTCGATAGAAAGAACAGTTGGATCTTCCATGCGGATAGTTCCACCTTCGCCTGCAAGCAAAAGAAGTAAACCTTGGAAGGCCAAGAAGGTAGCGAGCGTTACAACGAAGGAAGGAAT
Source organism: uncultured Actinomycetes bacterium (assembly GCA_903873185.1). Taxonomy (GTDB): domain Bacteria; phylum Actinomycetota; class Actinomycetes; order Nanopelagicales; family Nanopelagicaceae; genus CAIMZW01. The sequence goes on from CAIQNN010000040.1 coordinate 30,917, forward strand.
TCCCAAGAAAGCAACTAGCCATCCAATAAATAGACCCAAAGCAATACCAGCAAGAATGCTGACTGGAAGTGCGATCCACCAAGCAACACTGTGATTGGTTACCAAAATAACGAGAACGGCGCCACAAACACCAGAGGCATAACCCGCGGAAAGATCAATCTCGCCAAGCAGAAGGACGAATACCAATCCCATAGCGATAACAATTACCGCTGCGGCTTGAGTTAGCAGGTTGGCAAAGTTTCCTGGGGTGAGGAAGGCCGATTGCATAATGCTAAAGACGGCACAGAGGACTACTAATCCGAGAACTGCAGGCAGAGCGCCGATGTCACCAGATTTAATTCGAGCCCAGTAGTCACCGGCAGCGCCCTTTAGCGGACTTACTGCTACTTCAGTTTCAGTGCTCATTGGTTAGCTCCTACTGGTGAGATGCCGGCTGACTTTCCGGTAGTGATCAATTCAATAACTTGGCTGGATGTGACATCGGCCTTGCGAACTTGTGCCGCTAGCTGACCCAAATAAAGTGCCGCAATATTGTCGGCAACTTCAAAGACATCGTTCAAGTTGTGGCTAATTAGAATGACGCCAATTCCGCTATCGGCCAGGCGGCGAACTAAATGCAGTACTTGCTCGGTCTGTGAAACTCCTAGCGCAGCTGTTGGTTCATCAAGGATGACCACCTTGTTGTTCCAAAGTACGGCGCGAGCAATTGCCACAGTTTGGCGTTGACCACCAGAGAGGGAAGCAACAGTTTGACGAATCGATTTAACAGTTCGAACGCTTAGGCCATCGAGGGTCTTGCGCGCCATTACCTCCATGGCAGATTCGTCGAGAACCGCGCCCTTCTTCTGCTCGCGTCCCAAGAACATGTTATGAACGATGTCGAGGTTGTCGCAGAGTGCTAAATCTTGATAAACAACTTCAATTCCAAGTGCGGTGGCATCGCGCGGTCCGTGAACAGTTACCTGGTTGCCATCAAAAATGTATTCACCGCTATCGGGGGTGTAAATACCAGCGATGCACTTAATTAGCGTGCTCTTGCCGGCGCCGTTATCTCCAACGAGCGCGGTAACTTCACCAGGATAAACATCGAGGTGAACATCGCGTAAGACGTGGACTGGCCCAAAAGATTTATTTATCGAACGTAGAGAAAGGATTGGCTGTGCCACTTTTTGCCCTTCGTTTAATCGCACTAAATTTGCGGGGGTGGAGTTAATGTAGCCCTATATCGGCTTCAACAATGGTTCTCGTTACGGTATTGCAAAAATGGGCGTCCAGTTCGATTACTCGGACTGGACGCCCACTAATAATGCGAACTAATGGTCTCTAGTAATTAGATTCCGTTAGCTTTGCAAAGTGCTTCGATGCCCTTACAGACATCGGCACGCTTCTGGAAGCCATCAGCGATAACTACCTTGACGTTTGCCTTGGTAATTCCGACTGGCTTTAGAAGTACTGAAGGTACGTTAACGGTTCCGTTGTTGGTAACGCCGGTTGCTGTTGCAGCCTTCTTACCGTTTAGGAGAGCAACTGCAAGAGCAGCAGCGCCGTTAGCTTCGGCCTTGATGGCCTTGTAAACGGTGTTTGAAAGGTCACCAGTCAAGATGGCACGAAGACCATCAACTGTTGCATCTTGTCCAGATACGCAGACCTTGCCGTTTAGCTTGTTCTTCTTAAGAACTGCAACTGCTGCAAGTCCTAGGCCTTCGTTTGCAGAAACTACTGCATCGAGCTTGCCGCCAGCCTTGGTTAGTTGTTGTTCGAAGATGGTTCCACCCTTGACGTTATCCCAGCCAGGAACGGCGGTGTCGTCAACGAGGGTGTATGCCTTTGAAGTGATGTATGGACGGATGACTGAGTCATAGCCCTTCTTGAACAAGGTGGCGTTGTTGTCGTCTGGAGAACCGTTTAGGTAGACGATACGAGCCTTGGTTTTCTTAGCTGCCTTGAGGCAGTTAACAATTCCGGTACCTTGAAGAACACCAACAGCGGTGTTGTCGAAGGAGACGTAGTAAGACTCAGAACCGTTAAGTGTTAGACGGTCATAGTCGATTGTTGGAACGCCTTGAGCTTTTGCCTTGTCCTGAACTGCCTTTGCAGAAGCAGAATCAAGGTTCACCATGATCAAAACCTTTGCACCCTTGGTGAGCATTTGATCAGCAATTGTCTGGAAAGCAGTCTTGTCGCCGTTTGCATTCTGGATGTCAGCGGTTACGCCAGCAGCCTTGAAAGCAGCGGTCAAGAAGGGACGATCTGCTGTTTCCCAACGGTTTGATGATGCAGCATCAGGAAGGATTACGCCGACGAAGCCTTTTGCGGCTGCGTTAGCAGAAGTGTTTGCGAAACCTGTTAGTGCGAGAGCTGCAGCAGCAATAACTGCAGTAAGCGCAATACGTCGCTTGGTCATATTTAGTATTACCTTTCGAAGGTGTCAGACTCGTGACCAAACCTGCTTTTGGCCATACGTTCGAGTCAGCCTTCGAAAGGTAGTCGGATATGGTCAATTGGTCACGAGTATCAAAGCCACATATCGGACATTTTTGTTAACGATTCGATAACGGAAACAGGGAATATGTGCAGGTGCCCAACGGGTAACCTTGGCTAGATGAGTTCAATTCAGGATCAAATCAGCGCGGCGATAGTCGCCATCCTGGAGCGCTCGCGCGATTTTCTCCAATGTGAAATCCCACAGGCCATCACGCTCGATCGCCCCAAGAACCGCGATCACGGAGACTATGCCACTTCTATTGCGCTCGCCTTGGCTAAGCCATCCGGAAAGGCGCCACGTGAGATCGCAGAATTGATTCGAGCTGGCTTAATCGAACTGCCACAGTTTTCTGCCGTTGAAATTGCTGGCCCGGGTTTTATCAACTTAACGCTGGCAACTGCAAGCCAGGGCGAAGTTTTAAAAACCATCTTGACCAATCGCGAGAAATTCGGAACTGGTAAGGCCATGGCCGGTGTCCGCGTTAACTTGGAATTTATCAGCGCTAACCCAACTGGGCCATTGCACTTAGGGCATACCCGCTGGGCAGCTGTCGGCGATTCTTTAGGTCGACTACTGACCGCTGCCGGTGCTTGCGTATCTCGAGAATTTTATGTAAACGATCGTGGCAATCAGATGGAACTTTTTGGTGCCTCGATTCGTACCGCAGCGATGAATTTACCTAGGCCAGAAAATGGTTATCACGGCGAATACATTGCCGACTTAGCTGCCGTGATTGTTGCCGAACATCCGGAGTTTGCACTCTTGCCGGAAGCCGAGTCAATCCCTGCCTTCCGTGATGCTGGTTATGACTTGCAGTTAAAACAACAACAGGATGTGTTAGCGGCATTTGGAACTCATTTTGATATTTGGTTCTCCGAGCGCAGCCTTTATGAAAATGATTTCTTTAATCACAGCATGCAACGACTGCGCGATCAGGGTCATACCTTTGAATTAGACGGCGCTACTTGGCTTCGCACCACCGACTTCGGTGACGATAAAGATCGGGTCATGATTAAGTCCGATGGCACCTTCGCCTATTTCGCCTCTGATTCGGCTTACTACATCAGCAAGCGGGAACGTGGGTTTGAGATCTGCATCTACATGTTGGGCGCCGACCATCATGGCTACGTCAATCGCCTAAAGGCAATTGCCGCATGTGCCGGCGATGATCCCGAATACAACATTCATGTTCTGATCGGACAAATGGTAAAGATCATGGAAGGCGGCGAAGAACTTAAACTCTCCAAGCGCGCTGGAACCATTATCACGCTTGAAGAATTGGTCGAAAAGGTGGGCGTTGATGCCGCCCGCTACACCTTGGTTCGTTACCCGGTTGAAACTCCAATGGTGATGGATGTTGATGTCCTGCGTAGTCGCACCAACGAGAATCCCGTTTATTACGTGCAATATGCGCACGCGCGAATTTGTGCCGTCCTACGTAATGCCACCGAGTTAGGCATTAAATTTGGCGCGGATTTTGCTGCTGATTACGAACTCTTGGTCAATCCACGAGAGCGCGAACTAATTGGCTTGCTTGGCGAATTTCCTCGAGTCGTTAGCGGCGCCGCCGAACTTCGCGAGCCACATCGTGTTGCTCGATATGTCGAAGAACTTGCTGGTGTTTATCACCGTTTCTATAACGATTGCCGCGTACTGCCTATGGGCGAAGAGCCAGCAGAAGCAATCCATTCAGCGCGAGCTAATCTCTGCCAGGCCACTGCACAAGTTGTTTCGAATGCTTTGTCGCTATTAGGTGTTAGCGCACCGGAGCGGATGTAATCATGGCCAACCATCCAGATCCACATTTTGCGCCCGAAGTTTTTTCTGCTCATTCAGAATTTGGTGCAAATGAATTGACCATCGGCGGCTGCTCTGCAATTGGGTTGGCAAAAGAATTTGGCACTCCATTATTTGTTTTGGACGAACTAGATTTTCGCGAGCGAGCCTTGGCTTGGAAGAGCGCACTAGAGAGCAGTTTTGGAAGCCATGCTGGATCGGTTTTCTACGCCGCAAAATCTTTTATCAGCGTTGAAGTTGCAAAATGGATTGCTGAAATCGGAGTCGGGATCGATGTCTGTTCTGCTGGTGAGTTAAATATCGCGCTCGCGGCAAATTTTCCCGTCGATCGAATTGAAGTTCATGGAAACAACAAGTCTGAAGCGGAAATTGCCCAAGCCATTGCGGTCGGAGTTCGTTCCATCGTGGTCGATTCATTCCAAGAAATTGAACGAGTTGCACGGTTGGCTGCCGCTGCGGGCGTAACTCAGAATGTATTCTTGCGCCTCACCGCGGGGATCGAAGCGCACACTCACGAATTTATTTCTACTGCTCACGAAGATGTGAAATTTGGATTTTCAATTGCCAGTGGATCGGCTTGGAAAGCGATCGAAGCGGTTGAAGAAGCTACCTCGCTGCGACTACTTGGTTTGCATTCACATATCGGATCACAAATTTTTGGTATCGAAGGTTTTGCAATAGCGGCCTCGCGCCTGATCGATCTGCTGGCAAAATATCGCGACCATTTTGATCGCCAGCTTCCAGAACTTGATCTTGGCGGCGGCTACGGAATCGCTTATCTACCAGGAGAAGAATCCGAAGTTCCAATGCGCGTTATGAGTGAATTGGCTGCAGTTGTTAAGGCGGAATGTGAAAAGCACAACCTCCAAGTTCCCCATATCTCGATCGAACCAGGTCGGGCAATTGTGGGCCCAACGACTACAACACTTTATGAAGTTGGAACAACGAAGAGCGTTGAACTTGATGGCGGCTTAACTCGTCGCTACATCGCAGTTGATGGTGGCATGAGCGACAACATTCGACCGGCACTTTACGGCGCCCAGTACTACGCGCTCCTTGCAAATCGAATTTCCTCACGCCCAACAACTTCCAGTCGAGTCGTAGGAAAACATTGCGAAACCGGCGATATCGTGATTCGCGAAATTGAATTGCCGGAAGATATTGGTCCAGGGGATTTGTTGGCTGTTCCAGCTACTGGGGCGTATCACCGCAGCATGGCGAGCAATTACAACGCGCTACCGCGACCTGCCGTCATAGCCGTAAAGAATGGCAAAGCCCGCTTAATTCTTCGCCGAGAAACCCAAGACGACTTGCTGAGGCTCGATGTTGTTGAGCCAGAGCGTTCAATCTAGAAGAATGGCCCTGTGATGAAGCGCGAACGGAAATTGTTACGAGTAGGAATGCTCGGCTGCGGCGTTGTTGGCGCTGAAGTTGCACGACTCATGGTCGCTAACCAAGATGACTTGGCTGCCAGGTCTGGCGCCGGTCTGGAAATTGTAAAGATTTCGGTCCGCGATCTTTCGATCCCAAGACCAGGAATCGCCGCCGAACTTTTCACAACTGATTCCGAATCGATCGTTAACGATCCAAATATCGATCTAGTAATTGAAGTTATGGGCGGTATAGAGCCAGCTCGTCACTTAATTTTGACGGCGATGAAAAATGGCAAGGCAGTAGTTACCGCCAATAAGGCGCTGCTTGCTAAACACGGTGCTGAACTCTTTCATGCCTCCGATGAGGCCGACGTGGATTTCTATTACGAAGCCGCCGTTGCGGGCGCAATTCCAATTCTTCGTCCACTAGCAGAATCCTTAGTGGGTGACCGAGTCGAGCGCGTAATGGGCATTATTAATGGCACCACCAATTACATTCTGACCAAAATGCACGAGGACGGTACTTCCTTTGAAGATGCGCTAAATGAGGCGCAACTGCTTGGTTATGCAGAGGCCGATCCCACAGCTGATATCGAAAGCTTCGACGCTGCGGCAAAGGCCGCGATCTTGGCGGGCTTGGCTTTCCACACCCAAGTAACTGATGAAGATGTTTATCGGGAGGGAATCTCCAAGATCACTTCAGATGATGTGGCCGTAGCAAAAGAGATGGGCTTTGTAATTAAACTCTTGGCCATCGCAGAAGCCAATGAAGTTCACGGCAGTGATGAAGAGACCATCACAGTGCGCGTTCATCCAACAATGATTCCAAAGAATCATCCCTTGGCTTCAGTTCGCGAAGCTTTTAACGCGGTTTTCGTTCAGTGCCAATCGGCCGGTGAATTGATGTTCTACGGTCGTGGCGCTGGCGGTGTGCCAACGGCTTCGGCAATTCTGGGAGATTTAGTTGCAGTCGCGCGAAATCGAATCGAGGGCAGCTTGGGACCAACCGAGACTGATTATGCCGATCTCGATATTGCGCCAATGGGCGTTACTAAAACTAGGTATTTAATTCGCCTCGAAGTTATGGATGTCCCAGGCGTACTAGCTTCGGTCGCAGCAACCTTCGCCATGAATGATGTTTCAATTCTCACTGTTCGCCAAGATGGTCGTGGCGCAGATGCGGAACTGATTGTCTTAACGCACATCGCAACAGAAGCGGCACTTGCATCAACTGTTGACCAATTGGCAAAACTGCATGTTGTAAAAGATGTTCTAAGTGTCATCAGAGTTGAAGGAGTTCCCGTATGAGTACACCACGCCTACTCTCTCGCCAATGGCTTGGAGTAATCGATGAGTATCGCGATCGCCTACCCGTTTCAGATGCCACCCCAGTAGTAACACTTCGCGAAGGTGGTACGCCGCTAGTTATGGCCTGCGTGCTTTCAGATATGTTGGATAACGAAGTTTGGTTAAAGGTCGAAGGTGCAAATCCAACTGGCTCCTTTAAAGATCGCGGCATGACTATGGCGATTTCGAAGGCGGCCGAAGAGGGCGCAAAAGCAGTGATCTGTGCTTCTACCGGCAATACCAGCGCAAGCGCCGCGGCCTATGCCACAAAAGCCGGAATGACTCCAGTTGTATTGGTTCCACAAGGAAAAATTGCGATGGGAAAGTTAGCCCAGGCGATTGCCCATGGCGCTACTTTGATTCAAGTAGATGGCAACTTCGATGATTGTTTAACATTGGCCCGCGATTTAGCTACTAAATATCCAGTTGCCTTGGTTAACTCGGTCAATCCGTATCGCATCGAAGGTCAAAAGACCGCCGCCTTTGAAATTGTTGACTTGTTGGGCGAAGCCCCAGATTTACATGTCCTGCCAGTTGGCAACGCGGGAAATATCACTGCTTATTGGAAGGGCTACCAGGAGTACTACGCCGATGGCATCGCTACCCAGCTGCCACAGATGTGGGGATTCCAAGCGGCCGGTTCGGCGCCGATTGTGCTCAATCATGTCGTGACAAACCCGGAGACGATCGCAACTGCAATTCGAATTGGAAACCCAGCTTCATGGGCGCAAGCAATTTCGGCCAGAGATACCTCTGGTGGCCTGATCGATTCCGTTACTGACGATGAAATCTTGAGTGCCTATCGATTGGTTGCCGCTAAAGAAGGTGTCTTCGTTGAACCATCGAGCGCCGCCGGAATTGCCGGACTAATTAAAAAGAAAGCCGAGGGAAAGTTGCCCAAGGATAAGAAGATTGTGATTACCGTTACTGGCAATGGTTTAAAAGATGTTCAATGGGTGATCGATGGTGCAGGTGCGCCAATTCTGATTCCGGTTGATATCGATCGCGCGGCCGCAGCAATGGGATTGGCATAACAATGGCCGCAGCAATGAATCGGCTAACTTTTCGAGCAACGATGGCGCAGGTCAGCGTTCCGGCTTCTAGTGCAAACTTAGGCCCGGGCTTTGATTCTCTCTGTTTAGCGCTAGATATCCGAGATAGATATGCCGCTCAAATTCTCGATGAAGCAATCTTTGATGTTGATATTACGGGCGAAGGCGCCGATGAGATTAAACGCGATGCCAAAAATTTGGTAATTAAATCGATGATGCACGGCTTTGAATTTATGGGCAGCAAACCTCGTGGCCTTGCGCTTAGAGCTCTTAACGCAATCCCACAAGGTCGCGGATTAGGCTCTTCGGCTAGTGCAATAGTTGGAGGCTTAGCTTTGGCACGCGCTCTCGTTCTTTCTGGCGAGCAATACATGAGCGATGAAGATTTAGTTGCGCTCGGAACAGAACTCGAAGGTCATCCCGACAATATCGCGGCAGCTTTTTATGGTGGCGCAACTATCGCTTGGATGGAAGAGAGCCACGGGCAGAACTTTGGTCGCGGAGTTTCACTGACGGTTGATCCTCGGATTAAAGCGATTCTCTTCTTACCTGAAACTCATTTGGCCACTACAAAGGCCAGAAAGTTATTACCTGAGTTGGTACCCCATCGCGATGCAGCGGCGAATGTTGCTCGCTCAGCGCTGATGGTTCATGCCCTGACTGATCGCCCTGATCTGCTATTTGCTGCGACTCAAGATTTCCTCCACCAGGAATATCGCGGCGAGGCCATGCCAAAATCCTTGGCACTAATCAGGAAATTGCGCGCGGCCGGTGTAGCTGCAACAGTCTCTGGCGCTGGACCAGCGGTTCTCGTTTTACATATCGGGAACGAGCTGGAAGCGGCTGAAATCATGAAGAGCGCTCCCGATTCCTTCGCCGCGCTTTCGGTCAATATCTCGCCTATCGGGGTCCAATAACAGACCTGGCGCGGGAATTGCTATCAAGTGATTTTTTATGCTACCTTTCTGACGTCTGAAGATCACGCTATTTCGTGAGTCGACAAAAATCCTAAAAAAATTCTTCAGATTTTACTTATATCTCTAGTTCCATTGGGCTGCGCTGCAGTTCGCGAACTAGGAACACCCCCCACCAATATCCATAAGAGAAATGAAACTAAAAGAAGAAAATGACTGACAAAACAACCACTCGCCCTGGAAAAGAGACTGGCGACCTCTCTGCAATGCTCCTACCTGAACTAAAAAAGGTAGCGGGACAATTGGGGATTGAAGGTTCGGCCAAACTCACAAAAGCTGCCCTCGTTCAAGCAATTGGCGATCTACAAGCAGCCAACCGGGAAGCGGCAAAGAATGAGCGAGAAGCTCGTCGTGCCGAGCGCCAAGAGCGCCGCAAAGCGGCCAAAGGCGGAGATGAACCTCGTAACTCGGATAACCGTGATGACGCCGCTGAAGATAACACTCAAGATTCTGATTCAAACGAAGTAGATAATCGTCGAGATAACGCGCCAGCGCGCGATCGTAACGATCGCAATGATCGTGCTCCCAGAGATCGTAACGATCGCAATGATCGTAACGACCGTGCTCCCAGAGATCGCAATGATCGGAATGATCGCAATGATCGGAACGATCGTGGCGGCCGAGACGATCGCAACGACCGTAACCGCCACCGCGACCGCGGAAATCGCGATGAACGTGAAATTACTATCTCCGAAGATGATGTCTTGGTCCCAGTCGGCGGCCTGCTAGATATTTTAGAAAATTATGCCTTCATTCGTACCGCTGGTTACTTGGCCTCTAACAACGATGTCTATGTCTCACTGCAACAGGTGCGACGTTATGGCCTTCGTAAAGGCGATGTAATTACGGGTTCGGTTCGCCAACCAAGTGAAGGCGAACGCAAAGAGAAGTTCAACGCTTTGGTTCGAGTCGAAACTGTAAACGGCATGGAGCCAGAGAGCGCTCGCGATCGCATCGAGTTTTCAAAACTAGTTCCACTTTATCCGCAAGATCGTCTGCGCCTTGAGACCGAGCCAAGTATTTTGACTACTCGCGTTATCGATCTGATTGCGCCAATCGGTAAGGGACAACGCGGTCTGATTGTTTCGCCACCAAAGGCTGGAAAGACTATGGTCCTTCAGGCAATTGCTAATGCGATTACTACTAACAACCCGGAATGTCACTTGATGGTTGTTCTAGTTGATGAGCGTCCAGAAGAAGTAACCGATATGCAGCGTTCGGTGAAAGGTGAGGTTATTGCCTCTACCTTCGATCGTCCCGCTGATGATCACACCGCTGTTGCTGAACTCGCAATCGAGCGCGCAAAGCGTTTGGTTGAATTAGGTCACGACGTTGTAGTCCTGCTGGATTCCATTACTCGTTTGGGTCGCGCTTACAACATTGCCGCCCCAGCATCAGGTCGAATCCTTTCTGGTGGCGTTGATTCTGCCGCGCTCTATCCGCCTAAGAAGTTCTTCGGTGCTGCTAGAAATATCGAGAATGGTGGTTCGTTGACCATTCTTGCGACCGCTCTGGTTGAGACCGGCTCCAAGATGGATGAAGTTATCTTCGAAGAGTTCAAGGGCACAGGAAATATGGAACTCAAGCTTGATCGCAAACTTGCTGATAAGCGAATTTTCCCAGCGGTCGACGTTGATGCATCCGGTACCCGTAAGGAAGAAATTTTGATGGGCACCGAAGAGCTAAATATCGTTTGGCGCCTTCGTCGAGTGCTTCATGCCCTCGAGCCACAGCAAGCTCTTGAGCTGCTTTTAGAGAAGATGAAGGGCACCAAGTCCAACGTCGAGTTCCTGATGCAGATCCAAAAGACGGTTATCGCCGATAGTTCAGGCTCAAAGAACGGCTAATTTCCGCTGATTTCACCATTTGGCGCCCCCGCCCAGGCGGGGGCTAGACTTACCCCTCGCGCTGGTTCCCGGACCTAACCGATCCAGCCCCACTAAGGAGATAACCATGAAGGCCGATATTCACCCAAATTATTACGAGACCACTGTTACCTGTGGTTGCGGCGAAGTTTTCGTAACTCGCTCAACAAAGGCATCGGGTTCGATCTACGTAGAAGTTTGCTCCGTTTGCCATCCGTTCTACACGGGTAAGCAACGTATTCTCGATACTGGTGGCCGCGTCGCCAAGTTCGAAGAGCGCTTTGGCAAGGTCAACGCCGCAAAGTAGCGATTTTACCGAGACCGTTGTTCGCCCCACTAACTCTGGGGCGACGCGGTCTCTTTTTTATTCTCGAAGTGAAAGGAGTCGGCAATGAGTAACGATCGCTTTGCATCCGTTAATGATTTAGTAGCGGAATACATTGAGCTTGAGAGAGAACTCGCCGATCCTGCAATTCATAGCGATCCAGGCAAGGCTCGAAAGCTGGGAAAGCGTTATGCCCATTTAGGTCCAGTTATTGGTGGCTATCGCAAATGGACGGCAGCCGAAGATGATTTAGCAGCAGGAAAAGAGTTAGCCGCGAGCGATCCAGATTTTGCGGAAGAGATTCCAGCGCTGGAGGTAACGCGCGATCAGGCGGCCCACGAACTTGAAGAGTTGTTATTGCCCCGCGATCCTAATGATGATCGTGATGTGATTTTGGAAATCAAAGCTGGCGCCGGCGGCGATGAATCAGCGCTCTTTGCTGGTGATCTACTTCGGATGTATATGCGATTTGCCGAAAAGCAAGGTTGGAAGACCGAAATCATCGACATGACCGAGAGTGATTTAGGCGGCTATAAAGATATTTCCATGGCGGTTAAATCCAAAGGCACCGCCGAACCGGGGAAAACACCTTATGCAAAATTGAAATTTGAAGGTGGAGTGCACCGAGTTCAGCGAGTTCCTGAGACTGAATCCCAAGGTCGAATCCACACCTCTGCTGCTGGAGTTTTAGTACTTCCAGAAGCGGAAGAAGTTGAAGTTGATATCAATATGAATGATCTTCGGATCGACGTCTTCCGCTCTAGCGGTCCAGGCGGTCAGAGCGTTAACACCACCGACTCGGCAGTTCGAATCACTCACGTTCCAACTGGAATTGTCGTTTCGTGCCAAAACGAGAAGAGCCAATTACAGAATAAAGAGTCAGCGCTGCGAATTTTGCGCGCGCGAATGTTGGTAGCGGCGCAAGAAGAGCAAGATCGGATTGCCTCGATAGAGCGCAAGAGTCAGGTTCGCACCGTGGATCGAAGCGAGCGAATTCGTACTTATAACTTTCCAGAAAATCGATTAAGCGATCACCGCGTCAATTTCAAATCAAATAATTTGGATGCCGTTCTAAATGGCGATCTTGACCCAGTAATTGAGGCGCTGCTCGAAGCCGATAAGGCTGCCAAACTCTCTTCCACCGAGCATTAATAGCGGGTTAGTAATGGTTCGTGAGCTTCTTCGCTGGGGAAAATCGGAATTGGCTGGGGCAAATATTTCGGGTGTCGATGCCGAACTTCTTCTCGCCTACCTTCTCAATATTTCCCGAATGGAACTTCATTCCAAGAGCGTTGAACTCGACGTTGTCGAAGCGCAGCGCATAGATGAAGCCTTCCGCGAATTAATCACCCAACGGTTAACCGGTGAGCCAGTCCAGTACCTAACGGGGGAGGCGCCGTTTCGCTATTTGACGCTAGATGTTGGCCCAGGAGTACTGATCCCGCGGCCAGAGACTGAAGTGCTAGTAGATGAAGTTTTACATCAGCTGCAACACTTTGATGATCCAGTCTCGATAGTTGATCTTGGCGCTGGAAGTGGAGCGATTGCAATTTCGATTGCATCTGAAGTAGTGGGCAAGAAAACAGTTCATGTAATCGCGGTTGAAAAATCTTCCGAAGCGCTGGTTTGGTTACAGAAAAATATCGCAAAATTTGATCTACCAATTAGAACGATTCAAGCCGATGTTGCGGATGCGCTAATTGGAGTTAAATGCGATGTTGTTGTCGCCAACCCGCCATACATTCCGGATTTGGAAAGCTTGCCACCCGAGGTAGCAAATTTTGAGCCGGCTATCGCCCTTCGTGGTGGCAGCGATGGGATGGCTATTCCCCATCAATTTATTGTGGCAGCCAGTCGACTGCTCAAAGGCGGCGGCTTTTTCGCCATGGAGCACCATGAGAGCCAAGTTGAATTAGTTCGAGCTGAACTTTTTGCCGACTTTATTGAGATTAAAATCCATTACGATTTGGCGCAGCGTCCCAGATTTACCACCGCAGTTAGAAAATAGTTGGAAAATTGCTACACGAGCGGATTGGAGCCAGTAAATGGCGGAAGTAATCGAACTTAAGGATATTGCTGACGATTCCGAAAAGCTCGAGAGTGAAATCGCAAAGGTTGTTGAATCGCTGCGCAGCGGCGGAATTATTGTGGCTGCGGTTGAGAGCGCCTATGTGTATGCCTGCGATGCTTTTGATCGCGAGGCGGTCTCTCGGTTACATACGCTTCGAGGCGATGATTTTGGCGTTGCTTGCCAGGTGATGATTGGAAATTTCGAGACTCTTGACGGTATTGCTCAGAACGTTACCGAAGACCTATCTTTGTTAACACAGAAATTTTGGCCCGGACTTCTGACTTTGCATGTGGCTCCGACCTATGGCTTGAGTTGGGACCTGGGAGATGCGGGCGAGTTGGGGGAATTCGCAGTTCGAATCCCAGATCGCGAGCTCTTTCGGGCAGTTTTGGAAAAGAGTGGTCCGTTAGCAGTTGCAAGTGCTGCTCTTGTGGGCCGTCCGCCGATTTTGGATATCGGTCAGATTTCCGCACTCTATTCCGATATCACCTATTACCTTGATGAGGGCGTGCTTACTTCTGGACCGGCTTCGACAGTGGTGCAACAGATCAGTATCGGTACCGATTTGGGCTTAGAAGTTCTTCGAGTTGGGGCGATCACGCTCGAAGCGCTCCAAGAAGTGCTGCCCAATATTTCTCTCATCTCGGCATAGGCTTAGACCATGTCTACAGAACCCTTCTTCGGTCCAGATTTCTCGGCGCTTGCCGCCCAAGATCCAGATATTGCCGCGGTCCTTCTAAGTGAACTGGAACGCCAACGTACCAATCTGCAATTAATCGCAAGCGAGAACTTCACCTCGCCAGCGGTGTTGGCAGCGCTTGGCTCCACACTTTCAAATAAATATGCCGAGGGTTATCCGGGTAAGCGCTACTACGGCGGCTGCGAAGAGGTTGATAAGGTCGAGACGATTGGCATTGAACGTGCAAAGGCGCTCTTCGGAGCTGAACATGCCAACTTGCAACCACACTCCGGTGCCAGCGCAAACGTTGCCGTCTATCAAGCATTTACCAAGCCAGGAGATACCGTTCTTGCGATGTCGCTGCCTCATGGTGGCCACTTAACGCACGGGGCGAAAGTTAACTTTTCGGGCAAGTGGTTCAACATTGTTTCTTACGGGGTTCGCCAAGATAATGAATTGATTGATTATGACCAACTGCGCGATACCGCGTTGGAACATAAGCCAAAGATGATCTGCTCGGGTGCGACTGCTTACCCCAGCCTGATCGATTTCGAAAAAGTTCGTGCGATTTGCGATGAGGTCGGCGCCATCATGTGGGTCGACGCCGCTCACTTCATCGGTTTAGTTGCCGGTAAAGCAATCCCATCGCCGGTTCCATATGCCGATGTTGTCTCATTCACGACCCACAAAGTCTTGCGTGGTCCTCGTGGCGGCATGATCGTCTCGAAGGCAGAGCACGCTGCTGCCATTGATAAGGCGGTCTTTCCAGGAATGCAAGGTGGACCAATCATGAGCGCGGTGGCCGCAAAAGCTGTTGCCTTAAAAGAATGCGCCACACCTGCTTATCAAGAGTATGCAAAGAACGTAATCACCAACGCTAAAGCCCTTGCTGCTGGCTTAGTTGAAGAGGGAATGCGTGCGGTCTCAGGCGGAACGCAAACCCACCTGGCGCTAATTGATATCAGAAATTCTGGCGTGAGTGGAAAAGTTGCCGACCAACGTTGCGGGGATTCGGGAATTACATTAAATAAGAATTCAATTCCATATGATCCAGAATCTCCCGCGGTCACCAGCGGAATTCGAGTTGGCACCGCCGCCACAACTACCCAAGGAATGGGCGTGCCGCAGATGCGCGAGATCGCCGCGCTGATTGCGCGCGCAATTAAAGATGGCGAAGATCCAGCAAAGGCCGCAGCGATTCGTGGTGAGGTCCATGACCTAACGGCAAAATTCCCGGTCTACCCAAGATAACTTTTTATGCGCGAGTACCTTTTAACGGCCGCGTTAGCTGCGACACTTTGTTTCTTGCTAACACCGGCCATTCGCAAAGTGGCGATGTCTGCTGGAGCTTTTATGAATCTGCGTTCTCGCGATATTCACACTGATATCACTCCGCGTTGGGGTGGCCTATCAATGTGGCTGGCAATGGCCATCACCTTTCTGACAGTTAGCCATCTGCCGCTGGTAGGAAAATCTTTTGGCCGCGAAGCTACTGGCATTTTTCTGGCCGGCACCTTCATTATGATTTTAGGTTTGTTAGATGATCGTTATGACTTAGATGCCATAACTAAATTTGCTGGACAGGCGCTTGCGGCAGGAATTTTGCTCTTGCATGGCGTGCAAATTCTCTGGCTGCCCATAAATGGCATCTTGACCTTGCCAGCGAATATTGGGCAACTGCTCACCGTAATTTTTGTAATGGTTGTGATCAATGCCGTGAATTTTGTCGATGGCTTGGATGGCTTAGCAACTGGCATCGTGGCAATCTGTGCCTTAGCCTTCTTCGGTTTCTCCTATCTATTAGCTGTCGTTAATGGTTTTTCTCGCGCTGGCGCACCATCGTTAGTTACAGCAGTTGTTGTTGGTATGTGTGTCGGATTCTTGCCGCACAACTTTCACCCCGCAAAAATATTCATGGGCGATTCCGGGGCAATGTTGTTGGGTCTCTTACTTTCGGCAGCGGCCATTACTTTGACCGGCCAGATCGATGCCAACGCCCTAACGAACCAAGGTTCAAGTTCTAAGTTGCTGCCATTGCTTCTGCCCTTCACCGTTCTGGCAATCCCGTTGTTGGATCTGGCGCTGGCAATCTTTCGCCGGATCCGAGCCGGCCGCTCGCCCTTCGCCGCAGATCGCGAACATCTCCACCATCGCATTTTGAATTTGGGTTCGACCCAACGTCAGACCACCGTTGTCCTCTATTTGTGGACCGCAATGTTCGCCTTTCCGACGGTGATTGCCGCCTTCGCGCCGCTCTGGATTAGTTTTGTTGCCGGTGGCGCCATTTTCGCCCTGTCGTTAATAGTTTTACGCCGCGCTCAAATCACCGCTCGAACCAGAAGCGCGCTCTTGCTGAGCTCAAATAACTAGGAGTCATATGTCAAAAGCTTCGAAAGATCCAAGCACGCAGGCTGGCGAGGAGTCGCTCTGGAAAGGGGCGGTGGTTCCAGCCGCAGTAGTCGCCTTGCTCGGGATCGTTCTGGCTAGCTTCTTCCGCGGCCGCCCAGGTTTCTGGGGCGCGCTATTAGCGGGCTTTACGGTAATTCTCTTCTTTTCGGTGCATTTGGCCGTCTCGCGCCTGACCCGAGAGCTAGATCCGATGGCCACAATGGCGCTGGCGATGTTCTCTTACTTTGCCAAGGTGATCTTGCTCGGGGCTTTCCTTCTGGTGGTCACAAAGACCACATCAAAGGCGGCGGTGGACCGTCCCAGTTTTGCTGCTGCCGCGCTAACAATCACCGCCGTCTGGCTGGCGGGGGAGATCCGGGCATTTCTGCGGCTCCGTTTCCAGTTACCATTGCCACCCAAGCAATAACGCTCTAGGTCAATCAAGCAATAACGCTCTAGGTCAATCAGGGCAATATCGCTAAGGGTTTCAATTTAGTGGAACAAAGGTAGGTGGTTTCGATGGCTACAGGCGGCGAAGAGGGTGCGCTCTGGTCAATCATGGGGTACCTCCTCTCTGGTTTAATCATTTGGGGTGGAATCGGCGCTGCCGTAGATCACTGGCTAGGTACTCATTTCTTTCTGTTGATTGGCCTACTTCTGGGTGGTGGCGCCTCTATGTACTTGGTCTGGCTCCGGTTTGGTCGAAAGTAAGCTCCTTGTCTTATCTCACAGCAGTTAAGGCGAGGTTAAATTTGTTGATTTTTCCCTACTCCCAATAGGGTTCGTTCGTATTCACATTGATTTCTCATTTTGAAGACCAGGGGTGTTTGTGAGCTTGTTCCAGATGGCTGGCAGTGGCGCCGGTTTCGTCCCACCGAGCACCGCCGACTTCAATTTGCCCCCCATTATTGGAAACAACGCTTACTCAACTAAGCCAGTCTTTTTGGTTCTACTTTCAGTCTTAGTAATTTCCGCATTTTTCATCGCCGCATCTCGTAAAGCGCTGGTTGTTCCAAGCAAACTTCAGTTCGCGGGCGAGTCGATCTACGCCTTCGTTCGAAACGATATTGGTGAAGAGATCATCGGCCACGAGTTCATGCGCTTCGTGCCCTTCCTTTTCACGCTTTTCACTTTCATTCTTACCAACAACGTCTTTGGCATCGTGCCCTTCTTGCAATTTCCTTCGATGTCGCACGTCAGCTTCCCGTATGTCTTGGCGGTCTTCTCCTTTGTAATTTTCCATGCAGTCGGAGTTAAGAAGCAGGGTCTTGGAAAATATCTAAAAGGAATTGCCTTTATGCCCGGCGTTCCAAAAGCGGTTTACATTCTGTTGACCCCGATCGAAATCGCAACCTTCTTTTTAGTTCGACCACTGACACTTTCACTTCGTCTCTTTGCCAATATGTTCGCTGGCCACCTTTTGTTATTGGTCTTCATCATGGGCGGCGATCACTTGATTCGCGGCGTCATCGGCTTGAAGCTAATCGCACCATTTGCTTTCGCCTTCGGAATTGGCATGACCTTCTTTGAGTTCATGGTCCAATGCCTGCAGGCCTACATTTTTACTTTGCTCACAGCACTCTTTATCGCTGGAGCATTGTCTGACGAGCACTAACTAAAGTTTTACGCACGAGAATCTGATTAGCTTTCGCTAGTTAGTAACTATATAAATAAGGGAAAGGCAACAAAGATGAAAGGCACACTAAACCTGGTCGGTTATGGCCTATCTGCAATCGGACCTGCAATTGCAACTGGAATGATCTTCGCGGCTTACATCAGCGGCGTCGCACGTCAACCAGAAGCACGTAGCGTCCTGCAGCCAATCGCATTCCTTGGCTTCGCCTTGGCAGAAGCGTTGGCGCTTTTCGGCCTCGTACTCGCATTCGTTCTCTAATCTAAGGTTTCTGACCAGATGAGTTTGAGAACCGTAGCCGCGGAGGCAACTGTTAATCCGCTGGTTCCGCATGTCGCAGAGTTGATTGTTGGCTTTATCGCCTTCAGTGCGCTCTTCTTGGTGCTTCGTGCCAAAGTCGTGCCAATGTTTGAAAAGGCATTCGCGGCACGCACTGAAGCGATCCAAGGCGGCATCGAAAAGGCTGAGCGCGCTCAACGAGAGGCACAAGCTGCCTTGGTTCAGTACACCGCTCAACTAACTGAAGCCCGCGGGGAAGCACAACAGATTCGCGAAGAAGCTCGCGTCCAAGGCGCCGCCATCATCGATGATCTCCGTGCCAAAGCGCAGGAAGAAGCTACTCGGATCACCGCAGCAGCTCATGCCTCGATCGAAGCAGAACGTCAACAAGCGATTACTTCCCTTCGCAATGAAGTTGGTGCGCTCGCAACAGAGCTCGCCTCCAAAATTGTCGGAGAAGCTTTAGATGACCAGGTTCGACAATCTCGGATTGTTGATCGCTTTTTGGATGACTTGGAGAAGAGCAAGTAATGATTATTCTGGGTGGCAGCAGTCGTCAATCTTTGGCGAACCTTCGTGGAACGCTCGACGAGAAAATCAAAACTCTCGCCGCGGCCGACTGTGCCACCGCATCTGCTGATCTTTTCGGAGTTTTGAAGACCCTAAATTCTTCAATTGGATTGCGCCGGGCGCTAACAGATCCATCAAGAGATATTCCAGCCAAGAGTGCGCTCATCACCGATCTCTTCGGTAAGGGCATTGGTTCGGTTGCACTTGAACTAGTCATCGCTGCTGTCTCACTTCGATGGTCATCCCCGCTAGAACTTGCAGATGCCATTGAGCAGATTGCAGTTGAAGCCGAAAGCTCAGCCGCTAATCACAACTCAGAGTTAGATCGAGTTCAGGACGAAATCTTCGAACTCTCTAGATTATTAGTCGCAAATGGCGATCTCCGTCAGGCACTTAACTCAAGCGCCGATGACTCAGAGCATAAGCAAGCGCTCGTTGCCGAATTATTCGCCGGAAAATTCAGCGCCTCGACCGTTCGGTTACTGAACGCTCTGGTGGCAGGGCTTCGCGGACGAAGCATTGAGCAAGCGATTGCTGCTTACTCGCACGCCGTTGCTGCCCGCCGAAATCGCATTACCGCACATGTTCGCACCGCAATTGCTTTGACTCCAGCGCAACGTGAGAAACTCACAAACGCGCTCACCAAGCAAATCGGTCAACCGGTACATGTAAATGTTGAAATTGATGCTGCCGTAATTGGTGGCGTCGCAATTCGTTTTGCCGATGAAATTATCGACGGCACCATCGTCAATCGGTTAGCAGAGGCGAGCCGAGAGCTCGTAGGTTAATTTTTCAACGAAAGATCCACTTAGTTAGAGGGAGAAGATGATGGCGGAACTCACGATCCGGCCCGAAGAGATTCGCGACGCGCTGGCAAAGCACGTTGCCTCTTACAATCCGGGTGCTGCGGCTCGCGATGAGATCGGCACTGTTACCGAAGCTGGCGATGGCATCGCGCGTATTGAGGGCTTGCCTTCAACGATGACCAACGAACTGCTTAAGTTCGAAAATGGAACTTTAGGTCTGGCGCTAAACCTCGACGTGCGCGAAATCGGTGTAGTTATCCTCGGTGAATTCACCGGCATCGAAGAAGGTACTTCTGTTCGACGTACTGGCGAGATCCTTTCTGTTCCTGTCGGCGATGGCTTCCTTGGCCGCGTCGTGGACCCACTTGGTCGACCAATCGACGGTAAAGGCGAGATCGTTGCCGAAGCCACGCGTGCTTTAGAACTTCAGGCACCTTCGGTCGTTGAGCGCCAACCTGTTAAGGAACCACTTCAGACTGGTATCAAAGCTATCGATGCCATGACTGCTATTGGTCGCGGACAACGTCAGCTAATTATTGGTGACCGTCAGACTGGCAAGACAGCAATCGCCATCGACACCATCATTAACCAGAAAGCTAACTGGAAGTCGGGCGATCCCAAGAAGCAAGTTAAATGTATTTATGTTGCAATTGGTCAAAAGGGTTCAACCATCGCCTCTGTTAAGGGCGCATTGGAAGAAGCTGGCGCCATGGAGTACACCACCATTGTTGCTTCACCAGCTTCAGATCCTGCTGGCTTCAAATACTTGGCTCCTTACACCGGTTCGGCAATTGGCCAGCACTGGATGTACAAGGGCGAGCATGTCCTAATTGTGTTTGATGATCTTTCAAAGCAAGCCGAGGCTTATCGCTCAGTCTCATTACTACTTCGTCGCCCACCGGGTCGCGAGGCCTACCCTGGCGACGTTTTCTACTTACACTCCCGTCTTTTGGAACGTTGTGCAAAGCTCTCGGATGAGCTCGGCGGCGGCTCCATGACTGGTTTGCCAATCATTGAAACCAAAGGAAATGACGTTTCAGCCTTCATTCCTACCAACGTAATTTCAATTACTGATGGTCAGTGCTTCCTAGAGACTGACTTGTTCAACGCTGGCGTTCGTCCGGCAATCAACGTAGGTATTTCGGTATCTCGCGTTGGTGGTTCAGCACAGACCAAAGCAATGAAGAAGATCGCTGGTCGTCTTCGTTTGGACTTGGCTCAGTACCGTGAGCTCGAAGCATTCGCCGCTTTCGGTTCTGACCTAGATGCTGCTTCAAAAGCACAACTAGAGCGCGGTGCGCGAATGGTTGAACTGCTAAAGCAGGGTCAATATTCACCTTATTCAGTCGCACAAGAAGTTGCTTCAATCTGGGCAGGTACCACCGGCAAAATGGATTCAATTCCAGTCGCCGATATCCGCCGCTTTGAAGCTGAGTTCTTGGACTTCTTAGCACGTGAGCGCTCGGGCATCATCGATGTTATTACTAATACTCGCGAACTAACCGATGACACCGTTGCTTCCCTTGATGAAGCGATTACCGTCTTCAAAGGTCAGTTTGCCGTCACCGGCGCTGCGCCAGTAAATGAAGCTCCAGCCGATGCCCTCGATTCTGAAGGCAACGAAACCATTACTCGTCAGGTTCCGGCGGTGAAGAAGTAACTCATGGGTGCTCAACTTCGTATTTATCGCCGACGGATGCGCTCCGTTAAAGCGACCAAGAAGATCACGAAAGCTATGGAGTTAATCTCTGCTTCTCGGATCGTCAAGGCGCAACAAAGGGTCGCAGCCTCATCGCCGTATGCAACGGAGTTAACCCGTGCCGTCACCGCTGTGGCATCGTTTTCCAATACCAATCATCCTTTGACGACACCGCACAGCAATCCAAAGCGGGCTGCAGTTTTAATTATCACTGCAGATCGAGGTATGGCTGGCGCTTATTCCAACGCTGCGATCAAAGAAGGCGATCAATTGAGCGCGCTTTTAAGAGAGCGCGGTTTAAACGTCGAGGCGTATTTGGTTGGCCGAAAAGCCGTTAACTTTTATCGCTTTAGAAATCGCGCAATTGCTAACTCTTGGACTGGTTTCTCTGACAACCCAACCTATGCGCATGCTAAAGAGATTTCAGATTCGCTGATCGGTGCCTTCTTGGCAGATTCAGATGCGCAAAGTCATGGCGTCGATGAACTTCATATTGTTTATACCGAATTCATGTCAATGATGACTCAAACGCCAGCCGCCAAGCGAATGCTTCCGCTGGAAGTTGTTGAGACCCAAGCTCCAAGTGGGTTGCTGCCAATGTATGAATTTGAGCCAAATCCAGTGGATGTTTTGAATGCCCTGCTTCCTCGTTATGTCGAAGCTCGCGTCTTTAATGCGATGCTCCAGTCGGCCGCTTCCGAGCATGCTGCTCGTCGTCGCGCCATGAAGTCAGCAACTGATAATGCTGACGAGCTAATTAAATCTTTGACCCGACTTGCGAACGCTGCTCGTCAGGCCGAAATTACCCAAGAAATCAGTGAAATCGTGGGCGGCGCAGATGCGCTTGCCTCAGCTAGCGCAGGGAGCGAATGATGTCTCAAGGAACTCAAGGAGCTACAGGAGTTGGCCGCGTAGCACGCGTTATCGGTCCGGTCGTGGATATTGAATTCCCCGCCGATGCGATGCCCGCAATCTTCAACGCCCTCCACGTTAATGTAGAGCTCGCTGGCGAGGTTCGGATGCTGACCCTAGAAGTCGCCCAACATATTGGCGATAACTTGGTCCGCGCGATCTCGATGCAGCCTACCGATGGCATGGTTCGTGGTTCCGCCGTCTCCGATACTGGCTCGGCAATTAGCGTGCCCGTCGGCGATGTGACCAAAGGCCACGTCTTCAACACCTTGGGCGAATCCCTAGATGTGCCAACTTCCTCGTTGGATATTAAAGAGCGTTGGCCAATTCACCGTACTGCACCAGCATTCGATCAGTTGGAATCAAAGACTGAAATGTTTGAGACCGGTATCAAAGTTATCGATCTTCTAACGCCTTATGTTCGTGGTGGAAAGATTGGTCTCTTCGGTGGTGCCGGTGTCGGCAAGACCGTTCTGATTCAAGAGATGATCTATCGCGTAGCCGAGAACTTCGGTGGCGTTTCGGTATTCGCCGGCGTCGGCGAGCGCACCCGTGAAGGTAACGACTTGTTCCTTGAAATGACTGAAACTGGTGTTATTAATAAGACCGCCTTGGTCTTCGGCCAGATGGATGAGCCACCAGGGACCCGTCTTCGCGTTGCGCTATCTGCGCTGACAATGGCCGAGTACTTCCGCGATGTTCAGAAGCAAGATGTACTTCTCTTCATCGACAATATCTTCCGCTTTACTCAAGCTGGTTCTGAAGTTTCAACCCTGCTTGGACGTATGCCATCTGCTGTTGGCTATCAGCCAACTTTGGCCGATGAGATGGGTCAACTTCAGGAGCGAATCACTTCAACGCGCGGTCACTCGATTACTTCGATGCAGGCAATTTATGTTCCTGCCGATGACATCACCGACCCAGCACCACACACTACTTTCGCGCACTTAGATGCCACTACGGTACTTTCTCGTCCGATCTCCGAGCTTGGTATCTACCCAGCTGTGGATCCACTGGACTCCACCTCTCGAATCTTGGATCCGCGCTACATCGGTGAGCACCACTTCCGGGTTGCAAACCGCGTAAAGCAGATTCTGCAACGCTATAAGGATCTTCAGGACATCATCGCCATTCTTGGTATTGATGAACTCTCTGAAGATGACCGAATTTTGGTGGGCCGTGCCCGTCGAATTCAGCGCTTCCTTTCACAGAACACCTTCGTTGCAAAGGTCTTCACCGGTATCGAAGGTTCCTTCGTTCCACTTTCTGAAACCATTGAAGCTTTTGAAGCCTTGGCTGATGGAAAGTATGACCACGTTCCAGAGCAAGCCTTCTTTATGTGCGGTGGCCTAGAAGATGTAGAACGCCGAGCTGCTGAATTGGCAAAGGCCTAATACAAATGGCCAGCAACTTAACAGTTGAAGTAGTTTCACCCGAGAAGCGGGTCTGGTCGGGCGAGGCCACCATGGTCTCAGCGCGAACGCTCGAGGGCGATTTGGGAATTTTGCCAGATCACGCACCGCTTCTTGGAGTATTGGTCGATGGCACCGTTTCAATCAAGAGTGCCACCGGAGAAAAAGTAGATTTTGAAATTCATGGCGGCTTTATTTCGGTCTCCAAGAATCGAGTTTCAATCTTGGGCGAAAGCACCAACTAGATTCTAGAAACCTCTGCTCCTAGCGAGCAGAGGGCTTGCGCAAAACCTGGATAACCACGATCAATGTGGAAGCCATCTTCAACGATAGTTTCACCTTCACTAACCAACGCCGCCAAAATTAAACCAGCCCCTGCTCTGATATCGGTAGCAACTACTGGCGCACCAGAAAGGTGCGTTACGCCCGATATGGCGGCATGGTGGCCATCGACTTGGATGTTGGCACCTAAACGTTTTAGTTCGTTTACAAACATAAATCGACCTTCAAAAACATTTTCGGTAACTATCGAATCGCCATTTGCAATTGCGTTTAACGAGATTGCCATCGGCTGTAAGTCGGTCGGAAATCCAGGATAGGGAAGGGTCGCGATATCAAAGGCGCTGGGGCGGCGATCCATCTTTACGCGAAAGCCATCTGCAGTCGTAGTTACAACGGCACCGGCGGCTACCAATTTATCCAAGGGCAGTTCTAGATGCTCGGCTCGGCCACCGATGATTGTGATGTCGCCTTGGGTGATAGCGGCGGCGAATGCCCAAGTGCCTGCCACGATTCGATCACAGAGTGTGGCGTGAACCGCTGGATTGAGCTTCGGTACGCCGGTAATTGTTATCAGCGGGGTGCCCAAACCTTCAATCTTTGCGCCCATTGCAATCAGGAATTCACCTAAGTCCACGACATCCGGTTCTCTTGCGGCATTATCAATAGTCGTTATTCCATGGGCTAAAACTGCCGCCGTCATAATGTTCTCAGTGGCGCCAACGCTTGGAAAATCTAATAGGACGCTAGCTCCAGTAAGGCCATCTGGCGCGGTGGCAATCACATAACCATGTTCGGAATGCGCTTGTGCCCCCAGCTCCTTCAAGCCTTTAATATGAAAATCAAGCCCGCGGGAACCGATGGCATCGCCACCTGGTAGCGCTACTTCGGCGCGACCAATTCGGGTAACTAGGGGGCCAAGTACGTTGATAGAGGCGCGCATTTTTCGAACTAGATCATAATCAGCGCGAAATCCTGGTTCAGCTGGTACATCGATTGTTAAAGATAAACTTTTTCGGTCGTATTCGACTTCGCACCCTAGGCGTACTAAAAGTTCAGACATAATTTCAACATCAGCAATATCTGGAACATTCAAAATTGTGCTCTTGCCAACTGCCAACAGCGATGCCGCCATTAGTTTCAGCGCTGAATTCTTGGCACCAGAAACGTGGACCTCGCCCACCAGCCGTGCCCCGCCGAGAACTCGGAAGGCATCGCGCGCTGTTGTACCTGGCATAGAAATATTTCCCCTTATCCTGAGTGGTCTCATCGTAGTTGCTCTAATAGGCTCCACACATGGTAAATCTGACGCGGATCTATACGAAAACTGGCGATGACGGCACAACCTCCCTGGGGGACATGAGCCGTACCTCCAAGAACGACCCAAGACTGGAGGCTTACGCCACGGTCGATGAGGCCAACTCTTCGATCGGCGTCGTGCTAGCCCTGGGAGCGATTGAAGATCAGGCCATTGTGAAATTGTTAATCAGAATCCAAAATGATCTCTTCGATGTGGGCGCTGATCTTTGCACCCCAGTAGTCGATGAACCAAAGATTGAACCCCTTCGGGTATTGGAATCACAGATTGCGTATCTGGAATCGCAGATTGATTCTTACAACGAGAAGTTAGAACCGCTTCGTTCATTTGTACTGCCATCTGGCACGCCTGCTGCGGCGCTATTACATGTTGCGCGGACCATAGTCCGTCGAGCAGAGCGCTGCACCTGGAGTGCGATTCACTCCTTTGGCGGCGGCGTAAATCCTTTGACCGCGAAATATTTAAATCGCTTATCTGATCTGCTTTTTGTTTTGGCTCGGATCTCTAACATTGGCAACGGCGATGTGCTGTGGGTCCCAGGAGCTAATCGCTAGCGATTGGTATTGGGTATGTAGGTGTTATTTGGCACCTTCTCAGGTGGCGGGCTGCTCCAACATTTTGCCCCAATATTTCCCACGCTAACTCCGGCCGAAAGCGGTTCGCTGCTGACCATCAGAATTGCCGCGCTGGTCTTTGGTTTTGTTCCTTTGGCAGTTGTTCTAAGGGTTCCGTACTCGATGACCTTGGATGGATCAGTTACCCCTGGCCCATAAACTGATGAATCAACCTCCCACCAGATACAGCCATCCACTGAAGCCACAAAGAGCGCACCGCAGGCCTTGGTGATGCAGTTTTGCGAAGCCTTAAAAAGAAGCTTCTGTGCTGAGATGATTCCAGTTAACTCAACTGCATTAGGGATTTTTGCATATATCCCGCCAGCGGAAACATATCCTTTAGGCGGCCAGGCTGCCGACGGCGATTTTGCTGGGCTTGGTTTCGCCAACGGCCGCACGATTCGCTTTGGTAGCACCTTCTTCACAACTACTTTTTTAGGCGTTGCTTTGGTTGCGACTTTCTTCTTAACCGAACTCTTTGCGCTCGGCTTAGCTGTTGCCTTAGCTATTGGCTTGGCAGTTACTTTCGCCGATGATTTCACAATTGGCTTGGTTGAGGCTTTGGAAGTTGCAGTAGCGGCGTAACTAGGCAGCGATATTGAAATCAAGATGCAGCCTAAAGTTAAACCCGCCTTTATCTTCAACGATCCGACCATTTAAAGGTCTTGATTGAAATTAAAGTTCCAGCAATGGTCCATGCCACCAAAACCAAGATGGTGCGACCGGTCTCCCAAGAATGCGCAACTTCCTTGATCGCAAAATTATCTGGCAAGAAAATAGAGCGCATCCCTAGCGTCAGCCATTTCAGAGGGAAGAGTGCGGCAAAATCTTGCATCCATTTTGGCAAGCTAGAAAAGAGAAAAAAGACACCACTGAAGAACTGCAACACAATGACAATAGGGGAGACGATCGCTGATGCGCCTCGACCAGATTTAGGCACGCTCGCGAATGCGATTCCCAGCACAGTAGCGCAGATGCTGCCCAGAATTACTAGCCAAATAAAGCGGAACCAACGTTCACCAGTGCTTGGTAGATGTAGGCCAAAGAAGGCCAAGCCAAAGCCCAAGAGCATTGCAACCTGGACCAACATTGAAACCGTAACCAAGATTGCTTTGCCGATGAAATATGAGACTGGTGACATTGGGGTTCCGCGTAGGCGCTTTAACGTGCCAGAATCGCGCTCCATCGGGATGGTGATCGCTAGCTGTTGAAATCCAGTATTAACTAATCCTGATGCGATCATTCCGGCCACAAAATAGCGGGAGAAGGTAACCCCAGGCGCGATATTGTCTTTGAATACCGAGCCAAAAATAAAGAGCAACATAACCGGGAAGAGCAAAGTAAAGACCACCGATTCGCGCTGGCGCATAAATTGTTTAATCTCTAAGCCACCGCGAAGTAGCCCGATTCGTAACACACTGGGCTTCACGCTGAAACCTCCTGATCGCCGATCATGGTCAAGTAGATCTCTTCGAGGCTGGGGCGGGATACGACTAATTCTGGAATCTCACCGTCAAAATTCTTCGCCAAAAGCGCTACCTCTTTTGTTGGCGAGTCGGTGAAGATCTCTTCGCGTCGGCCATTTGCCATCCAAGCAACTCTCGCCTTTGCATTCATGCGCCCGCCAAGATTTGCTGGAGTGGCCACTTCGAGAATTCGTCCGTTGTTAATGACGGCAACGCGGTTAGCGAGCGCTTCAGCTTCATCCAAGTAATGGGTGGTCAGTAAAATTGTGGTGCCTTCGATCTGCAACGTTTTAATTAACTCCCAGAAAGTTCTGCGAGCTTCGGGATCAAACCCGGTGGTCGGCTCATCTAAAAAGAGGATCTTTGGTCCGCCGACAATTCCAAGCGCAACATCTAAGCGACGGCGCTGACCGCCAGAGAGCGTTCGAATCCGAGCATTTGTTTTATCGGTTAATCCAACAGCGGCAATTACTTCTTCGCTATCTTTTGGATTTGAGTAGTAGTGGGCGAAATGGCTAACCGTTTCGGCGACTGTAAGATCTTCGGCATCGCTGGTTGATTGCAAAACAATTCCAATTTGATTGCGCCAAGTTCGATCTTGACCCTTCAAATCACCCGGGTCAAAACCCAATACGCTAACTTCCCCGGCATCTCGATCTCGGTAGCCTTCAAGGATTTCTACCGTCGTGGTTTTGCCAGCGCCATTTGGTCCCAAGATGGCGAAGATCTCCCCGGTTTCGACGTTTAGGTCAATTCCGTCGACCGCAACCTTGGCGCCATTCTTCTTATCTTCGTAAACCTTGCGCAGGCCTCGGACTTTAATTGCGTTCTGCATTGGGTCATAGTGCCTTAGGAAGCTGAATCTTTGCCACCTGCCAGCACCCCAATTAAGCGAAAAATGGGCAAAAGCGGGAGAATATGAGGGTGAGCCCCAGACGAAATCACCCAAAGCGGCGCGGCCCAAAGCCGGAAGAGCGGGAGATCGCGACCTCGCACGAAACCATTGAAGAACACACTGAAGGCACTTACAGGGTCCGAAAGATCACTGGCTCGACATCTACTAAGCCATACCGTTGCCCGGGTTGTGATCAGTTAATACCTACTGCGACGCCTCATATCGTGGCTTGGCTCGAAGAAGATATTGAGAGCCGGAGGCATTGGCATACCCCGTGCTGGACAAAGCGCGTCGAGCGTCGTCCCCGCACCGAGCGAACTCGAAATGCTCCCAGATTTTAAGGATTGGGTTTTAGCCAACAACTTTTGAATGTAGCGATTTTGTTAAGGTCTTAATAACTTTGTCAGCGAAGGCAGTTCGCTTAAATGTTGTAAAGACCAACGGGATATTGAATCTGGTGCTAACAACAGTGCGCGCATACGTGAATTCGAGCAAGCCTTCTGGGCCATGGATTCTGCCGTAGCCGCTGTCCTTAATGCCCCCGAATGGAAGTGATGCGATCGCGGCAAAGGATATTACTGAGTTAACCGAAACCATGCCGCACTGTAATTTTGAAGCAATTCGGTTGCCACTTCGCTTTGACCAAACCGAAGCTGACAGCCCGTATGAACTCGCATTGGCGAGCGTGATTGCTTCATCGATATTGCTGACCCGATTGATGGTCAAGGTTGGTCCAAATGTTTCCTCAGTGATCGCCGTTGAATCTTCGGGGACATCGAGCATGATCGTCGGCATTGTGTAGGGAGCTTGAACTGAATCCACGCCACCAAGCGCAAATTTTGCCCCTTTCGCGGCGGCATCATTTAGGTGGCTTTGAATTACATTCAATTGCGATGGCATTGTTGCTGGGCCGTAATTAATACCAGGTTTCAATTCTTTGGCCATCGCCACGATCTTATTAATGAATTGATCGGCAACACTGTCAACTACATAGACGCGTTCGGCCCCGATACAGGTCTGTCCGGCGTTTGACATGGCCGACCAGAGAACAAATTCCGCGGCCTGATCGATATCGGCATCGCCCGCAATGATTACTGGATCTTTGCCGCCACATTCAAGAACAACGGGAATCATTCGCTCGGCGCAGGATGCGGCAACTTTTTTAGCAGTTCTGGTTGACCCAGTAAACGCGATTTTGTTTACCGAACTTTCAGTCAGCGCCTTTCCGGTTTCCGGTAATCCGGTGACGGCCGTAAAAATATTAGAAAAGGGTGCGACTTCAGCGAAGGAGTTACTGAGCCAGGTTCCAACTCCAGGGGCATATTCACTTGGTTTAAAGACCACAGTATTTCCCGCGGCTAAGGCATAGGCGATGGAACCCATTGGGGTAAAGATCGGATAGTTCCAAGGACCGATAACGCCGACTACTCCAAGTGGGGAGCGCTCCACGGTGGCCTTCATGTTGAACATCAATAGTCCAGAAGGTCGCACTTGGGTACGTAGCACTCGTTTTGCATTCTTCGCTGCCCATGCCAAGTGGGCGACCGCCAGCGTCGCCTCCAAAGTTGCATCACTAATCGGCTTGCCAGTCTCCTCGGAGATCAGAGCACCTAGTTCATCGATTCGTTTGGTTATTAGCGAACACCAAGCCAAGAGAACTTCACCTCTGCCAGCAACTCCAAGCGCTTGCCAGGCCGTGGTCGCTATCTTTGCTTTGGCTACCAACTCCACAACATCTTCGGCAGAAGTGTTGGGAAATTGATGGCGATCTTCTCGAGTGATCGGACTATGGGTAGTGAAAGTTGAGCTCATGGCTTAAGACTAAACTCTCCCACGTGCCTTTGCCGATTAGATCCGCCACAGTTTTACCGGCTGTTAGACGTCCACTAACGATCACCACCGCTGATGGTCTGAGGCTTATTGGCGAAGTCGCGGCTCCACTTGGAGAGCGAGCCGCAACCATGCTCTGTCTTCATCCTTTGCCAACCGCTGGCGGCATGATGGATAGTCATATCTTTCGCAAGGCAGCTAATCGCTTACCCGCTCTGGCTGGAATTGAAGTTCTCCGATTTAATACCCGTGGCACAACTAGTGAAGCTGGCACCAGCGAGGGCACTTTCGATAATGGCGGCGCCGAAAAGTTTGATGTCGAAGCGGCAATCAATTTTGCCTTTGATGAATTAAATGCGCAGACTCTTTGGGTGGTGGGCTGGAGCTTTGGAACTGATTTAGCGCTGAAACATGCGCGCGATCCACGAGTGGCTGGTTTGATCTTATTAAGCCCACCGCTGCGTACTTCTGAGCAATCGGATTTAGATTTTTGGGCCGCCGATGGCAGACCAATAATTGCGCTAATTCCGGAATTTGACGATTACCTAAGGCCAGCAGCTGCCAAGGAACGATTTGAAGTTATTAAGCAGATGCAGCTAATAGCGGTCAATGACGCTAAACATTTGTGGGTGGGAGAGCCTTCGGTTTATCGGGTACTTTCCGAGATCACAAATATTTTGGCGCCAGAACGGTTGCCACTTGCAACCGAGTGGGAAGAAATTATTTCCTAATTAGGATTGATCAGTTTTTGGATAAACAACTTCATCCAAAATCAACAAGATAGCTGCGGCAATTGGAACTGCCATAATTGCACCGATCAATCCCAACAAACTGGTACCAAGCAGGGCAGCCAAGATTGTTACCAATCCAGGCACGGCCAGAGTGTGTTTCATGATTCGTGGCATGATTAAATAATTTTCAATTTGGATATAAATAACGTAAAAAACAAATGCGATGATTGCAGTCGTTGGAGATTTCGTAAAGGCGATCAAGGTCATCACTGTTACTCCCAATATGTGTCCGATCAATGGAATCAAGCCGCAGATAAAGACCAGCATTGCCATGGCGGTTGCATATGGAATCCCAATTGCATAGCCCAAGATCAAGGCAAAGATTCCAGCGATAACAGAGACCATCGCTTGCCCACCAACGAATACGCCAACTCGATAGATGATCGCATCAGAAAGACGAGCGACTCGAACTCTGCGAGTGGCTGGAACCATTCGGTAGACCACCGTTGTTACCTTCGGAAGTGAAGCCAGGAAATACAAGGTCAAGACCAAGACCGTTAAGGTTGCAATCGCGCCAGAAACGACGGCGCGGCCAACTCCAAGTACCCCGCCAAATGCCGTGACCACAAACTGACCATTTTTAATGGTTTCTGAGACTTTCTTCTGCAACGAATCGACCACGCCATAATTTTCATTCAGCCGATTTATTAAAGAATTATGTTTTAGATTGGAGACGATATCTGGAGCATTGGCCAACAAAGCATTTACCTGGTGAACAACAGGTGGGATGACCACCCAAGCGAAGAGGCTAACAAAAATCAGAACAATGCCCACGATTGCCGAGACCGCCCAAGTTCTGGTGAGACCCCATCTTCGGAATAGTTCAACAGCTGGGTTGAGTCCGGCAGCGAGAAAGAGCGACAACAGAATCAGGACAAACACTTGGCTGGCTGAAGCAAGCGCTTTTAGCATTGTGATTGAAACGAGCGCTCCGGCGGCGGCTAAGAAGCCAAAATAAAAGGGGTGTGAAATGTCGAGTGGTTGTCCCGAGGAACCAAGATCTTCGGGGGCTGGTGCAGATCGTTTGAGTTTCTTTGTAGGTTTAATGAGCGCCATATTTACATTTTATCGGTGATCGCGAGGCAAAGATGAGATATGTAACACGATCGAGCCATATTTCTCACCCACCGTTAACCTGAATCAAGGTGCGAGCGCGAAGAAGTAAGGGAGAATTCTCCTATGACGGGGCTTCGAATATTAGGGCTAGGCGAAGATATTGCTGCCTGTTCACTCCTGCCTTGGGTCACACCGCTTGAGGATTGGCCAGAAGACCCTACCTTGACCGATATGCGCGGAATTTCTCGCCATATTGTTCGATTGATCCACGCCACCAGCGCGCCCGATTCTGAAGTTTATGCAGTTAAAGAGACCGTTCCAGAATTCGCCAACCGCGAGTACACGATTTTGCGCGAGCTTGCACTGCGCTTCGCCCCATCAGTTGAGCCGGTCGCGGTCGTCGAAGGACGGAAAGATCAAACTGGCGAAGAACTTCCCGCAGCCCTGGTTACCAGGTATCTACCTTTCTCATTGCCCTATCGCGTAATCCTTAGCGATTCAATAACTGCCCACGAGATAACCAACATGACCAATGCACTTGCGCTGCTCTTAGTGCGTTTGCATCTGTTGGGATTTTGGTGGGGCGATTGCTCCCTTTCAAATACGCTCTTTCGCCGCGATGCCGACGAATATTCGGCATATCTAGTCGATGCCGAAACCGGAGAGTTTCATCAATCCCTTAGCAATGGGCAGCGCGAGCACGACCTGGAGATAGCGCACTTCAACGTCGCGGCAGAGTTAGAAGATTTAGCTTGTGCCGGCCTGCTTCATCCAGGCATGGATCCGGTCCGCGCTAGCGATACTGTGATCAAGCGATACCGCAGATTGTGGCAGATGCTTAAGGAACCTCAAGTTCTCGATCCGTCAGATCGACATGCCGTAGAACGAGCTATGCGCTCGCTCCAAGACTTGGGTTTTGCTGTCGAAGAGGTAGAAGTTCAGATCGATGGCGAGATGGGCATTCTCAAATTCCAACCGAAATTGGTAGCTTCTGGCTATCACCAAAATCGGCTCTTTGAAATCTTAGGAATCCATGCCGAGGAACTTCAGGCCAAACGCCTGCTTGCCTCCTTTGATCGCTTCCGATCGCGCGAGAAGAAGCCACTGCCGCCAGTTGAAGAGAGCGCTCGCCGCTGGCTGACCGAAGTCTTTGATTACGTGATTGATCTGATTCCAACAGAGCTTCGTGGTCGGGTTGAGCCTGCTCAAATGTTCCACGAAATCCTTGAGCATCGCTGGTACCTGGGCGAAAAGGCCGGACGCGATGTTGGGACCGACAAGGCTGTGGCCGATTACGTCGCAACTATTTTGCCGTTCCGCACGGATTCTGGCGTTAACTCGGCCGATGCCTTGGATTCACATCTCGTTTAGGTGGCTAGCGATAACTTTGGCAAGATAGCGCCATGAGTTCGCCGCAACTTCCGAAAAATCTGGCTCGCGCCGTGGATTTATCGGCGCTAGCGCAGCCTAAGAGCAGTCCAACCGGTGGCATCGGTATTCCCGTAACCGCGGAAAATTTGATGCAAGATTTTCTTGCGGTATCCAATACCGAAGTAGTTATTTTGGTCTGTTGGTCCCCGCGTAGCGTTCAATCCCAACAAGTCCTCCAACTCATGGCGGCTGCACACACCGCTGATCAGGCAGCCACAGGTCAAGCGCCGTGGCGATTTGGGTCGGTAAACGTCGATTCCGAGGCGGCGGTCGGTCAAGCCCTCCAAGTTCAGTCGGTGCCTTTGGCAATTGCAATCATTCAAGAACAATTAGTTCCGCTCTTTGAATCGGTACCTACCGAGGCACAAATTCGTTTGGTAATCGAAAAGGTTTTGACTTTGGCCGCCGAACGTGGAATTGGCACCGCGCCCATTCCCACAGAAATTCCTGAGCCAGTTGCCGAACCAGAAGAAGAGATCGCGATGGCGGCCCTTGAAGCTGGTGATTTCACTGCCGCCAAAGCTGCATATGAAGCATGGTTGGCTAGATCACCCTTTGATCCGCTCGCCAAATTAGGGCTAGCTCAAACTGAACTCTTTATTCGCACCTTGGGTGTGGAGGTTAAAGATATTTATGCCAAATCAGCTGCTCAGCCAACCAGTTTGAAGCTGGCTCTTTTGGCCGCCGATCTAGAAGTAATGCATGGCGAAAATCAATTGGCTTTTGATCGAATAATTTCATTTATCAGGCAGAGTGGTGCCGAAGAGAAAAAGATCGCGAAGGATCATCTGTTAGCACTCTTTTCGTTGGTCGATCCAGAAGATCCGATTCTCATTAAAGCCCGTCAAGCTTTAGCCAGTGCCTTATTTTGAGCGCATTTTCTTCTAACGATATGTCGAAGACTGAACGTCGCAACCTGCAATTATTGTTCTTATTGTTTGGGCTGGGAATTATGGCGATTGCGCCTCGAAATCCTGAAATAAAGGCAAATCTAAATATTCCAAATGGAACTTTTGGCACGCTATTGAGTTTAGGTGGCTTAGGTTCGCTAGTTAGTTTGATGTTTGGCGGCCACGTTGTCCACAGATTGGGTCCGCAAAAGGTTCTATTAGTTAGCTCGACCGTTATGTATGCGGCGGTGGCGGTAATGCCGCACCTGCACAACGCGTGGTATTTTCTAGTAATAAATATTGTGGCTGGATCTGCGTTATCCATGTACCACATTTCGATAAATGCGCAGGCGCTACATCGTCAAGATCAAACCGGCTTAGTACTAATTCCCCGACTTCACGGCCTATGGAGTACAGGAGCGCTAGGCACTGCGATTCTGGCATTCTTTATTACCTCCCAAGTCTCCCTGGCCTGGCACATTGATGTAATGATGATTGTTATTTGGCTTGCTACTCAACGCACGATATGGAATCTTCGGGACAACTTCCTTATAGGAAATAGGGTCAAAGACCCAACCCTCACTATTTCACCGGCTTCGATTTTGGCCGCATTCAAATTTGAACCGATCATCACATTTGGACTGGTTTGTGCTTTGATGATCGAGTTTGCGAGCAATGACTGGGCCACAATTTTTGCCAAAGAACAGATCGGTATGAGCGAAGCGGTAAGTATTTTGGCGTATATCGCCTTCATGGTTGCCATGATTTCTGGCCGTTTTACCATTCATCGATTGCTCTTGATAAAGCCAGAGAAGTTTTGGATGTGGTGGGGTCCACTTATTGGCGGAGTTGGTTTTGTCGTGCTGATTACTTTCGGCACCTGGCTATCCCACAGCCATAAGGGGCTCGGATACACCGTTACCTTATTGGCCTTTATTTTTGCGGGGCTGGGATGTTCGCATTTTGGGCCGACTTTCTTTGGAATCGCAGGTCGCCGATCCAGCCTGCCAGGCAGCGTTGTTGTCGCTCAATTGGGGTTAGTAAATACGGTGCTGATCTTTATTGTAAAAATTGGAATTGCGTGGATCGCCCAAGCAACATCAGTCATGTGGGCGCTTGTCGTACCGGGCATTATGTTGATTTTCGTCGCGCTTGTGGCAAATTTAGGACGATCGGAAATTCAAAAAGCTTAACCGCCGATTACTTCTGAGCCAACCAAATTGTTGCCAATGGTGGCAATCGAAGTGTTGCAGATGCTGGATAGCCGTGAAGTGGATCCGCCGTTGCTATAACTTCCGAATTAATTACGCCAGAACCCCCGTACTTTAAATCATCAGTGTTCAGAATTTCGTGCCATGTTCCTGCTGTAGGCATAGGGATGGTGTATCGCTCTTGGGGAACAGGTGAAAAGTTCGTAATCGCGATAACGGCACCGCGTTTTTCATCCCAGCGGGCGAATGCCAAAGTATTTCCAGCGCTGTCATCACTTTTCAACCAACTAAAACCTTCGGCAGAGACATCGCGCTGCCACAACGGGGAATTGGCAACGTAGTTGTGGTTCATATCTTTTACGGCTAATTGGATGCCGCGATGTTCGGGGAAATCTGTTAGGTGCCAATCTAATGACTTGGACTCGCTCCATTCATCGTTTTGGGCAAATTCGCAGCCCATGAAGAGAAGTTTCTTTCCAGGGTGAGCCCACATAAATCCGTAGAGTGCGCGCAGTGTTGCTAGTTTCTGCCAGCGATCGCCTGGGATCTTGGCGATCAAGGAACCTTTGCCGTGAACGACTTCATCGTGCGATAGCGGAAGTAAAAAGTTCTCGCTCCAGGCGTAGAGAATTGCAAAAGTGATTTCATTATGGTGAAAAGCCCGATGGATGGGTTCATGTTGGATGTATTCCAAAGTATCGTGCATCCAACCCATGTTCCATTTGAAACCAAAACCTAAGCCGTTGTCGGCAGTTGGCTTGGTGACGCCACCCCATGCCGTGGACTCTTCGGCGATCATCATGATGCCTGGCGCTTCGCGATAAGCGGTGGCCGTTACTTCCTGCATAAATGCAACAGCTTCGAGGTTTTCGCGGCCACCAAATTTATTGGGTAACCATTCCCCAGCTTTGCGCGAATAATCCAAATAGAGCATTGAGGCAACGGCATCAACGCGAATGCCATCAATATGAAATTCTAAAAGCCAATAAAGGGCACTGGCTACCAGAAAGTTTCGGACTTCATTTCGGCCATAATTAAAGATCAAAGTTCCCCAGTCTGGGTGATAACCCAGGCGGGGATCCTCGTGCTCATATAGCGAGGTGCCATCAAATTTAGCCAGCGCCCATTCATCTTTTGGAAAATGTGCAGGTACCCAGTCCATAAGCACGCCAATTCCAGCAGCATGAAGGGCATCAACTAGAGCGCGAAAATCATCGGGGGAGCCAAAACGTGAAGTCGGTGCAAAGAAGGAGGTAACTTGATAGCCCCATGAGCCACCAAATGGGTGTTCCATGACCGGTAAGAATTCGACGTGGGTGAAACCTTCTTCTAACAAGTAGGCAGTTAGTTCTACGGCCAGTTCTCGATATGAAAGGCCGGGTCGCCAAGAACCGAGATGCATTTCGTAGATTGAAATCGGTGCCTTCCAAGGCTGGTAATTAGTGCGCGCGCTCATCCACTCTTGATCGTTCCATTGGTG